>NC_020126.1:5715500-6022000 GCF_000331735.1 Myxococcus stipitatus DSM 14675 | reverse complement strand
CGAAGTCCGGCGCGGGCTTGCCCGAGAGCATGAAGGGCACCTCGTGCGGGTTGCGCCCGAAGCCCTTGGCCAGCACCACGAGCAGCCCCGCGCAGAGGGCCACGAACAACAGCGTGTAGCGCCAGCGCTTCATCAGGCCGCCCCCCGCTCCGCGTCACCACCCGCCAACGGCGAGGCGCCCACCTGCGCGCTCGACAGCGCCACCGCCGCCTTGCGGCGCGGCCACAGCGCGATGAGCGTGCCCAGCACGAGCAACGGGATGCTCCACCAGATCCACCCCACCATGGGGAAGACCCAGACGTTGAGGCTCGCGTTCTCCGTCTGCTGGGAGAAGGCCATGAGGGAGATGTAGAGGTCCTCACCGGCCGTCTCGCGCACCGCGGGCGTGCCGATGGGGTCCGTGCTCCGTTCGTAGTAGTTCAGGCGGGGCTGCATCTCCGTCACCTTGCCGCCCGGCGTCGTCACCTCCACGCGCGCCGCGACGAAGGTGCGGTGGGGCTCCTCACCGCCCACCAGGCCCTTGAACGTCATCTTGTAGCCGTCCAGCTCCAGCGTCTGGCCCTTCTTCAAGGTGCCGGACGTGTGCGTGACGTACGAGGACGACGCGGCCACCGCGACGATGATGAGCACGATGCCCAGGTGCACCACGTAGCCGCCGAAGCGGCGCTGGGCCTTGGTGGCGCTCGTCATCACGGCGGTGAGCAGGCCTTCCTTGCGCTCCGACATGCGCACGCGCACCGGCGCCACCAGCTCCCGCAGGGTGACGACGGTGACGAACCCCGCCAGGCCGAAGGTGAGCAGGGGATAGACGCCGCGCAGGCCCACCGCGAAGCACACCGCCGTCACCACCAGCCCCACCACCGCGGGGATGGTGAACTGCCGGCGCAGCGTGGCCTTGTCCGGCGTGCCCCACGGCAGCACCGGGCCCACGCCCATCAGGAACAGCACCGCGATGCCACCCGGCACCGCCATCTTGTTGAAGTACGGCTCACCCACGCTGACGCGCACGCCGCGCACCGCCTCGGACACCAGCGGGTAGAGCGTGCCCAGGAGCACCGTGAAGGTGATGGCCACGAACACCAGGTTGTTCACCAGGATGCTCGCCTCGCGGGACACCAGCGAGCTCATCCTCCCTTCGGGGACGAGCAGCGGCCCGCGCACCGCCAGCAGGCCGATGCACACCACCAACAGCACGCCCAGGAAGGCGAGGAACGTGGGGCCGATGTCCGACTGCGTGAAGGAGTGGACCGAGTTGAAGATGCCCGAGCGCGTCATGAACGTGCCCAGGATGGTCAGCACGAAGGAGGCCAGCGCGAGCGACAGCGTCCACAGCTTCAGCATCCGCTTGCGCTCCTGCACCATGGTGGAGTGCATGAACGCCGTCGCCGTCAGCCACGGCAGGAAGCTGGCGTTCTCCACCGGGTCCCACGCCCAGTAGCCGCCCCAGCCCAGCACCGCGTACGCCCACCAGGCGCCCAGGATGATGCCGATGGAGAGGAACAGCCACGCCGTCAGCGTCCAGCGGCGCAGCGGCGCCATCCACGCCTCGCCAATCTCGCCGCGCAAGAGGCCCGCCACCGCGACGCCGAACGGCACCGTCATGCCCACGTAGCCCAGGTACAGGAAGGGCGGGTGGATGATCATCAGGATGTGGTTCTGGAGCAGCGGATTGGGGCCAGGGCCGTCCGCCGGCACCGGCGACATGGCGCCCCAGGGGTTGGCGGGACCGGCGATGAGGAACGCGAAGAACACGCCCACCGCCAGCATGGTGCCCAGCGCCAGCTGCATGTAGCGCGCGTGCTCGCGGCGGTGGATCCACGCGAAGGCCGCGATGTACAGGCCCATGATGAGGCCCCAGAAGAGGATGGACCCCTCCAGGGCGCTCCACAGCGACACCACCGTGTACAGGAGCGGCGTGTCCCGGCTGCCCACCTGCGCCACGTACTTCACGCTGAAGTCATGCGTGACCAGCGCGTACACCATCACCGCGTTCGCCGCCGTCATGCAGCCCGCGAAGCCCCACACCGCGCGCATCACCCACGGGAAGCCCGCTTCGCTGCGGCGCATCCCCGCGACCAGTCCGACCAGCGCGCCGAAGGTCGCGAACGCGAGCCCTCCGAGCACCAGCCCATATCCGAGCGAGCCGTTCACCGCGCCCCCGCTCCGGGCGACGTGCTGGCCGTCGTCGTGCTGTCGCTGAGCGTCTCACGCCACTTGTTCGGGTCCTCGCCCTCCTTGGGGGCGCGGTACTCGTTCGAGTGGTTCACCATCAGCCGGTTGGAGGTGAACACGCCCGACGCGTCGTAGGTGCCCTCCACCACGACGCCGATCTTGTCGCGGAACATCTGCGGCGGCGTCTCCGTGGAGCGCACCAGCACGTTGGCGGCGCCGTCCGTGGCGTCGTTGGCCACGCGGAAGTGCAGGGTGGTGTGCTCGGCGTTCCACTGGATGCTGCCCGGCTGCACCACGCCGCCCAGGCGGATGGTGGCCGTGTAGGCCTTGTCACCCTGGGCCAGCATCTCCGCCGGGCTCCAGTAATAGACGAGGTTCTCGCCGATGTTTCCAAAGGCCACGAAGCCCAGGCCAGCGCCGGCGACAAGCAGCGCTCCCAGGGCGAACAAACGATTGCGGGCGACAGGCGTCATGACAGGCTCACTCCTTCGCGTCGTGCGGGGCCTGAGGCCGGCGCATCCAGAGGGACAGCGAGTAAAGCACGAGGACCACGACGGTGCTGCCGTAGCAGGCCCACACGTATTCCCAGCCGCCCTGGATGCGGCCACTTCCCACCTGGCCCGCGGCTTGGGCCAGCACTCCCAGCGTCATCAAAGTCGTCATGTTCAGGCCACCTTGGGGGTGTCGTGGACCGAGGGCGCGCCCGAGCCGGGCAGCGCGTCCGGAAGCGCGACCTCCGCGCGGCGCTCGGCCAACGCGATGCGGTAGCGGGAGACCAGCCAGACGATGGTCAGCAGCAAGAGGCCGATGGCCGACACGCGCAAGGGCAACACCATCTGCGGGTCCACCGTCTTCGGGCTGGACTGCACCTGGTGGAGGCTTCGCCACCAGCGCACGGAGAACCACACGATGGGCAGGTTGATGGCACCGAGAATCGCCACCACCGCGCTCCACGTCGCGCGCTTGTCGGGGTCCTCCACGAAGCGCCGCAGCACCAGATAGCCGGTGTACGTCACCAGCATGATGGCCTCCGACGTGAGGCGCGGGTCCCACGACCAGTAGACGCCCCAGGTGGGACGGCCCCAGATGGCCCCCGTCACCATGCCCAGCGCACCCAGGATCAGGCCGACCTCGGCCGCCGACTCCGCCATCGAGTCCAGCTTCCAGCCCGGCTTGGACTTGAGCAGGTGCGTCACCGCCATCACGAAGTTCAGGAACATGGCCAGCATGGCCATCCACTGGAGTGGCACGTGCACGTACATGATGCGCTGCACGTCGCCCATCTCCCGGTCCGGCGGCGCCCAGGCCAGCCCCAGGTACCAGCCGAATCCCAGCACGGCCAGTCCCACGATGGGGAGGCCCCACTTGACGAGCTTGTTCATCCGTCAGTCCTCGATGATGCGCGGGAAGAGCATGAAGCCCACGCCCCAATAAATCAGATTGAATCCGAGCAAAAGTCCCAACCATGAGCCCAACTGATTCATGGGGTCTCCTTGCAGTACGAGCGTGGTGGCCTTGGCCGCGGACAGCAGCGCAGGGATGACCAGCGGGAACAATAGCAGAGGGAGCAGCACGTCTCGTGCCCGGGCATTGCTTGAAATCGCGGCATAGACAGTGCCGGGGGCGCTGAGGGCCAGACTGCCCAGGAGGAGGACTGTCCCCAGGTCCACGAAGCCGGTGGCGACGCGGACACCGTAGAGGGCCACCATGACGGGCAGCAGCAGCGTCCCCAGCGCGACGAGCAGCAGCGTGTTGCCCAGGGCCTTGGACAGGTAGATGGCGCGAGGGTCCGCGGGGGCCAGCCGCACCCCATCCATGCAGTTGTTCTCGGACTCGACGCGGAAGGACTCGCCCAGGGACAGCACGCTGGCGAAGAGCACGGCGAGCCAGAAGTAGCCGCCGGCGTTCTTCTCCAGCAGGCGCGTGTCGGGGCCCAGCGCGAAGGAGAACATCAGCAGCGTGGCCATCGCGAAGAAGACGATGGCGTTGAGGCGCGCGCGCGTGCGCCACTCGATGAGCAGGTCCTTGCGCAGCAGGGCCAGCGTGGTGCCGAGCAACCCGATGGGGCGGGGACGCGAGGGCATCATGCGCTCACCGCCCGACCGTCCTCGAGGTGCAGCCGCTCCTCGCACAGGCTCAGGCCCTGCTCGATGAGGTGGGTGGCCAGCACCACGGTGACGCCCGTGGCCTTCAGCTCCGCGATGAGGGCCTCCATCTCGTGGATGCCCGCGGGGTCCAGCTCGCCGAAGGGCTCGTCGAGCAGCGCGAGGGTGGGCGCCTTCATGAGCAGCCGGGCGATGGCCAGCCGCTTGCGCATGCCCGCGCTGAAGCCCCGCACGGGGTTGTCCGAGCGCTTGCCCAGCCCCACCCGCGTCAGCAGGGAGCCAGCGATGTCCTTGGGCGACGGGTGGCCCAGCAGGCGCGCGAGCACGACCAGGTTCTGGTGCGCGGTGAGGTCCTCGTACAGGAAGCTGGCGTGGGACAGGAGCGCGACGTCGCGACGCAGGTCGTCGCGGTCCGTCACCGCGTCGCGGCCCAGCACCTCCACGCGGCCCGCGGTGGGACTCAGCGCGGTGGCCAGCAGGCGCAGGAGGGTCGTCTTGCCGGAGCCGTTGTGGCCGGTGAGCAGCAGCGAGCGCCCGGAGGGGAGCGCGTACGTCAGACGCGCCAGGGCCCAGCGGCGCCCATAGCGCTTGCTGACGTCATGCAGCGCGAGCGCGGGAGCGGCGGAGAGGGAAGCCATCGAGGAGCACGGTCGTACCCGGAATCGGCACTGTCATCCAGTGAAACCAAGGTGGCCGGCCGTGCAGGAGCGGAGCGGCCTGAAGGAGGAAAGAATTTCCAACCCTTGGGGCCCGCCGTGCCCGAGGGGTCCGTCGCCTTTCCACCGTGCCTCGTGTCGACGGGTGAGCAGGATTCCCGTCCCATCGGACCTTCCCTCCAGGTGACAGGTTCCGTCGGCGCATCCTGTGTGGCATCCCACCTGCAATGCTCCCGCTCGAGTTGGGGTGTTCCCCTGGGGAACGTGGGCCAGAGGACCTTTTCCGCGGAGGGCGTGATGGCGACAGCGAGAGTCTTGCGGCGGGCGGTCAAGGCGGCGGCTGCTGGCGTGCTGCACTACAGCGGCATGCGGCGGGCAATGGCGGCCTATCGGCGGGTTCAGTCGGGAGGTCGGCGCATTCTCATCGTGAGTTATCACCGGGTAGTGAGTGACTTCACCGGGGAGCTTCAGCGGTCCATCCCCGGCTTGCTCATCAGTCAGGAGACGTTCCGGCGCCACATCGAGGAGGCCTCGGCGGCGGGCTTCGACCTGGTCTCCATTGGCGACGCGGTGGATGTCATGGCGGGGCGGAGGGTGGCGAAGAAGGACCTGTGCGTCATCACGTTCGATGACGGCTACCGGGACATCTACCGGTACGCGTACCCCATCCTGAAGCAGCTGGGGGTGCCGGCCATCACGTACCTGCCCACGGCGTTCATCGGCACCAACCGGCGCTTCAACCATGACCGGCTGTTCCACCTGCTGCGGCGCACGCAGGAGCGGAACTTCCAGCCGGTGTACGCGACGCTGCCGGACGCGTCGCTGTCGCTGTTGGGGCCCATCCTCTCCGGGCAGAAGACGGTGTCGGCCGCGCTGGATGACTTCATCGGCGAGCACCCCACGCGGGTGTTGACGGCCATCATCGACGGGCTGGAGCAGCAGCTGGGTGGGGGGCAGGACCTGGTGCCCGAGCAGGGCGACATCATGAACTGGGACGAGGTGCGCCGCATGGCGCGCGACGGCTTCGAGTTCGGCGCGCACACGCTGGGGCACACGGTGCTGACGCTGGAGCCGCAGGCGGTGGTGGAGCAGGAGATCCTCGAGTCCAAGCGCACCATCGAGGCCGAGGTGGGCATCCAGGTGCGCGACTTCGCCTACTGCAACGGCTGGTACTCGGACGAGATCATCCGCACGCTGGCGTCGCACGGCTTCCGCTCCGGTGTCACCACGGAGGACCTGCCCAACCGCATCGGCGGGGACCCCTTCACGCTCAAGCGCAAGGTGCTGTGGGAGAACTTCAGCCTGGGCATGTTGGGGGACTACTCGTCGCCCCTCACCGGGTGCCAGCTGGATGATTGCTTCGGGCTGTTGGGGGTGAGCCGGCCGGTGCCGGGGCGCAGGACCCACTCCTATCGCAACGGCCTGTTGGGCAACCTGGTGACACGGCCTGGGAGCTCGTTGACGGAGGCTCCGTGAGCGAAGGTGCTTCAACGGCCGCGTCCGGGGGCTCGCTCCTCGGACGCGCCGGTCCGCTGGTGATGGCCCGGCTGTTCACGGCCGGGTTGACGCTGTCGATTCCCCTCGTGCTCGCGCGGGTGCTGCACCTGGACGAGTACGGGACGTACTACCAGCTCTTCCTGGTGGCCACGACGCTGTACTACGTGCTGCCGTTCGGCGTGGTGCAGAGCCTGTATTACTTCCTGCCGCGCACGCAGGAGAAGCGGCCCTTCGTGGGGCAGACGCTGCTGTTCATGTCCGGCGCGGGGCTGGTGGGCGCGGCCCTCATCTGGGGGCTCCTGGACCACGTGGCGGCGTGGTTCTCCAACCCCGCGCTGCTCGAGCACCGAGGCACGCTGGCGGCCTATACCGCCTTCCTCATCGGCAGCTTCCCGCTGGAGGTCTCGCTGACGGCGCAGGGGCGCACCCGGGCCTCGGCCGCGGTGTACCTGGTGTCCGATGCGCTCCGGGCCTGCGTCATGGTGGTGCCTCCGCTGCTGGGGGCGCCGCTGCATGGGTTGATGGTCGCGGTGGCGGTGTTCGCGGCGCTGCGCTACGGGGCGACGTGGCTCGTGTCCCTGCGGGGCGTCACCGGTCCGCTGGTGCGCGGAGCGCTGTTTCGCGAGCAGCTCGCCTATTCGGCGCCGTTCGGCGCGGCGATGTTGCTGGCCGTGCCGCAGCAGAACGCGCACCTGTACATGGTGGCGGGCGCGGTGGCGCCGGCGATGTATGCGATGTATCGCGTGGGCTGCTTCCAGCTTCCCGTCGTCGACCTGCTCTACACGCCCACCAGCGAGGTGCTGATGGTGCGCCTGGGAGAGCTGGAGCGCGAAGGGCGCCTGGAGGAAGGCGTGGAGGCGTTCCGCGACGCGGCGGGGCGTCTGGCCTATGTCTTTCTTCCCTTCGCGGCCTTCCTCTTCGCGGCGGCGCCGGAGTTCATCGGCGCGCTGTTCGGCGAGAAGTTCCTGCCCGCGGTGCCCGTGTTTCGCGTCAGCGTGCTGGGGGTGGTGCTCTCCATCCTGCCCATGGATGGAACGCTGCGGGCCCGAGGTCTCACGCGCGCCATCTTTGTTTCATATGCGGTGAAGGCCGGGGTGACGGTGCCCCTGGTAGTGCTGGGTGTGAGACATCTGGGGTTGATGGGAGGGATTGGCTCCTGGGCGGTCGCGGAGGTGGTGGGCAAGTTGTTGCTGCTCATCCGACTTCCGGCGGCGCTGTCCACGCCGGAGCGTCCGTTGGGATTGCTGGACATCCTGCCGTGGCCCGCGCTGGGACGCGCGTCGCTGGCGGCGGGGGCGGCGGGGGCCGCGGTCTTCGTGTTGAGGACAGGCGCGGAAGGCGCTTGGGGGCACCTGCCCGCGGGCTTCCTGTGGCGAGTGCTGCCGCTGGCGGTGGCGGGAGTGTTGTTCGTGGTGGGTTATGTCGGGGTGCTCTACGCCGCGGGCGTGCGGCCCCTGGCGGTGCTCGCGGGGTTGCGGCCTCGCAGGGCAGTGTAAGGAAAAGCAGGGCGGAGCCCGAGTGCCGACTTCCCTCCCTGGGGGTCGATACCTAGGTTCCACCCCGTCGCACGGTTGACTTGGGAGGCGTGGATGGGTGTCGATGCGATGACGTTGTACCGGGTGGCTCGTGGACTGCGGTTGAAGAAGGTCCCGCTGCTGCCAGCCTTGCTCCGCAAGGCCATCTACTACCTGCACAGCTCCTACGTTCCAGACGAGGCGGAGATTGGCGAGGGGACGCAACTGGGTTACGGCGGTATCGGCGTCGTCATCCACAAGGCCGCGAAGATTGGACGGCACTGTCTCATCTCCCAGCAGGTGACCATTGGCGGACGCTCCGGAATCGAGGGGGCGCCTGTCATTGGCGACTACGTGCGCATCGGCGCGGGGGCCAAGATCCTGGGCAGTATCCACATTGGCGACTTCGCGGTCATCGGCGCCAACGCGGTGGTGTTGAAGGACGTGGCCCCTGGCACGGTGGTGGCGGGGATTCCCGCGAGGATCATCCGGCAGGACCCTGATCCACTCACCTCGTATCAGCGGGAGATGGGGCTGCTTCCGCGCCGCCCGCCGCTGACGGCGGTGTCGCCGACCGGGTCCTTGCCTCAATAGGGTTTGTCCATGCGCGTCCTCCTTGTCGGTGACTACCCGCCGCCATTCGGTGGCGTGTCGATTCACGTGCAACAGCTTCACGGGTTCCTGCGCAGCCGTGGGGTCGAAGCGCGAGTGCTTGATATCGGGAAGGGCGGCCGGCCGGTTCCGGACGTCCTCCCCGTGCGAGGACTCGTGCCCTTCGGCCTCCGGCTGACCGGGTTTCTCGGCGCGGGGTGGACGGTGCATGTCCACACCAGCGGGAACAACCCGAAGGCCTGGCTGCTGGCGGCCGCCGCGGGGGGACTGCCCGGGGCGCGTGCGCCTCGGTTCATCACGCTGCACTCGGGCTTGTTGCCCGACTACCTGAGGGCTTCGTCCTCGAGGCGGATGTTCGCGCGGGTGGCGCTCGCGGGCTACGCGCGGGTCATCGCCGTGTCGGAGGCGGTGCGCGAGGCGCTCCTGGAGTGCGGCGTTCCGGAGGAGAAGGTGCTGGTTCATCCCGCCTTCTGTTCCTCGCAGGTGCGGCCCGGGGAGGTGCCCGTGCGGGTCGAGGCCGCGCGAGCACGCCGTCGTCCGCTGCTGGCGATGGCGCATCATCCGTCCCCCGTCTACGGGCGGCGGCTGGCGTTCCGGGCGCTGCGGCTGGTGGCGGAGTCCTATCCGGAAGTCGGGCTGGCGTTGTTCGGGCCCGGGACGGACTCCGAGGACTTCATCCGCGATGCGCGGGAGCTGGGCGTGGCGAAGTACCTGGAGCCGCTCGGAGACCTGGAGCACCCCGCGGCGCTGGGGCTCCTGGTTCGCAGTGACGCGTTCCTTCGGCCCACCACCCACGACGGAGACTCCATCTCCGTGCGGGAGGCGTTGACGCTGGCGGTGCCGTGTGTGGCCAGCGACGTGTGCGACCGGCCCGAGGGGACCTGGGTCTTCCCGTCAGGGGACGCGGCGTCGCTCGCCGCGCGCATCCGGCAGGCCGTGACGGCGGGGCGCGTGGCGGTGTCCTCGCCCGACGTGGGGCCGGTGTTGTTGGGGCTCTACGAGTCGCTGGCGCGGCGGCAGCCCGCGCGGACCCAGCCCGCGTCCGCGATGTGAGCCAGGGATTGATTTTCGCCCGCGGAGGTCCCGCGTGGCCCATTCGTGACAGGAGAGAAGACAGATGCGGCGCAGCGATGACATGGACCTGACCCGACGGGCACTCCGGGGGCGTGACCTGGTGGTGTTCTCCAACGACTGGGACGGCGATCCGCTGTCGAAGGTCCACATCATGCGGATTCTCTCGCGAGACAACCGCATCCTCTGGGTGAACAGCATCGGCAACCGCGCGCCTCGGGTGAACACGCACGATGTGAAGCGCATCTTCGGCAAGCTGGAGCGCTTCACCCAGGGCCTGCGCGAGGTGGAGCCCAACCTCCACGTCCTGTCGCCCCTGGCGATTCCGTTCTACGGCTCGGAGTGGGTGCGCGGAGCGAATCGGGAGATGCTCCGGCTTCAAGTGCTGCGGGCGATGAAGAAGCTGGGGTTCCAGCGGCCCATCTCCTGGAGCTTCCTGCCCGCGTCGGCGCCGGTGTCCGGCTCGCTGGGGGAGGAGTTCGTCGTCTACCACTGCGTGGATGAGTTCTCCGCCTTCAGCGACACGAACGGCCGGCACATCGCGGAGCTGGAGGAGCGGCTGCTGCGCCGGGCGGACCTGTGCATCACCTCCGCCGAGCGGCTGCGCGACAGCAAGTCCCGCGTCAACCCGCGCACCGTGCTCGTGCGCCATGGCACCGACTTCCGGCACTTCGTGAAGGCGTGTGACCCGGCGACGCCCATCCCGGCGGATATCGCCCGACTGCCGAAGCCTGTCATCGGCTTCTTCGGACTGGTGGCGGACTGGGTGGACCAGGAGGCCATCATCGCCACGGCGCGGGCCCACCCGTCGGGCTCCGTGGTGGTGATTGGCAAGACGACGCCCGACTGTGACGACTCCAAGCTGCGGGCCGAGCCGAACATCCACATGCTGGGGCGCAAGTCCTACGCGGACCTGCCGGGGTACAGCCGGGCCTTCGATGTCGCGCTGATGCCTTTCAAGATCAGCGAGCTCACGCTGAACGCCAATCCGCTGAAGGTGCGCGAGTACCTGGCCTCGGGGTTGCCGGTGGTGTCCACGGACCTGCCGGAGGTCCGCAAGGTGGGGCTCTGCAAGATCGCCACGTCGACGGATGACTTCGTGCGGAAGGTGAACGAGTGCCTCGCGGAAGGTCCGGGCCCACAGCGTGAGCGCGCGGAGCGAATCTTCAACGAGAGCTGGGATGCGCGCGTGGAGGAGATCCGCCACCACGTGGGCTCCGCGATGGAGGCGGCTGGGAAGTCGCTCTGACCCCTCGGTGCCGATGAGCGGGAAGGGGGGCTGCCTGTCAGCGACGGGGGGCTTCCTGGCCCGCCACGGCCCGCTCCAGGTGCGCGTAGAGGCGGGCCACGCGTGCGTAGTCCACGGGGCGGACGGAGGGCTGTGCGAGGAGCTGGGTGAGCTGCGCCTTGGCGTCCAGGTAGCGGGAGGCGGGGACTCCGCCTTCCTGCTCCAGACGTCGTGCCGCTTCGACGTCCGCCAGGTCCGGAGAGATACCCAGCTGCTCCTGCAACTGCTGTCGCAAGGACTTGTCGAGCTCTGGCAGGAGCTCCTTCTCCACCTTCGCGCGACGCATGAGCCAGCCCATGCTGCGCACATACTCGAGGGCGGAGCGGTGCTTCTCGACGAGCAGCGGTCTGGGTTCTCCGAAGCGGGTTCCGCGCGAGAGGGCGTAGACGCCCGCCACGGCGAGCACCTGGGCCGCGAAGACCCAGATGCCTCGGGAGAGGGGTGGTGGGGGCGCGAGCTGGTGGTGGTATTCGTCGATGACGAGGGGGCCTCGTGACGCGAGTGCGCTCCAGAAGCGCACGTTGTCGAGCAGCTCCAGGCGTCGGTTCTCCGCCAGGTCCGCGCCGGCCAGGACGTAGACCTCGCCCTGTCCGAGCGCCACACGCCACACGGCCACCGCGCCACCGAGGCCCGCGAGGGGAATCGCGCTGGGGTGGTTCACGCGGAGGCCCCGGTCCTGTGAGATCCGCAGGGCGCTGAGTCCACGGAGCGGGCCCGCGTCGAGCCACACGTCCACCGTGGTTCCACCCGCGTCCGCCAGGTCCGTGGCGAGTCCGCGCTCGCTCGCGGGGAGGAGAGGACCTTCCTCCAGCCGCAGCCACTTCTCCAGGGCCGCTTGATGTCTGCCGAGCTCGCGCGGCGACAGGTACACCAGCGTGCCACCTTCCTGGACGAAGCGATCCACCGCGAGGACTTCGGCGTCCGACACGGGCCGGCCGGTGGGTGAGGCGAGGACGAGTGTCCGAGTGCCGGTGGCGAGGGAGTCCAGCGACGTGCGCTGTTCGCTCACGGAGTGGCCGCCTTCGCGGAGGAACAGGAAGAGCGCGCGCGCCCCTTGAGGGCCCACGTTCTCCACGGACGGCACGAGGGAGTCGGGCGTGTCCTGGCCCGTGCTCAGGCCGGCCGCCAAGGCGAGCGCGATGAGCAACCCGAAGATCGCGGTCGTGCGCACGTTCTTCATGCCGCACGCTCCTGGGGCGTTGGCGCAGCGACGGCGGCAAGCGCACTGACGTCTGTGTTGGCGAGCACGCGCTTCATGCCGCACGCTCCTGGGGCGTTGGCAGAGCGACAGCGGCAAGCGCACTGACGTCTGTGTTGGCGCGCACGCGCTTCATGCTGCATGCTCCTGGGGCGTTGGCGCAGCGACGGCGGCAAGCGCACTGACGTCTGTGTTGGCGCGCACGCGCTTCATGCCGCACGCTCCTGGGCGTTGGCGCAGCGACGGCCGCGGTCGCATCCCTGACGGCTGTGTTGGCGCGCACGCTCTTCATGCCTCGGCCTCCGCGCCCAGCTGCGCTTGGAGATGCTCGACGGCGTCGACGAATCGCCTGGCCTCCGCCTCCGGCACAGGGGCCAGCGAGTAGAAAGCCTGGTCGTACCAGGCCATCAGTCGCTCCACCTCGCGAGTGACGGCCTCGGGGGCACCTCGCGTGGGGAGCTCCGCCGCCAGCTCCCGATTCGTCTTCACCCGGTCGGGCCGCGCCAGCCGCCGCTCCTCCAGCGTGGACAGCATGCTCAGCAAGGCCTCGCGAATCGCCTCGCGCGGATGGTCCGCGAGGGCCTTCCTCGCTCGCCTCAAGTGTTCTGGCGGCGCATCCAGCACCAGCGGCGCCGAAGCACTCTCCGCCCCCGTGCGCGCGATGTTCCGTCGCAGGCGCATGGCTCGAACGCGCAGCACGCCCCACAACAACAGGGCGATGGCCAGCCCCAGCATCACCGCACGGGTCGCCACCGCGAAGCCCTGCGCCTCACGGGACTCGAAGAGCCCCTCCAGCCACGCTTCCAGCTTGCGCAGGAACTGCTTCACCAGGTCGCCATGCCGCTGCCGAGCCTTCGAGAACTCAGGACGGTCGAGCACTTCCTTGAGGCGCTCGCGTTCGCTGGCGGGAAACTCCGTCACACCCGTGGCGGCTTCGCGACGCTCCAGTGCACAGGCGCGCTCGAGGAAGTCCGCCACGTGCTGGACCTGCTCCGGCGCGGGGACATCGGGCTCCTCGTGCGGGAGCGGCATTCCGCCCATGCTTCGCCGCACCACCTCCAGGGCTCCGTGCAGTTCCTCGGGACGCGACCGCGCGGTCTCCTCGAGCGCGCGCACGGTGGCCTCCCGCTCATCGCAGGGAAGCGCGGACAGCAGGAGCAAGAGGGGCAGGGGAGACACGCGAGGGCTCGCGGAGAAGAGGGGTCAGGCGGCTTGGGTCGAAGGGGGCTCGCTGCCCATGCGCTGCTCCAGGTCCAGGCCCTCGCGGCGCACGCGCATGTCCACGTAGAAGAACGCGCAGGCGACGAAGTTGACGGGCGAGAAGAACGCCTGCGCCGCCACCTGGAGTATCTCCACGGGAACCAGGAGGAGCTGCGGTGTCCTCGCGAGCGTCCCCGCATCGAAGGGATTGCCGTAGGGCAGCATCACCAGCCACGAGGGGATGCTGAAGACGAGGTGCACCGAGAACAGGATGAGGCTCACCACGGTGAAGAGAATCATCGCGCGGACCATTCCGCGCCCCAGGAAGCCCGGCTCCACATGCCCCGCCAGCAAGGCTCGCGAGCGCTTGAACGCGGCCCACGCGCCCAGGTCCTCCATCGCGAGCACGGGCGGCAGGAGGAGGAAGCGCAGGAAGTACCAGAGGAACGCCGCGAGCAGCCCCAACCCCGCGAGCAGGATTCCCACCACCATCAACACCGTGCCCAGGACCGAGGAGTCCATGGCCGTCGCGATGCCGCCCGCGACCACGAGAACCCCCCCCGGTACCGTCAGCAGCAGCGACACGCCCGTGGACCAGAGCAACGACAGGAGAAAGGCGCCCGTCACGGGGCCCAGCATGGAGAACCCTCGGCGCAGGCTCTCCTTCGGGCTCACGGGCGTGCCCAGCTGCGCGCTCACGATGTACCGGGAGCTGGCCACCATCGCGAGCCAGTAGCTCCAGATGAGGAACATGAACAGCGCGAGCCACAGCGCCGTGGAGCCCGCGATGCGTCCCAGGGATTCGAGCGTGGGCTGCGGCCGGTCGGGCTCGTAGAGCATCGGTGACAGCCAGCGCGTGAGCTGGAGCACACCCTTCGTCGCGATGTAGTTCACGAGCGAGTAGCCCAGGCTGAGCAGGAACAAGGGCTTGAGATGGCCGCGCCAGAACGTGACGGCACGGTCAATCAGCTCCCCCAGGGCCAGGGGACGCAGTTCGGAGGCGGAGGTGGGCGAAGTCACGAGGCGGGCAGCATAGCCCGGGGCGGGCACGCGGCCAGCAGGGCTCGTGCCGCGCGAGCGGGGTCCTCGGCTTCCAGCACGGCGGAGATGACGGCGAACCCCGCGGCGCCCGTCAGTCGTCCCGCTGTCTCCCCGCTGATGCCTCCCAGCGCGAGCGCGGGACAAGGCAGGTGTTTCGCCAGGGAGAAGAAGCCCTCGGGCCCGAGCGTCTCGCGGGTGTCCCCCGGCTTGGAGCCGGGCGCGAAGACGGGGCTCACCAGCGCCATGTCGGCGCCGCGGGCGGCTCGGGCTTCTGCTGCATCGTGGACGGCCACGCTGACCCAGCGGCCCTCGGGAAGGTGACGACGCACCTCTTCGGGAGCAAGGCCGTGCGAGGGCAGATGCAGATGTGCTCCCACGAGGAGCGCGACATCCAGGCGACCGTTGACGAACAGCGGATTGCCTCGGGCCTGGCACAGCGTCGCGAGGACCCGTGCCTCCTCGAGGAACGTCCGCCCGGAAGCCTCCGGGTGGCGGTGTTGAACCGCCACCTCGGGTCCGACCTCCAGCGCCTTCGCCAGCGCGCCCAGGAGCCGCTCGCGCGGCAGGCGCCAGTCGGTGATGACGACGAGCCGGGGGAGGGCGGGTGCCACGCGGAAAGCCCCGGCCCCGGTGCTACTGGACGATTCCGTCGATGGGGCTGGACGCGGAGCCGTAGGCCTTCCGGGGGATGCGCCCCGCGAGGTACGCGTCGCGGCCTGCCTCCACCGCCTTCTTCATGGCGATGGCCATGCGCACCGGGTCCTTGGCTCCCGCGATGGCCGTGTTCATCAGCACGCCGTCCACGCCCAATTCCATGGCGATGGCCGCGTCGGACGCGGTACCGACGCCCGCGTCGACGATGACGGGGACCTTCACCGTCTCGAGGATGAGGCGGATGTTGTGCGGGTTGCGGATGCCCAGGCCGCTGCCGATGGGCGCCGCCAGGGGCATCACCGCCGCGCACCCCGCGTCCTCCAGCTTGCGCGCGGTGATGGGGTCGTCGCTGGTGTAGGGCAGCACGGTGAAGCCCTCCTTCACCAGGACGCGGGCGGCCTTCACCGTCTCCTCGACGTCGGGGTAGAGCGTCTTCTCGTCGCCGAGGACCTCCAGCTTCACCCACTTGCTCATGCCGAGTTCCTCGGCGAGCCGGCACGTGCGCACCGCGTCGTCGGCGGTGTAGCAGAGGGCCGTGTTGGGCAGCAGGCGCAGGCGCTCGCGGTCAATCCAGTTCATGAGCGACGCCTCGCCCGTGGCCTTCAGGTCCAGCCGGCGCACGGCCACGGTGACCATCTCCGTGCCTGAGGACTCGTGGCAGCGCTTCATGATGTCGTGACTGGGGTACTTCCCCGTCCCGAGGATGAGGCGCGAGGAGAACGTCACTCCCGCGATGGTGAAGGGCTTGTCCTGGATGCTCATGGTCCTCTCCTCGCTACCCGCCGCCGACGAAGGTGACGATCTCCACTCGGTCCCCGGGCTGGAGGTGATGCTCGGGGTGGCGGGCGCGGCGCACCACCTCGGCGTTCACTTCCACGGCCACACCCGGACCTCCGATTCGAAGCGACTCCAGCAGCGCCGAGAGGGTGACGGCCTCCGGCACCTCGCGTGTCTCTCCGTTGACCCAGACCTGCATGGCGTCTCGGCTCCTTGGGATGGGGACCGGGGGACGCACTACAGGGGGGATGCCGTGAAGTCAACGCACACTCTGGCCGTACGTCCGCCATCGTCATCGCTATACTTGGCGTCATGCTCATGGCTCCCAGCAGGCTTCTCTCCTCCGCGCTCGTCGTCGCGCTTGGGCTGCCGCTCACCGCATCCGCTGATGAGCCCG
Source organism: Myxococcus stipitatus DSM 14675 (assembly GCF_000331735.1). Lineage (GTDB taxonomy): Bacteria > Myxococcota > Myxococcia > Myxococcales > Myxococcaceae > Myxococcus > Myxococcus stipitatus. Next base: position 6,005,818 of record NC_020126.1, on the reverse strand, counting down.
CCGTCGCCACCGTGGATGCTCCCGTGCGCGCGCCAGAGCCCCTGCTCCGTGGCCACCGCTTCGCCTTCGTCGCCGGGGGTGTGCTCGCCGCGGGGGGCTTGGGGCTGGGCTTCTTTGCTCGAGGAGAGGCCCGTCGCGCGCAGGGGCTGACGTCCGCCCGCGATGCTCGCGACACGCTGGACCGGGCTCGCTCCGCCTCCACGGCGGCGAACCTCATGTATGCGGCCGCCGGTGCCGCGGTGTTGTACGGCCTGGTGCTGGAGTTGCTGCCGGACGAGGCCGCGGACGCCGCGAACCTCACCTACCATTTCTGACCGAGCCCCCCGTGGCCCTCCGTTCTCCTGTCCCCCTCGTGGCCTGTGGCGCGCTCCTGGTCGCCGTGGCCTGCTCCATCAACATGGATGAAGTCGCTGGCCAAGCCTGCTCGGAAGACTCCGAGTGCCCGAGCCTGTACGCCTGCACGGCGACGGGTGTCTCGGGGCAGCGCACCTGCGAGGTCATCTATCCGCCGCGGTACACCGAGCTCGACGGGGGCGGCACCGACGCGGGCCCCGTGCCCACGTACTGTGACGACGTGCAGCCCATCCTCGCGGCGACGTGCGTGGGCGCCTGTCATGGCGCGGACACCAGTGGCAGCGGCCTCTCCACATTCCGGCTGGACTACTACGAGCCGACGGGCAATGGCGTGCCGGGCGCGCGGGCCAAGGCGCTGCGCATCCGCGTTCGCGCGTCGGACTCGAAGGACATGCCGCCCGCGGGCAATCCGGCGCCCACCGCGGAGCAGCGTGCGGTGCTCGCGCGCTGGGTGGCGGGCGGTGCTCCCCTTTGCGGTCCGGACGCTGGGCCCTGACGTCGCGGCCCCCTCTTCGTTCCCTGTTTCAGGTTCCAGGTCCCAGGTTCCAAGACGAGCCCCGACATGAAGAGACTCCTCGCGAGCGCGGCCGGCGTGGTGGTGTTCACCGTGGCCTGCACCATTGACGTGACAGACTTCACCGGCAAGACGTGCGAGACGGCCAGCGACTGTCCGGACACGCATTCCTGTGTCGCGGTGAGACAGGGGCAGGGACGCACGTGTGAGGTGCTCGGGTTGCCGGGGACTCCGGATGCGGGCGACGGGGACGCGGGGCCGGTGCCCACGTACTGCGAAGACGTGCAGCCCATCCTCGCCGCCAGCTGCGTGAGCACCTGCCACGGCGCGGACACCAGCGGGAGCGCGCAGACCACGTTCCGGCTGGACTACTACGAGCCGCCGGACGCGGGCGGACTCCCGGGCGCCTTCGCGAAGGCCGCGCGCATCCGGGCCCGCACGTCGGTATTCCAGGACATGCCGCCGACGGGGAGCGCCGTCACGCCGCCCACCGCCGCCCAGCGCGCCCTCGTCGCGAGGTGGGTGGAGGGTGGGGCGCCTTTCTGCGACGACGCGGGAAGTGGCGCGCCGGACGCGGGTTCTCCTGACGGAGGCCGCGTCCCTTAGTCGGCAGGGTTTGTTCCCATGGAGGGCAGCCGGGCGAGCAGGGGCTTCGTGCCCGGTCCGGCGCCCCTGGGTCGTCCGGCGCTCGCGCGCAAGCCCTGTGCAAGTGCGTGAGGAGCGCTCACTTTCTGCCCAACTCCGGGAGACACGCTCTCCCTTCAGCCTACGGAAAGGGGCAGGACGATATGCGCAAGCTCATGATGGCAGTGGGGGCGGTCGCGGCGCTGGCCATGGCTTCGGGCTGTAGCAAGCGGGACAACGTCGCCGAACAACGCCAGGACGTCGCAGAGGCACAGTCCGAGGCGCAGCAGAAGACGGCGGAGATCCGCCAGGACGAGCGCCAGGACATCGCGCAGGCCCAGCAGGACGCCCGCGAGGACATCGCGGAGACGCGGGGCGAGGCGAATCAGGAAGTGGCCAACGCCCAGCAGGACGTGCGGGATGAACAGAGCGACCTGGCCAAGGCCGAGCGCGAGCGCGGCGAGGACCTGGCCCAGGGTGGCTCGGGCACGACGGGGGCCGCCGCCGCGGCCACGAATGTGCAAGGGCGAGTGCTCGACACGGGCCGCGACACGCTGACCGTGGTCGACACCGTCTCCAATCGGCAGATCAAGCTGAAGACGAATGACCAGAGCCGCATCCTCCACGACAACCACCCAGTGAAGCTGGGGGACATCAAGGAGGGGGACCAGGTCCGAGCGTCCTACGTCGCGGACGGCAAGGACCTGGTGGTTCGTGAGCTGAGCATCACCCAGCCCGCCACTCCCGCCCCCAAGTAGCGCCGGGCGGGTGAGTCCTCGCCTCGCGAATGGCTCGGGAACGGCCCCCTGGAGAAGGGGGCCGTTCCTTTTTCGTCTCCCATCCATTCTGGTGGGTTGGATGGTCGTGTCAGACCTGGGTGGTAGTGGTGACTCGTGGGGTTTCCTCACGCCTTCCCAACCCTGGGGAGGACCTTCAATCCCAGGAGCAGTCACTCGAAATGGGCACCCACCACCCTGACCACCCCTCCGCCAAACCCTTCATCCTCTTCACCGCTGGGGCCACGTCGTATGAGCTCGTCCAGTACCTCGGCCTGCGTGGCTCCGGAGAGCTGCTCATCGCCCGCAGGCACTACGCGGACACGCCGGGCGACCTGGTCCTCATCAAGCGCTTGCAAGACGCGGGCGACGAGCTCGGGCGCGCGCGGCTGAGGGAAGAGGTCAAGCTGCTGATGCGCCTGTCCCATCCGGCCATCGCCCAGGTGTTCCTGGTGCGGGTGCATGAGGGCGTGCCTCACCTCGTCATGGAGTTCGTGGACGGCCAGAGCCTGGAGACGCTGGTCAGCTACGCGGCGCTGCGTCGCCGTCCGTTGTCGGAGGCGTTCACCGCCTATGTGGGGGCGGAGGTCGCGGACGCGCTCCACCACGCGCACACGCTGGAGGACGACCGGGGCCGGCCGCTGGGGCTGGTCCACCGGGACGTCAGCCCGCGTGCCTTGAGGCTGGATGGGCGGGGGTACGTGAAGCTGTCGGACTTCTCGCTGTCCTGGGCGCGGCTTCCCGGGCGTGTGGCGACCGAAGCCCATGTCGTCCGAGGAGACCTCGCCTATGCTTCGCCGGAGGCGCTCCTGCGGCGGCCGTTGGATGGGCGCTCGGACTTGTTCTCGCTGGGCGTGGTGTTGCTCGAGCTGCTCACCGGTCTGCACCTGCTGGACCTGGAGCCCGTCGAGCGCGCGGCGCTCGCGTCGGGGCCGCTGCCGGAGACGGAGCTGCTCGTGGCGGAGTCGCCCAGCTGGCTCTCCGCGCCCATGATGGCCGCGCGCATGGCGTGCTTCTCGCCACTGCACGTGGAGCAGGTGACGGCCACGGTGTCCTCGCCGCTGCGCGCCATCCTCTCGCGGCTCCTGCGGAGGGAACCGGAGGAGCGCTTCCAGACGGCCCTGGAGCTGCGGGATGCCCTGCGCGCGGTGCTGGCGGGGCGGGGGTACGCCTATGGCCCCCCGGAGGCGGCCCGTGAAGCGGCCCAGGTCCGGCAGGAGGCGCGCTCCCGGAGGCGCTCCGCGGACGTGTTGTCCTCGGAGGATGTGCGGCCCACGGCTTTCGGACCTCGTGACGCGTACGCGGCCGGGTCGTGAGCGGACGCGACATGAGGGAGTCCGCTGGTGTCATCCCGCTCGGAAGGTCAGACTCACGCGCCTATGGGCGACGTGAACGAGCTTCACCAGCGCTGGTGCATCGCGGACGGGCACGCGGACTCCCTCATGTGGAACCGGGACTTGCGCACGCGCTCCGACGAGGGGCACGTGGACTTCCCCCGGCTGCGGGCGGCGGGGGTGAAGCTTCAGTGCTTCACCATCGTCACCCGTGGCTTCCCCTTCATTGGTGGCTTCCCGGTGTTCGCCGCGTGGCGCGGCTGGCCTCGGGAGGCTCGGGCCAGCGAGTGGACCCGGGCGCTGTGGCAGATAGAGCGCATGGAGGTGTTCTGTCAGCACTCGGACGGAGCGGTGCGCATCGCCACGTCGCGGCAGGTGCTGGAGGACAACCTCTCGCAAGGGCGCCTGTCCGCGGTGCTGGGCGTGGAAGGAGGGCACGCCATCGAGGGGAAGGTGGAGCGTCTGGCCGAGCTTCACCGCCGGGGCGTTCGCTTCATGGGGCTTACCCACCTGTCCAACAACGACCTGGGGGGCTCCTCTTTTCCCATGATGGGAAACCGGGGACTGACGGGGCTGGGGCAGGAGGTGGTGGAGGAGATGGCCCGCTTGGGATTGAGCGTGGATGTGGCACACGCCTCCGAGCGCACGCTGGAGCATCTTTTTTCCCATCCCACGGTCCGCTTCTTCTGCTCACACACGGGGGTGCGGGCGGCCGGAGGCGGATGGCGCAACTTGAGCGACGCGTCCCTGCGAGTCATCGCGGACCGGGGCGGCGTGGTGGGCATCATCTTCGCCCCGGTGTACCTGGGCGGGGACTCGGTGGACGACGTGGTTCGCCACATCGAGCACGCGGTGGATGTGATGGGGGAGGAGGGCGTGGGCCTGGGCTCGGACTACGACGGCATGGTGCCGCTGCCCAAGGGGATGAAGGACGTCACGGACCTGCACTTGCTCACCACGGCACTGCTTCGCCGCCATCCGGAGTCATGGGTGGAACGAGTCATGGGCGGAAACTTCCGGCGTTTCTTCCAGTCGACACTGGGTGGTTGACCGGCGGCGGGACGCTCGAAATATTCGTTGAACGCTCATGAACCGCTCACTTCTTGCCCTCGTGTCCGTTGTTGGCTCCCTTCTCTTCACCGGTTGCGGTGGCCCCAAAGCGGGGGATGACTGCGACGGAGGTGGCTTCGTCTGCCAGGAAGCCGTCCTCGCGCTGGAGTGCCGCTCGGGCACATGGCGGGAGGTGCCTTGCCGGGGTCCGCTCGGCTGCCGCGAGTCGGACGATGCGGTGCGCTGCGATACCTCCGGCAATGACGCGGGGGATGCCTGTGCCTCCAGCGCCGAGGGCCGGGGCCTGTGCCGCCGGGATGGCAAGGCCGTGCTGGAGTGCCGCCAGGGCGTGCTGGTGGAGACCGCCTCGTGCGTCTCCTGCGTCGTGCAGAACTCCGAGGTGACGTGCCAGCCGTGAGTCGTTGAGGTCGTCAGGCCCCGTGGATTCGGGGCGTGTGGTAGCGTCGGAGCGCCGCTCGCGGGACTCCGATGCGACTTCCGAATCATGCCTTTGGAGCCTGACACGCTGGTCGTTTCACTTCTCCCCGAGCGGCGCTCATCTCTCCTGTCCGGAGGTTGTGCGCACGATGGCCGTGGCCGCCGAAGTCCGCGTCGAACAGGTCGCCCGCGAGGACCTGGTGATGTTCGTCAACGCGTGTTTCTCCTGCACGGGGCAGCGGGAGTTCTACGGTGATGCGCGGGGGCAGTCGGTCTCCATCGAGTTCCTCCACCAGTACATCCTCGGCAACTACCGGCGCCTCTACCGGCGCACGCTCGCGGCGGGCATCAACCACTTCAACCAGGCGCAGATCATCCTCAACCTGCTCGCCATCGGCAGCCCGGTGGATGTCGAGGAGCGTCGCGAGGAGGGTGCGCTCATCGCCGCCGCCCTGCGACGCCTGCCTCCTCCGCGTGCCTATCGCGTGCTGGAGTCCCTGCGCTCGCGGCGCATCAACAACCGAAGGGCCCGCGCCATCATCCGCGAGTATCTCGCGGGCCGCGCGGACCTCGCGTTCGACGCGGTGAAGTACCGCGCCAAGCTTCGGTCGACGGTCGTGCATGGCCACCTGAAGCTGGAGGGGGAGTTGGGGCCGTTCCTCTTCCACGGCTGGAAGAAGCGCGTCTACACCCAGCCGCTGCTGGAGACCTTCCGCAGGGCCCACTTCGCGCAGGAGGCGCTCTACGAGCTGCCGTACACGGTGGCGGAGGGGCTCGCGCAGAAGCACGGCGTGCCTCGGGACGTGTTCCTCCAGCGCATCGAGCCGCGATTGACGCAGGCCGAGCGCCTGCGCCTCCAGGAGTCCGCCGCGCGCGACGGCGCCGAGGTGCCCGCCGTGGACCTGTCCCGCGCGCCGCTGACGAAGCTGTGCCTCTACGTACTGGCGCTCAAGGACCCTGTCCGACTGGAGCGCCGCGAGGAGCTTCACACCGCGCTGGAGCGTGCCTCCGCGAGAGTGCTGGCGCGGGCCCCCGCGTCGCTGGGGCGCGTGGCCGCGGTGCTGGACAACAGCTATTCGTCCTCCGGCTCCATTCAGAAGCGCCGCCGTCCGCTGGGCGTCGCCCTGGCGACGCACTATCTGCTGGGCACCGCCGCGCGCGAGTACCATGCCTTCTGGACGTCCCCCGTGGACGACCCGCTGCGCGTCGTCGCGCGAGGACAGTCGGACCTGGCCACGCCGCTGCTGGAGGCCCTGGAGTGGGGCCCGGACCTGGTGGTCATCGTCTCGGATGGCTACGACAATGATCCACCGCGCGCCGTGGCCGAGCTGACGCGGGTGTTTCGCGAGCGCCTGGACCCGGGACGCCGCACGGCCCTGGTGCACGTCAATCCTGTCTTCGACGCGGACGAGTACGCGCCGCGCTCCCTGGGGGAGGCCGTGGCGACGGTGGGCGTGCGCGACGCGGAGGACGTGCCGACGGTGCTGGGCTTCGCGCGCTTCGCGGAGGGCACCGCGTCGTTGTCGGAACTGGAGCGCTATCTCGCCGCGCGGGTGGCGTCGTGGTTGGAGCACGAGCCCCGGCAGGGCGAATCCACCCGAGAGGAGGAGGCGTCATGAGCCGCGCGCGACTCATCCAACGCCTGGAGCTTCAGGGCTTGCGGCTCGCGCCCTCGCAGGTCTGGGGGCAAGTGCGGCTGGTCCCGGTGCTGAGGGACGAGGTGAGGGGGGACCTTCGCTTCGCGCAGAGGAACTACGGGGATGCGTTGTCCGAGGTGACACTCCGGAAGGAGCTGGGTGCACCGGGCCTCAAGTACATCTCGTACATTCCCCATGGCCTGGTGATGACGTGGGGCAACCGTCAGGCGGAAGCCGTCTACGGCACGCGACTGCAGTCCCAGGACCACAAGAAGGTGGAGGCAGGCCCGGTCTCCGTCCGCCTGCTGCACCGCATGGTGCACCGCGAGGACCGCAACCAGTTGCGCATGTTGCCGCTCCACCTCGCGATGGAGGGCTTCCTGACCCGCTACTTCGGCGGACCGGACATCGCGTGGTCCGAGTACTCGAAGGACGGCTTGTCGCGCGGGCTGAATCCGCGCAGCGAGGCGTCGATTCCTGGCTGGGCCAGCTTCGCGTTGGACGGTGCGTTGCGCACCTTCGAGCTCCATGAGCGGCAGGTGGGGCTGTTGCTCTTCAACGCGGACGAGCTGCTCTCGGCCTTCATCGTCGCGCACCCGTATGACTATCGCTGTCTGCACCGCACGTTGCTCGAGGACTTCTACGGCGACCTGCTGTTGCAGTACGGCTACCTCCAGGTGGCGGGAGATATCGGGCTGCGCCTCGACGCGAGCCAGGTGGCCAGTGTCGCGGACCTCCGAGCGCAGGTGGCGCGCATGCGCGAGGACTGGGGCGCGTTCCATGGCCTCCTGTCGGGAGGTCTGTTCGGCGTGGAGGTGACGGCGCGGAAGGTCTACGAGGCCGGGCCCTTCCTCCTCCAGCACTTCCACACGAGCCTCGTGCCCTCCGAGGAGAACCACATGGGCGAGGCCATCACGGGGCCGGACGGGACGCTGGAGTACCTCAAGACCTACCGGCTCTCCGCGGCCCAGACGCGCCGGGCGTACCTGCTGCAACAACTGGCCAACTCACAGTGGAACCTGGATGACACCGCGACGGCCTTGGGCTCCACCCGGTCGGACCTGGTGGTGCGGCTGGCCAACGCGGGCTTCGGCTATCTGCTCAAGGGCCACGTGCTCGAGGAGGCCCAGCGCTCCCACGCGCGAGGCCGTTGAGCCGCCCTTCTTCGTCAGAGGGATGAGAGGAACGAGTCGAGCACGGCGTTGACGCGCTCGGGCTGCTCCTGGTTGGCCAGATGCGCGGCGCCGGGGATGACCTCCAGCCGGGCGCCGGTGATGAGGTCCACCAACTGCTTCGCCTTCTCCAGCGGGGTGATGGGGTCCTTCTCGCCCACGACCACCAGCGCCGGACCCGCGTAGCGCGCGAGGATGTCCTTGCTGTCCGGCCGCAGCGCCATGCCCCGCTGCGCGGCGGCGATGCCCTCTCGGGAGGCCGCGCGCATGAGGGCCTCCACCTGTTGCCCCACGGAGGAGGAGGGGCCTTCGGCGATCAGCTTGGGCAGGAGCGCTTGGATGAGGGGGTCCACGCCCTTCTCCAGGGCCTCGAGCGCGGAGGCTTCCCGCCGGGCCTTGCCCGCGTCGTCATCCGCCGTGCACTGCGTGTTCATCAACACGAGGCCGGCCACGCGTCCCGCGTCCTCGCGCAGCAGGGCCATGGCCGCGTAGCCGCCCATGGAGACGCCGCCCACCACCGCGCGGTCGATGTTCAGCGCGTCGAGGAGGGCCAGCGCGTCCTCGGCGATGCGCGACATCCGCGTGGGGCCCTCACCGGGCTTGCTCTGCCCGAAGCCTCGGATGTCCGGGACGATGAAGCGATAGCGCGAGGAGAGCGCGTTCACCTGCGCGTCGAAGGCGCCGCCGTGGAGGGGAAAGGCGTGAAGCAGCAGCACCGCCGGGCCCAGGCCCACGTCGCGGTAGTGCAGGGGGAGTCCATCCACGGTGAAGGTCGGCATGTGTCCTCGTGAGAGCGCTCAGAGCCACTGCTTGTGCTTGAACCAGAAGAACAAGCTGATGGGCAGGGCGATGATCATCACCCACATGGCGATGTAGTAGCCCGTGCCGGACAGGGCATCGAAGTTCTGCCCGAAGAATCCGACGATGAACGAGAGCGGCAGGAAGATGGTGGCGAAGATGGTGAGCTGCTTGGTGATGTCGTTCGTCTTGTTCGCCACCATGGACAGGTAGCCGTCCATCACGTTGCCCAGGATGTCCCGCCCGGAGTCGATCTGCTCGTACAGCCGCACCAGGTGGTCATACACGTCGCGGAAGTAGAGCGTGGAGCGCTCATCCACATGGGGAATCCCGCGCCGCGCCAGGAGCCCCACCACGTCCCGCTGCGGCGAGAGCACGCGGCGCAACTGCACCAGCATCCGCTTCATCTCGAAGATGCGTTGCAGGTGGGACTTCTCCGCCTTCTCGAAGATGGAGACCTCCAGGTCCTCCAGCTCGTCGCTGAAGCTGTCGAGGATGGGGAACTGCGCATCCACGAGCGCGTCCGCCATCAGGTACAGCATGAAGTCCGTGCCGCGTCCCAAGGTCGCCGCCGGGTCCTGGCGCACGCGCTGGATGATGGTCTCCAGCCCCACGAAGGGCAGCTCGTGCACGCTGATGATCCACTCCTTCGCGAGGAAGAAGTGGTGCTCATGCATCGTCAGGTCGCACACGTTCTTGCCGGCCGTGAAGCCCTGGAGCACGACGAAGACGTGGTTGGGGTACTCCTCCAGCTTGGGGCGCTGGTCCAGGTGGAGGCAGTCCTCGACGGCGAGCTTGTGGAGACCGAAGCGCTCGGCCAGCCGGGCCATGGTCGCCTCGTCCGGCTGGAGGACGTCCACCCACTTGCGGCCGTCTTCTCCGAGCAGCTCCTCACCCCCGGTGAAGAGGGTTCCGTCCCTGAACAGACAGACCTGAATCATCCCGTAGCGCTCCCGGGCCTTGCGGCGCGGCCCCAGTCCGAGTGCTAGAACTCCCCCGCGCGGAAGTCGAGCGCTAGAGTGTGCCCCCCGTGTCCGCTGACGCTGAAAACCCGCAGACCTCATTGACCCCGAGGCTGGAAGAGCTCCTCCAAGCCCACTCCGACGGCGCCTTCGCCGGCCGGTTGCGAAAGGTGTATGCCGCCGCTGCCCAGGCCATTGGCCGGCTGAGCGACATGGACCTGGTGAAGTACGAAACGCCGGTGGTGGACTCCAGCCCCGACCTGTCCCTGTGGGAGGAGATGGCGCCTGTCATCCGGGACACGGTGATGGACGTCAACGCCCTGCTCAACGTCATCCGTGAGCAGTTCCCCGCCCAGCCCGCGGCCAACGTCGCGGACCTGGTGAACAGCGGGCGCGCGCGCGAGCCGGCGATGATGCTCCACGACGCGATGACCCAGCTGGCCCAGGGCGTCACGCAGCTGGGCGAGGCGATGCGCAACCCCTCCGTCGTGAGCGACCGCTGGACGTTGCTGGCGGAGATCCAACGCTTCCGCGCGCGCTTCCGCGAGCAGGTCAGCAACCTCGTCTTCGAGACGGCGAGCAGCTTCGGTGAAGTGACGCGCGCGCAGGTCGTCCCGGGGCACGAGGCGGAGGTGAAGGCCGCCGTCACCGTGCGGGCCATCACCGCGGACCTGGGGCGCATCCTGTCCGCGCGGCTCAACAAGGTCCGTGACGCCGAGCCCGAGGACGTGCAGTGGAACGCGCAGCAGCTCCAGACGGAGATGGATGCCTTCGGCCGCACCGCCGCGTACCGGAACCTGCGCGCGCAGGACAAGCGACACATCGTCGAGATGCGCGCGGAGGTGGGGCGACTGGCGATTCTCTCCAACCCCGTGCGAGCGGACCTGCTCAAGGTGGTGGGGGAGCTGGAGGCGTTCGTTCGCGGCCTGGCCGCGGTGAACCAGCGGCAGATCCTCATCATCCATGACCGCGAGGTGTGGGCCGCCTGCGGCGTGACGCTGGAGCGCGGCCTGTCGCTGGTGGACTCCGACGAACCCGTGGCCGCGAAGATGCTGGCGGAGGCGGCGACCCGTGCTCAGTCGCTCTATGGGCGGGCCTCGGACATGGATGCGTTCCTGCGCAAGGCGCGCAAGCAGCCGCTGGCCCAGCTCACGGGCCCGGAGCTGCGGGTCACCATCGAAATCTTCCAGGGGCTGCTCGCCCAACTGGACGGGATGTGATGACGGCGCACAGCGAGGGGATGGTTCCGCGCCCGCTGCGCGAGGCGGACCTGTCCCGCGTCGAAGGTGTCTTCACGGACGTGGATGGCACGCTGACGACGGGGCACCGGCTGCGCGCGGACACCGTGCGAGCGTTGGAGCGGCTGTCCGCCGCGGGCCTCCGGGTGGTGCTGGTGAGCGGCCGGCCGGCGGGCTGGGGCGAGGCCTGGGCGCGGCAGCTCCCCGTGGATGGCGTCATCGTGGAGAACGGTGGGCTGTTCTTCCTGCGAGGCGCTCGAGGGCTGCGCAAGGTGTACCTGGAGCCGCCCGCCGAGCGGGTGGAGAACCGGAAGCGCCTTCAGCGGGAGGTCTCCCGGGTGTTGAAGCAGGTGCCCGGGGCTCGGCTGTCGGTGGACAGCACGTACACGGAAGTGGACCTGGCCGTGGACTACAACGAGGAGGCCCGGCTGGGGGATGAGGGAGCCGCGCGCATCGAGTCGTTGCTGCGGGCGCGCGGGGTGACGGCGGTCCGCTCGTCGGTGCATGTGAACTGCTGGCTGGGGCGGTTCGACAAGCTGAGCGCGACGAAGCGCTTCGCACGGGTGGCGTGGGGGGAGAAGCTGCAGCCCCGGGACGGCCGCTACGTGTACGTAGGGGATTCTTTCAACGACGCCCCGATGTTCCAGGCCTTCGGTCTGGGAGTGGGCGTGGCCAACGTGCGCGCGGTGCTGGACCGCATCGACGCGCCGCCGGCCTTCATTACCCGGGCGGCCGAGGGAAAGGGCTTCGAGGAACTGGCCCGAGCCCTCCTTGCCCGGCGGGGCCGAGGGGCCCTCGAGGAGTGACACCGTGAATGTCGTGAAGCTGGAGCTGGCGCGTGGACTGGGACGTCACCTGCGCGCGGGACACCCGTGGGTGTTTCGCAAGGCGCTGGAGCACGTGCCGAGGATTCCCGCTGGCAGCGTGGTGGACCTGACGGAGAACGGGAAGTTCGTCGCGCGGGGGTACTACGACCCGCACTCGGCCATCGCGGTGCGCGTGCTGACGCGAGACCCGCGGGACACCGTGGACTCGAACTTCATCGCGCGCCGGGTCAAGCGGGCCCTGTCCGAGCGCCAGGCGCTCATCGACCTGACGGACACGGACAGCTACCGCCTGATTCATGGTGAAGGTGACGGCCTGCCAGGCGTGGTGGTGGACCTCTACGCGGGCTGGGCGGTGATGAAGCTGTACTCTGCGGGGCTCACGCCGTATCGGCCGCTCATCGTCGAGGCGCTGAAGGCCGGAGTGCCGGGGCTCAAGGGCATCGTCGGTCGCGACGAAGTGGCGCGCGACGACGTGGAAGAGGACGAGGGCCGTGGCTCGGGGCGCATGTTGTACGGGCCCGATGCGCCCGAGCAGATCGCCATCCGTGAGCGCGGCGCCACCTTCATGGTGGACGTGTGGAAGGGGCAGAAGACCGGCTTCTTCCTGGACCAGCGCGAGAACCGTCACCTCATCCGGCGGCTGGCCAAGGGCCGGGACGTGCTCAACTGCTTCAGCTTCAGCGGTGGCTTCTCCGTGAACGCGGCGCTGGGAGGCGCGAACAGCGTGTTCTCGGTGGACCTGGACGCGGAGGCCATCGCCCTGGCGCGAGAGAACTTCACGCGCAACGGGCTGCCGGCGGAGAAGCACGACTTCCTCGCGGCGGACGTGTTCAAGGTCATCCAGTCGTTCAAGGAGGAGGGGCGCACCTTCGACCTGCTCATCCTGGATCCACCGGCCTTCGCGAAGAGCCAGCGCGCGGTGCAGGCGGCCATTGACGGGTATGCCTCGCTCAACCGGCAGGCGCTGGCGATTCTCCGTCCGGGAGGCCTCCTGGCGACGGCGTCGTGCTCGGCGCGCGTGAGCCCGGACGAGTTCATGGGCGCGGTGCGCGAGGCCGGCTTCAAGGCGGGCGTCGACCTGGCGCTCGTCGAGGAGCGCTACCAGCCGCCGGACCACCCGGTGCGGCTCCAGTTCCCCGAGGGCAAGTACCTCAAGTTCTACGTGCTCCAGGCGGTGTAGTCGGGAGCACCGTGCCAGGGACGGCCCAGGAGGTTGGCTGGGCCTTCCCGGGGGGGCAGGGCGAGTCGGAAGGCCCCGCGCTCCAGGCACGCATCTGAAGCGCGCCTGCGCGGCTCAGGTGCCGAAGACGCGCGAGGCCACGCGGTCCAGGACGGTGGAGCCCCAGTCGAGGCTGGCCTTCATCAGCCGCTCCATGTCCTTCGAGAACGTGGAGCCCGCGGGCATCTGGGCGTAGTCGCGGCTCAGGAAGAGGCACTTGGACTCCGTCTCGAAGTCCACCGTGCCGCCGCCCGCGTCCGTGCCCTCCTGTGCCTCCGCGCGGAAGCCGTCGATGACGCCTGGCTTGGGGTCTTCGCGGAAGCGGTAGACGAGCGCGCTGCACTCGAGTTGCTGCGTGTCTTCGTGGTGCTCGAAGTAGAGCTGGGCGCCGCCCACCATGGCGCCACCCAGGCCGTTCTCGTTGAGGCCCTTGCTCATGCCCGCGCCCTGCGACTGCAGGAACCAGCGGACGAGCTCCCGCGCGGCCTCGCGAGTCATCGGGCCGCCCGGCGGAGGAGGGGGCTTCGCCATCCCGATGGTGGCGAGCAACCACTGGAGGTGGCGGGAGAATCCGAGGGCCATGTGCGTGGGCCTCTACTTCGCGGGGATGACCTTCGACGCGACGCGCTCGAACACGTCGTTGCCCCAGACGAGGCTCGCCGCCATCAGCTTGCTCAGCTCGGAGGCGAACACCAGGTCGATGGGGGCCGTCGAGTATGAGCGGCTGAGGAAGAGGCTCTTGCTCTCGGACTCGAAGTCCACGGAGCCGCCGCCCGCGTCCGTCCCGGCCTTCTGCTCGTCGCGGAAGCCGTCCAGCACCCCGGGGCGGGGCGCATCGCGGAAGCGGTAGATGAGGGCGCTGCACTTGAGCGCGCCCGTGTCGGCGGAGTGCTCGAAGTAGAGCTGCGCCTCGCCCACCGCGACACCGCCAAGCCCGTTGGGATTGAGCCCGGGGCTCAGGTGCTCTCCCTGAGCCCGCATGTACGACTGAACCAGTTGCGTCGCCTCGTCACGCGTCATGGGCTGGGTTTACCACGACTGACGGAGGGACGGTCAGAACTGGCCGGCGCGGGCCTGCTCGAAGGGCACGCGGTGATTCAGGTACGTGTCGCTCAGCGAGTGGGCACCGTTGAAGATGTTGCCCTCGGAGAAGTAGTGCACCTTGGCGTCCTTGCCGGCGTGACGCAGCAGGTCTCCCGGCGTCCAGCCCTTGGTGCCGAGGCCGAAGATGTTGGGGACCGGGTCGCGCTTGTTGATGTAGTGCACGTACTGGGGACCGTCCGGATAGGTGCTGGCGGCGGCGCCGAAGGTCTCCACCTTCAGGCGGCTCATCGTCTGCTCCACCTGCGACTTGGACATCCCGTCTTCGATGCGCAGCCGGCGCGCCACGTCGTTCAGCGCACGCGACGTGATGAGCCCACCCTGGCTGTGCCCGATGAGGTGCACGTCACGGCCGGCCTTCAGCTCGCCGTAGATGGTGTCCGCCAGCGTGTCGACGGCAGGGTTCTTGCCCTTGTCCATCTTGTCCTTCACGCACTGGAGCAGGTCGGAGATGGTGCCCTCGGTCGCGTTGTGGACGCCGATGGCGCGCATGCCCGTCCGGTCGGCAATCGCTTGCAGGTCGTTGCTCTGACCGCTCTTATCCGTGCGGATGCCGTTGGTGTAGATGACGGTGCCCGTCGCGTTCGGGTTGTTCCGCGGCGTGACGGCGGGAATGTCGCGCAGGGGCGTACCGGGCTCGAACGTCTGGCCATTCGCGCCCACCAGCTTGCCGTCGTAGACCTTGTCCTTCGAGCCCGCGGGCGCGGTGAACACGCCCGTCGCCTTCGCGCTGCCCTTCGCCGTGCCGCCGTCGAAGCCATCCACCACGCGCTGCGCCGGCTGCCGCACCGTCGAGGTCGCCACCGCGCCAGCGTCCGTCGAACGGGCCACGGAAGTACGGGGGCTGGTTCCGACGAGGCTACGGCCGCGCTCGATGGTGCTCATGCTGGAAGGCTCCTGCGGACAAACGAGGGAGGAAAATATGTCCTTGAAACATTCTCCCTGCCCACCGTCGGAAGTTGCGCGCAAATACAATCATTCGTTGGGATCATCGTGCCTCGGCGCGCTGCGTCGTGCGTCAAAGCAAGACGACTTGTTGCGTCATCCGCTCTCGCGCGAGAATTGTCGCGGTGCGGCACCGAGGATGGGGTCGCGGCGGACACGGGTGTTTCGGCGGGGCGTGTGGGCCCCTAAGGTGCGCGGCATGGTGCAGAAAGGTCAGTTCCTCGAGCGCTCCACCCTGATTCCCGTGGGGACCGAGGTGATGGAGGGCACGGCGCATCGCGGCAAGCACAAGCCTCCGCTGTTGATCCTCCCTCCGCGGCCCGACGAGGGCGGGGGCATGGATCACGTCATCGCCGCGGAGCTCGCGTGGGCGGCGGCCAGCGCCGGGTTCCCCACGCTGCGCTTCAACCACCGAGGGGTGGGCGCGAGTCAGGGCGCTCGGGGGACGGGCGAGGCCCTCCTCGAGGACGCGGAGGCGGCCATGCGGGTCCTGCTGGAGAACGCCGACACGACCGCGGTGGCCGTCGCTTCGCTCCACGGGGGGGCCCAGGTGGCCCTGGCGCTCCAGGCGCGCTTCCCCGCGGTCGGGGGCTTGTGTCTGGTGGCGCCGGCGGACGTGGAGGTCTCCGCGCTGGGCCGGGTGACGTGTTCGTTGCTGGTGGTGCAGGGGGAGGAGGACGCGCGGCTGCCTCGGGCGGCGGTGTCGGCCTCGGTTGCCCGGGCAGGGGGCGACTTCGAGGTCATCGACGACGCCGGCGTGACGTTCCAGCGCAACCTGTCCCAGGTGGGGAGGGTGGTCTCCCACTGGCTCCAGCGGCTCTCCGGCGGTTGACCGATGCCCTGCAACCCACCGGACTTCTTCACATTTCTCCATCTTCCCGCCCTTGCACGCCGGGAGATGGGACGTACAGACTGTGTGGGCAGACCCAATCGTTTCCTCGTTCGTTCGTAGGGTCTTCCGGAAGCGTGCCTCGTTCTTCAAGGAGTAGCCCGATGCGGATGGTGCGATGGACCCTGGGTGGAGCCGCGTTGGCGCTGGCCGTGACGGTGGCGCCCGCGTGCAAGTCCGCCGAAAGCGAAGCCGCTTCACCGCCGCCCGCCTCGTTGGAGGCCGTGGACGCGGTTCCCCACGCCATCGTCGTGGACTTCAAGGACGGCACCACCCCGGCGGAGTTCGATGCCTGGGAGTCGGACTGGGGCGTGGACCTGGAGCTCAACTCCGTGGAGAGCGCCGACGAGGCCCTCACCGTCGCGGTGGGCGTGGACGACGTGGAGGGCGTGCTCGCGAGGATCCGCCAGCACCCCAGCGTCGAGTCCGCCGAGCCGCTCATGGAGGTCCGCGCCAGCTTCACGCCGAACGACCCGAGCTACACGCGGCAGTGGAACCTGCGGATGATCGACATGCCCAAGGCCTGGGAGCGCGGCCGGGGCAAGGGCGTGGTGGTGGCGGTCCTGGACACGGGCATCGCCTACGAGGACCACGAGGACTTCAAGCAGGTGCCGGACCTGCAAGGTGTGAAGTTCGTTCCGGGCTACGACTTCGTGAACGACGACGAGCACGCCAACGACGACCACGGGCACGGCACGCACGTGGCGGGCACCATTGCCCAGGCCACCAACAACGGCGAGGGCGTGGCGGGTGTGGCCTTCGAGGCGACGCTGATGCCGGTGAAGGTGCTCAACCACTTCGGCGGCGGCAACACCGCGGACATCGCGGACGCCATCCGCTTCGCGGCGGACAAGGGCGCCAACGTCATCAACCTGTCGCTGGGCGGCGGAGGCTACTCGCAGGTGATGGCCAGCGCGGTGGAGTACGCGCGCAAGAAGGGCGTCACCGTGGTGGCCGCCGCGGGCAACGGTGGGCGGGCGCAGGTGGAGTTCCCCGCGGCCTATCCGGGCGCGGTGGCGGTGTCGGCGGTGGGGCCGGATGGCGCGCTGGCGCCGTACTCGTCCTACGGCAAGGAGCTGGATATCGCCGCGCCCGGGGGTGACAAGCGTCGGGGTGACGAGGGCGGCATCCTCCAGAACACCATCGACCCGAGAGACCCCTCGCGCGCCGTCTACGCCTCGTACCAGGGCAC
Source organism: Myxococcus stipitatus DSM 14675 (assembly GCF_000331735.1). Lineage (GTDB taxonomy): Bacteria > Myxococcota > Myxococcia > Myxococcales > Myxococcaceae > Myxococcus > Myxococcus stipitatus. Next base: position 5,988,748 of record NC_020126.1, on the reverse strand, counting down.
CAGCATGGCCACGCCTCATGTGGCCGCGGTCGCCGCGATGCTGTACGGCGCGGGCGCGAAGGGGCCGGATGAAGTGGAGAAGGCGCTCTATGCCGGCGCCGCGAAGGTGGCGGACCAGGCATGGACCGAGCAGTACGGCCACGGTCTGCTCAACGCGGAGGCCTCGCTCGCCTCGCTGGGCGGCGGCATGTCGCGCTGGCCGCCCTTGTACTGGGCGCTGGGCCTGCTCGCCTTCGTGCTCCTGACGCTGCGAGGCCGTGAGCGCCCTGGCTACCTCAACGCGCTCCTGCGCCCGGCCTTCCTCGTGCCGCTGGTCCTGTCCACGGTGGGCGTGTACTTCGTCCGCGTGTGGTTCGCGAGCACGGAAGGTGTCGCGGGGCAGGTGACGCAGATGATCTCCCTGCCCATCCCGGATTGGGAGCGCATCATCTTCGGGCGGGGCGCGGTGAACCCGCTGTTCTACAGCGCGCTCATCCCCATCATCGTGTCGCTGCCGGCCATCGGCTGGAAGGGCCTGCGCCCCGCGGTGGGCGGCCTGGCGCTGGGCTTCGCGGGCTTCCTGGCGTACTCGGCCTGGGCGGGTGCGCCCGCGCTGTCGTGGATGCCTTTCGCGTTCCTCGCGAAGCCGTGGCTGGGCATCAACACCGTCCTCTGCCTCGTGGTGGCGCGCGCCATGCTCAAGAAGGACGAGGTCGCGCCGTGAAGCTCTCCGGGCGCGTGGTCTTCCGGGACGTCGAGACGGGCGTCTGGGTCCTGGAGGGGGACGACGGCAAGACGTACCAGCTCGCTGGCGGCGACCGGAAGATCAAGAAGGACGGCCAGCGCATCGAGGCCGAGGGCCGCGTGGACACCGACATGCTCACCACCGCGATGGTGGGCCCTGTCTTCCACGTGAGCTCGTACCGCTTCGTGTGAGGCGCGGGGCCCTCACGGGCCGGGGCGAGGGTCCGCTCGCGTGTGTTCGCGGACCTGTCGCAGTCGCTCCTCCTGGTAGGCCTCCAGGGGGACGGCTCCGCGCCGGGCCTCGTCCCGAAGTGAGTCGAGTGCCTTTCGCTCCGCTTGCAGCCCCGGGGCCGCGTCCTTCTTGAGCGGCGTCAGCGGGTTGGCCGCGTCATAGAACTTGAGCGCGAGTCCCCGGCGGTCCACGACGACCAGCAGGACCAGGGAGAGCGTCGCCACGGTCACCCAGGGAAGCAGCAGCGTCGCGAGCGAGGGCACGGGCCGCGTCTCCCGGGCGGCCTCATCGCCGTGGACAGGCCCCGGGCCCCACACCGCCGGCCGGCGCCGCGCGAAGGCGAGCAGCCCCGTCAATCCCAACCACCCGAGCCCCGCCAGCCCCGCCACGGCCTGGATGCTGGTGTCCGCGTCTTCCGCCTCGGAGCCGACGGCCTTGGCGGCGAGGAACAGCAGGGAGGACACCAGGTTGTTGGCCGCGTGAGCGCCGATGCCGGGCCACAGCGAGCCGGTGCGCAGGTAGAGCCAGCCGAACAGCAGGCCCAGCTCCACGCGCGCGGTGAAGCCCACCGGGTCCAGGTGGAAGGCGCTGAACACCACCGCGGAGACCACCAGCGCCCGGGTGGGGGATGCGGGCGGGGCAGGGGTGATGCCCTTCTGGAAGATGCCTCGGAAGAACAGCTCCTCGCAGATGGGGGCGGCGACCGTCACCCCCGTGAGGATGATGGCCAGCTCCAGGGGCGTCTGCTGCTCGAAGAGGCGGGCCCCGTCGACCATCTCCTTCAGCCACTCCGGCGCGAGCTTCTGCGCGACGAACTGGATGGGGACCACGAGGGCGAAGAAGTTGGCGACACCCAGCAGGAAGCCGAAGCCCGTGCTCGCGAGGGGCACGGGGGTGAACCCGGTGTAGCGCGCGGGTTTCCATCCGCCCACGCGGGGCAGCAACCACGCCAGGCCCATGAAGATGAAGATTTCAGTGAACCAGATGCCGAAGGCCGCGTTGAGGAACTGAACCGAGCCCCCGACGAGGATGAACAACACCAGCGCCAGCGCGGCCCCGCCCAGCGCGAGTCCGCGTGGACTCCGAGGCTCCGGAGGCGGCGGCGCGGAGGGCCCTGTCGGCACTGAATCTTCCAATTTGTCGTCTCCTTCTTCCGAAAAGCTGAACTGCCCGGGACTTCATGTCTCTATACTGTCCACACCTTGACGTCCTACAACCTCGCTCGAACGGTGCAGCGGACGTGGTGGAAATCCCCTCGGCCCTTGGGACTGTGCTGTGCACTGGGGCTCGGGTTGGGTGCGGCGACGGCACAGGCCTCGGCGTTCCAGATTGAGGCGCGGACCGAGGCGCAGGCGTACCAGATTCGTTCGTGGCGTGGCAGCTCGGCGGATGAGCCGGTGTTGCTTCCCCGGCGGCGAATCGTCCAGTACCTGGGCCTCAACGCCTTCGAGCTCGCGACCGGTCAGGACCTGGGCTTCGAGTCCAACCTGCGCATCTGGGCGGACTTCGGTCTGCCCAAGGGCGAGGCCGAGCGCATCGACGGCTTGAAGTCCGAGGACGCGGAGCTGCTGCACGCCTACGTTCGCTACGCGGCCGGTGGCTTCGAGGGCCGCCTGGGACGGCAGATCTACGCGGACGTCTCGGACATCCTCGCCTTCGATGGGCTGCGCGCGCGCTATGTGACTCGCCTGGGGCTTGGCGCGGAGGTGTACGGCGGCCTGTGGGTGACGGGCGCGGGCTTCCTCGGGTCGTCCGTGTATCAGCCGGACGGGACGCGGGAGAGCGGGCGCCAGAGCCTCGACGCGGGGTCGGAGGTGACGAAGACGGAGCTGCAGCCCGTCTTCGGCGCGAAGCTGCTCTTGGAGGACGTGAAGGGCTTCAACGCGTCGGCCGGCTACCGCAAGTCGATGGTGGACGGGAAGACGGACATCGAGCGCGCCACGGTGGAGGCGCGCTACGGACGCGGGCTGGGGCTGAACGTCCTGGCGGGCGTGGACTACGACGTGCTGAAGGGCGACGTCGCGCAGGTGCGCACGCAGCTGCGCTGGGATGACACGCGCTTCGCGGTGACGGCCGAGGCCCTCCGCCTGTCGCCCGTGCTGTCCGCGGATTCCATCTGGTACTACTTCGCGTGGGCGCCTCGGGACGAAGCGCGGCTGCGCGTGGATGTCTTCACCCCGGGCCCGCTGCGCTTCTACGTGCAGGGCCTGGGCAGCAAGTACAACGAGAACGTCAACCCGGACCTGGCCCTCGCGGCGTACGTCGACGCGGAGGGCGCGCCGGAGTCCACCAGTGTCGGAGGCGCGGCGGGCACGGCGTGGCGCTCGGGGGCGTTCCGTTCGGCGTTGGATGTGACGTACCGGACGGGCTACGGCGGAGACCAGCTCTGGGCGGACCTCACCGGCGGCTACAGCTTCGACCGGGAGCGCATCACGCTGGACGCGCGAGTGTCCTTCGCGCGCATCTTCGACAGCTTCAACGCGCGACTGGGCGGCAACTTCTATGGTGCCCAGGTCTGGGCCAGCCGTGCGTTGACTCGCGCGGCCCGGCTCTCGCTGGTGGTGGAGCAGAACGTCAACCCCTTCTCTGATTCGGACACGAAGGGCTTCCTCCTCTTCGACCTGAAGGCGAGCTTGTAGATGCTTCACCGCCAGAACCGACACGTGCTGCTCGCCCTGGCCGCGCTCGCGACGCTGGTGGGCGCGGGGGTTGCCTGGGCCGCCACGGCCCGTGAGCGCAGCCTCGCCGTCTACCCGCCGCAGCATGTGCCGCTGCGCTTCGACCACGCCCAGCACCTGGAGGCGGGGGCCGAGTGCGCGACGTGCCACGACGCCGCCCGCGCCAGCACGTCCCCCAAGGACCGCAACCTCCCTGGCCACGAGGAGTGCGGCACGTGCCACGACATCGAGGAGGGCCGGAAGGGCAAGCCCACGGACCCGCCGTCGAGCTGCAACACCTGTCACCCGGGCTTCGACGCCACCGTGCGCAAGGAGCCCGCGAAGCTGTCGATGCCCGCGGCGAACCTGCACTTCAGCCACCAGCAGCACGTGGACAAGAAGGTGGAGTGCTCGGTGTGTCACGGCGAGATGAAGGACGTGAAGCTCGCCACGCGCAACCAGCTGCCGAAGATGGCCACGTGCTTCAAGTGCCACGACGGCAGCGCGGCCTCCAACACGTGTGCGACGTGCCATCCCACCGAGCCCTCGGGCCGGCTGCGGCTGGCCTTTGACTCAGGACTCCTGCGGCCCATGCAGGGCAACCCGCTGGGCATGGACCACGGTCCGCGCTTCGAGTTCAACCACGGCAGTCGCGCATCGACGGACCGGATGACGTGCCTGCAGTGCCACAGTGAGACTTCCTGCCAGACGTGCCACGACGGCATGCAGAAGCCGCTGTCCATCCACCCGAACGACTACATCACGCTGCACCCGGTGCAGGCGCGAACGAACTCTCCGCGCTGCGAGAGCTGTCACCGCGCGCAGTCCTTCTGTGTCGCGTGCCACGAGCGCTCGGGTGTGGGGATGGACGCGGACAAGTCGCTGCGCTCCCGCAACGTGAAGGTGCACCCGGACTACCGCTCCTGGGTGGAGCTGCCCGGGCCTCAGCACCACGGCATCGCGGCCTCGCGTGACTTGACGAGCTGCATCTCCTGCCACCGCGAGGAGTCCTGCATGAGCTGCCACTCCGAGCTGTCCTCGCGGCGGCAGATCAATCCGCACCCCGCGGGCTTCGCGCAGACGTGCAAGAAGCTGGCGTCGGCGAATGACCGCGCCTGCCTCAAGTGCCACACGACGGAGAGCCTGGCGCAGAAGGGGTGCCGGTGATGCGCGCGTCTGGACTGCTCGGACTCGCGGCGCTGGCCGCGACGTGTCTCTCGGGATGCCTCGAGCCGGGAGACCCCATCTACCCCGAGCGCGACTCGGTGCGCCCGAGAGTCGTCTCCACCGAGCCCGGCTCGGGCGAAGTCCTCGCCTCGGGCGCGCCCCTGCGCATCACGTTCTCCGAGGCGATGGATGTGCGGAGCCTCCGTCCGGGCATCGCCGTGTTCACGGGACGCGACGAGGTGCCGCTGACGCTGACCGCTCCCGAGGTGCCGGAGCTGGATGCGAACGTGGAGCGAGGCGACGTCGAGTACACCGTGGAGGCCGTCGCTTCGGAGGGCTCTCCGTTGCGGCCCGACACGCAGTACACGCTGGTGCTGCGCGACGTGCTCACGGACTCCGAGGGCAACCCGCTGGGCAGTGAGGTCCGGGTCGTCTTCCGCATGGCTCCGTGAGTTGTCCGTCGTGCTGAGGACCTCGGCTACATCCGGGTGAAGTGGAAGTCCTGCGCCACGGGCTTGCCGTCCTTCTCGCCTTCGATGCGCGCGCTGAGGTGCGTGGGGGAGAGGCGCTCGTAGCGGATGTGCTTGGGGTGCTCGTTCTGGAGGTTCTCGAACAGCACGCCGCTGCTGTTGCAGCGCACCAGCTTGAAGTCCGTACCGGGGCGGCCCATGGGCTGGGCGACGTAGTAGAGCCCGTCCTCGCGCGCCTCGATGCGCATGTACTCGAAGAACACCGTCTTGCCCTGGACGACGGCGCGGCTGACGCCCATCAGCGTTCCGCCATCCGCGTGCGTCCAGTGCTCCTCGAGGGTGTTGGGAGCTGTTGCCTGAAGCCAGCTCCCGGAGAGCCAGCCGAGGTCATGGATGGAATCGCCGCAGGTGCGCGAGGGCGTCTCTCGCTCGTGCGGGCCGGACTTGCAGGCGAGGAGGGGGGCGCCGCACAGCGCGAGGGCGGCCAGATGGGAGCGGGTGAGCATGCCCCATCCTCCCATGTCGCTCCGACGGGCCGTACCGTCGTTGGCGCGGCCCGCCGTCTCCAGCGCACCTAGCGCTGGATGTACGCGCGGATGCTGTCGGCGAGGTTCCCCCGCGCCTCCACATCCACCGCCTGAGGACCCAGCTTGAGCTTCTTGTCCTCTTCGACGAGGAACTTCTGGTCCAACAGGTACGCCACCGCGTTCTCCAACGTCACCTTGGCGAGCGACTCGGCGGCGGTGATGCGCCCCGCGTGGTACTCCGCGCGGCCCGTCTCGAGCGCCAGCCGGATGAACGCCTTGCGGTCCTCGGCGGTCCCCGCGGCGACGTCGTTGAGCGTCATCGCGGCCAGCAAGTACGACTCCAGATAGTCGCGCAGCAGGTCGGCCAGGAACTCGAGGTCCGGCTGTGCATGGGGCTCGGGTGCGACGCGGAGGCTGTCGCCCTCGTGCATCACCAGGCCCATGCGAATCAGCCGCTCCACGGTCTCCGCGAAGATGGTGTCGAAGGTGGTGTTCACCCGGTAGATGAACTCCACCTTGAACAGGCGGGAGAGGAAGAGGGCGCGGGCCTTCACGGCGTCGTAGGACGCGGAGGTGCCGGCGGCCAGCATGGCGTTGGCCACGAGGCTGCGCGCGGCCACCAGGTTCATCAGCGTGTTCTTGTAGAAGGACATCTCCGGGCGGCGGGCATCCTCCACCTGGTAGATGACGTCGCCCCGGGCCTCCTGCGTCCGCACCATCTCGTCGTCGATGAAGGTGCGCATCGCGTCCTGGATGGGGCCCATCGTCTCGGGGTTGCTGGGGGCATTGCCCAGCTCGCGCGACTGGGGCGCGCCATCCTCCTGGGCGATGCGGCGCAGGATGCTGATGCGGTCCGCCATCTCCCGCTGCGTCAGGCCCCGGCGGCGGTGCGCGAGCAGGGTGGTGCTCACCAGCGCATGCGGCGTCACGGTGGACACCTTGCTGATGCCGTACATGACGCGGTTGCCGAGCGCGCGGACGAGGCCCTTCTTCTGCTCATCCGTGAGGTCCTCCTCCGGATTGAGGCCGCGCTCCTTCATGAACTCGCGCAGGGAGATGGGCTCGTCGAAGCCCAGGTGGATGCGGCCGTAGCGGGCCGCGAGCACCTTGGGCGTGCTCAGGAGGGCCTTGAGGTCCTCGGGCTTCTTCTCTCCGCCGGCGAGCTCCTTCGAGTAGCTGCCCGACTCGACGACCTTCTCGTAGTCGATGGCGACGGGGACGAAGTACAGGTCGTCGCGCGCGCCCTCCAGCACGGACTCCACCTGCCAGGTGAACATGCCCAGCTTGGGCAGGAGCAACTTGCCGGTGCGCGAGCGGCCACCCTCGGGGAAGAACTCCTGGTTGATGCCGTCGTGCACGAGCTTGCGCACGTAGGCCTTGAACGCGGCCGCGTAGACCTTGTCGCCCTTGAAGGAGCGGCGCAGGAAGAACGCGCCACAGCGGCGGAAGATGCTGCCCAGGGGCCAGAAGGAGAGGTTGGCGCCCGCGGCGACGAGCGGCACCGCGTAGCCGCGATTCCACAGCACCCAGCTCATCACCAGGTAGTCGACGTGGCTCTTGTGGCTGGGGCACAGGACGATGGGCGCACGCGCCGCGGCCTTGAGCGCGCGGTGCAGTCCCGCCTCGTCGATGTGCATGCCGTCGTAGATGCGATTGAACACCCACTCCAGCACGGGAGAGACGAAGGCCAGCGTCGTCGGGCTGGGCTTCGCGGCGATGGCCTCCAGGTTGCGACGAGCCTCGCGCAGCACGCTCTCCGGCTTGCGGTGGGCCTCGGCGGCCTGCTCGTCCACGACCTTGCGGAGCTGCCGGTCGCGCAACGTCTCGTCGATGAACCGCTCGGGCGGCTTGGCCGGCGGACCGAACACCGCGCGAGTCTCCCGCGCCAGGTGCACGTGCAGGGTGCTGCGGACCTTGCGGGCCAGCACCTCGACGGAGTCCTTCGGGTTCTGCTCGACGAAGGCCCGCAGGTCGATGGGCTCACCCACGCGGAACTGGGCCCGCTTGTAGTTGCGGAAGAACGCCACCATCGAGTGGAGGAAGCCGGGAGCCTCGGGGCTGCCGAACAGCACGTCGACCCAGTTGGGCTTGAGCCGCGCGCTGCGCTTCTCCCAGACGAACAACTCCGGCACCAGGTACACGGGCCGGTCCGACTTGCGAGCCATCTCCACGAGGGCGGGGAAGGGGTCCTCGTGCGTCTCCTTGCCGGAGGCATGCAGCAGGGCGGTGCGGCGCAGGAAGACCAGCGCGCTGCCACCCTGCTGTTGGGCGTACTCGAAGCGCTCCTGGAAGGGCCCGGACTGCTTCGTCTGCCGCCAGGGCCGCGTGAACCAGGGGCGCAAGTTCGCCACGGCTCGGATGGGGGGCAGCGCCCGCCGCACCATCGCCCACGTCAGATAGAGGAAGTTCACCCACGCCGTGGAGCGCATGACATGCACCACGAACCCCTTGGCGTGCAGGCTGCGCAGCTCGTCCTCTGCCTCGGGTGGGAAGTGGACGCTCTCGAGATAGCGCGCACCCAAGGCTCGGGCCATCGGGCCGAACTCGGTCTTCAGCAAGGACCCACTCTGACTTGAGGAATGCGACAACGCGGTTTCCAAACCAGCCCCCGGGGCTACATGTTCTCGGGCGTCGGAATGCCCAACAGCGTCAGCCCCGCCGCGAGAGTAACCCGGGCCGAGTCCGCAAGGGCGAGTCGTGCAGAACGCAGCGCGTCATCCTCGGCGAGGATGCGCTTGGTCCGGTCCTGATTGCCGAGCGTGTAGTAGCGGCTGAGTGAGGCGGCCACGTCCAGCAGGAGTCGCGCGACGAGGCTGGGCTCGTACTGCTCGGCCGCGTCGAGCACCACCTCGGGCAGGCGCATGATTTCACGGACCAGGGCCTGCTCCTCGGGGAGCGTCAGCAGGCTCGCGTCGTAGCTCGCGGGGGCGCCGCCGCCCTTGCGCAGCACGTTGACCACGCGCGCATGGGCGTACTGGAGGTAGATGCCCGTGTGGCCTTCGATGCTGAGGACCTCGTCCCAGTCGAAGTTGTAGTCGCTGGCGCGCTTGTGCTTGAGGTCACCGAAGGCGATGGCGCCCAGGCCGATCTGCTCGGCGAGCTTCTCCGGGTCGTCCGTCGTGAGCCGGCCCGCCTCGATGTTCTCCTTCACCTTGGCGGCGGCGCGCTCCTTGGCCTCGTCGAGCACGTCGTTGAGCTGGACCACCTGGCCCTTGCGCGTGCTCATGCCGTGGATGCGGCCGAAGGCCACGTGGACGCAGCGCTCCGCCCACGGCTGGCCCATCTCCGTCAGCGTGCGGAACAGCTGGCGGAAGTGCAGCGCCTGGTCCTGCGCGACGACGTAGAGCGACTTCTCGAAGTGGAAGCGCTCGTAGCGGTCCTCCGCGGCGGCCAGGTCCCGCGTGGCGTAGAGCGTGCTGCCGTCGTTCTTCTTGAGGAGGACGGGGGGCTCGTTCTCCGCGTAGGGCATGTCGACGATGAGCGCGCCCTGGGACTCCTTCACGCCGGGCTTCTGGGCGATCTGCTCGATGACCGCGTCCATCTTCCCCTGGTAGCGGCTCTCTCCCTCGATGTGCTCGAACTCGATGCCCATCCGCTGGTAGATGACCTTGAAGCCGCGGATGCTCGTCTCGCGGAACTGGTTCCACAGCTTGAGGGCCTCGGCGTCGCCGGCCTCCATGCGGCGGAAGAAGTCGCGCGCCTTCTCGTCGAACTCGGGCTCCGCCTTCGCGCGGGCGTTGGCCTTGACGTAGACCTCCACCAGGTGACCCATGTCCTCGATGCGAGCCGGGTCTCCGTACTCCTGGAAGCCCACCGCGACGAGGCCGAACTGCTTGCCCCAGTCGCCCAGGTAGTTGATGCCCTCCACCCGCCAGCCCAGCGCGCGATAGATGTTCGCGATGCAGTGGCCCAGGAACGTGGTGCGGATGTGGTGGAAGCCGATGGGCTTGGCGATGTTGGGCGAGGAGTAGTCGATGGTGACCGTCTTGCCCTTGCCCACGTCGGAGTCACCGCCGTAGCGCGGACCCGCGGCGCGCGCGGTGTCGAGGACCTCGGCGGTGAAGGGCATCGCCATGAAGCGGGCGTTGACGTAGGGGCCCACCGCCTTGATTTCGAGCCCCGGGACGCTGAGCGTCTGGGCCAGCCCCGCGGCGATGGCGGGGGGCGCCTTCTTCTGGGCCTTGGCGAGAGGGAAGGTGGCGAAGCTCAAGTCCCCGTGTGTGGGCTCGGCGGGCTTGACCTGGGCTTCGATGTCGGCGGCCGGCACGCCCAGCGCGGTGGCGAGGGCTTGTGCGAAGGCGGCGCGGTACTTGGAATAGACGGAAGAGCTCATGGGACCGAGCGGATACTAGCCAAGCCGAGGTGGCATGCGGCCACCTCTTGTTCGTTCCGCGGTCCATTCCGTCCCGCTAGGGGACGGCTGGGGCTCGTCGGCTGGGCCGCACCACCGCCGCCACCGTGTCCAGGAGCTTGGGCAGCTGGAGTGGCTTCTCGAAGAAGCCGTCAATGCGCTCCAACCCCTGTCCGGACGTGAGCGAGGCCACCTCGCTGGCACCCGAGATGATGTACACGACGATGTCCGCCAGCGACTCGGTGCCACGGATGAAGCGGAGCACCGACTGCCCGTCCTCCTCGCTCAGCCGCAGGTCCAGCAGCACCATGGCCGGCCGGATGTGAGACAGGATGGAGCGGGCCTCGGAGGCACCCGAGGTGGCCATCACCCGATAGCCCTCTTGCTCGAGCACCTGCTGCAGCACCTCCCGGCAGTCCGCGTCGTCTTCCACCAGGAGGATGCCGCCCGCCTTGGGAGCCGCCTGGTTGAGGTCCGGCGAGCTCACGGCCCCGGCGAACATGGGCAGCACCATCTGGAACGTGCTGCCCTCGCCGAGCACGCTGGTGGCCTCCACCCGTCCCCCATGCAGGGCGACAATCTTCCCGACGAGGGGAATCCCCAGCCCCGCACCGGGAGGCCGAGGCACCCCCGGCTGGGCCCGGTAGAAGGCATCGAACACGTGCTCGAGCGCCTCGGCGGACATGCCCGGGCCGCTGTCCTTCACCGTGAGCGTGGCGAGCCCGTCCTCGGTGGAGATGCTGACCTCCACGGTGTCATCGGGCTCGCTGTGGTGGAGGCCGTTCTCGACGAGGTTGTGGACGGCCTCGGCGATGCGCTCGCGGTCTCCTCGGACGAAGACCTCGGGGCAGGGGGGAATCGTCACCCGCACCTTGCAGTGCTCGGCGACGACGCCCAGCGCGCGGACGACTTCCTCGGCCACGGCCTTGAGGCCGAAGGGGCGCTGGTTGAGCTGCATCTTCCCGGACTGAAGTCGGGACATGAGCAGCAGGTCATTCACCATCCGCAGCATGCGGTCGGAGTTCCGGTCGCAGATCTGCACCGCGCGGCGCTGGGAGTCGGTGAGGGAGCCCAGCTTCTCGCGGCCCATCATCGCCAGGTACGACTTGATGGTGGTGAGCGGGTTCTTCAGGTCGTGCGAGACGTTGCCGAGCAGCTCCTCGCGGTTCTGCTCCAGGCTCTTGAGGCCGGCGATGGCCGTCTGGAGGTCCTTGTTGCGGCGAGCACTGTCATCGCGGAGCCGGGCGACCTCGTAGGCGGCGGAGAGCTGCGCGGCCAGCGACTGGAGCACCGGGTCGGAGACGGTGCGGCGCGCGCCGAGCACCACGAGGACGCCCGTGACGCCATGAGGGCTCTCGAGCGGCACGGCGAGGGTCTCCGAGTCGCGCAGCAGCTTCTTCTCGGAGAAGGCGCGGCCGACCACGCCTTCACCCGGGACGGCGGCGATGACGCGGCTGTCGTAGCGGCCGCGGACATGCTCGATGTGTAGCTGCTCCCGGGAGGGGAAGTAGCGAGCCACGTAGCAGACCTTCGGCTTGAGCAGCGCGTGGAGGGTCTGCAGGTGGGCGCGAAGGGCCTCGGTGGGCCCCGCGTTGTCGGTGAGGTTGCGCGCCATCTCCAGGAGGGCGCGTGCAACGGTGTCGGCATCCGCCGGGGGGGCGGGCTTCACCGCTCGACGGGTGGACTTCTTCGAGGGGGTGGGGCGCAGCGGCACGACCTCTGCCAGGACCCCTTTCTTCTTCGAGCGCACGGGCCGAATCCTGCTTCAGGTTCCGCACGCGAGGAAACGGCCCTGGTGTGCAGGGCCATCCGGAGGACAGTGGCCGTGTCGGCTGGCCGACACGAGGGTTCGTCAGGCGCGGCGCTGGATGCGGCCGTCCTTGTCCAGGACGAACGGCTCCACGAGCAGCGGCTCCACCTGGTTCCGCTTGTCCGCCACGCTGAAGCCCGAGTCAGCCAGGGCGGAGAGCGCGGACGTCTGCACCCGGCGCCCCGTCTCCTCGGCCGTCAGGAGCTTGAGCATGGGCTCCCGCGCCGGCTCGTACTTGAGCGAGGCGAGGGCCTTGAGCGCGGCGATCTTCACGTCGTCCGACATGTCCTCGAGGAAGGGGAGGACGGCGGGAGCGATGCGCGCATCCTCGCGACCGGTGACGTGGTGGAGGAGGACGACCTTCTTCTCCGGGTTCTTCGTGTAGTGCGCGGACAGGTGCTGGAGGGCGTTGACGCACGCTCCGGTGACCTCGTCCTCGCTGACCAGCTCACCCAGGAGGCGCAGCGCCCAGGAGGTGGCCGGCTCCGTCTTGCTGAGGAACTCGACGATGGGGGGGACGGCGTCCTTGCCGAAGGACTTCACCAGCTCGAAGGTGTGCTCCTTCTCGTCCGCGTCCGTGGTGAGCGGGTCCACGGTGATGGTGAAGCGGGCGAGCAGCACGGAGACGGCCTCGGGATGCTTCATCTCCCCGAGCTGCTGGATGGCCTTCTGGCGGGTCGCCGGGTCCCCGTACTTCTGGGTGACCTTGGGCTTGAGCTTGAGGGCTTTCTCGGGCCCCGAGCCGCCCGTGAAGATGTCTAAGAGGCCCATGTGCGCTGTGCTCCGTTTCCTGCGGCGACGTGATGAATGGAAGGTAGAGGCGCCGTCTATGACGGGGCGGCGCCCAGGACAAGAGACAAGAGGGTCAGAGGGTCAGCTCGCGACGCACATCGTCGCTGTAGGCCCGGGACAGCGTTTCCGCCGCGGCCCGTGCCTCGGGGGTGTCCGTGTCTGGCACCTTGACCTGGAGGTGCAGATACAGGTCTCCGGGCGCCCCTCCCTTGAGGGAAGGGACTCCGCGCCCTTTGAGACGCATCTGGCGCCCGGACTGGGAGCCTGATGGAACCTTGACGGTGACTTCGCCCTGGAAGGTGGGCACGCGGACCTCCGCGCCCAGCATCGCCTCCGAGACCGTCACGGGGAGGTCGACGTGCAGGTCGTCTCCCTCGCGGCGCACCAGGGGGTGCTCCACCACTTCCGTCTCGATGTAGAGGTCCCCGGCGGGCCCGCCCCGGAGGCCCGGGGCGCCTTGGCCGGCCAGTCGCACCTTGGAGCCGGTCTGGACGCCAGCGGGAATCTTCACGGTCAGCCGGGTCGGCTCATCCGGGCCTGTGCCCGTGCGGCTCGGGCGGGTGACGGAGAGGGTGCGCTCGGTGCCGGTGACGGCCTCCGCCAGGGTGATGCGGACCTGGGTGGACAGGTCATTGCCTCGCTCGGGGCCCGCGGCGGGACGGCGTCGGCCCCGGCCAAAGACATCCCCCACGTCGAAGCCCGCCCCGCCGCCTCCGGCGCTCGCGCCTCCCCGGCGTCCGAACAGGTCGTTGAAGAGGTCCCCCAGGTCGAAGTCCTCGCCTCCGTAGGGGATTCCGCCGGCGCCGCCCCGAGAGGCCGCGGCCCGGTATTGGCGGTAGGCCTCCGCCTTCTTCTCGTCGAAGCCGATCTTCTCCGCGTCCTCGCCGAACTCGTCGTAGAGCTTCCGCTTCTTGGGGTCCGACAGGACGTCGAAGGCGGAGCCGATCTGCTTGAACTTCTCTTCGGCGGCCTTATTTCCTGGGTTGACGTCGGGGTGGTGCTGCCGCGCGAGCTTCCGATACGCCTTCTTGATGACGTCTTCGGAGGCTGTCCGGTCCACGCCGAGGATCTGGTAGTAGTCGTCCGCCATGAGTTCCCGCCGAGCTGTACGTGGCTGAAAGTAACCAGTCGGTGGGAGGGCGCCAGCAAGGACTGTTCGGCTGGCCTGCGATGTATAAAGTCGCCGAAAGATGAGGGAGGCCATGGCAGCGCCGCGCCAAGCGGGAGCGGGTACCTTGTGGCTGGCGGGCTGGCTCCTCGTGGCGCCTGTGTCGCAGGCATGGGCCCAGGGTGTCCCCGCGGAAGCGCGGGGGCGGGTGGTGGACCGGGTGGTCGCCATCATCGAAGGCCGGGTCCTGTCCCTGAGCGAGCTGGAGTTCGAGGCCCGGGTGGCGCTCATCCAACGAGGGGGCGTCCAGGCGCTCGATGTGCCCTTGGATGAGCAGACGCTCAGAGGGGCGCTGGAGTTGGTCATCAATCAGCGGGTGCAGGTGCTCAACGCGGACCGGCTGCAGGCGTTCCCGGCGGAGCCCTCCGAGGTGGAGGCGAGGTTGGAGGTGTTTCGCGTGCGGGTGGGGGGCGCCGAGGCCCTGGAGCGATTCCTCGCGCGGAGCGAGGTCGACCTGGAGGGGCTCAAGGCGGTGCTGGCTCGGGGGCTCAGGGCCGAGCGGGTCCTGGACAGTCGCATCCGCCTGCGGGCGCAGGTAGGGGAGACGGAGGTCCGCCGTTACTACGAGCAGCACTCCGCTGAGCATCCCGGGGACTACGAGACCGTGCGCGACACCATTCGAGAGAAGCTCTTCCGTGAGCGCTACGCGGCGCTGGCGGTGGAGGAGCTGGCGCAGGTGCGTGCCTCGGCTCAGGTGCGCCGGGTGGCGCCGTTCACTCGGGAGGCGAAGCGATGAGGCGGCTTCAGGAGGACCTGGAGCCCCGCCTGTCGCATGGTTTCTCCATCCGGCGGATGACCCTGGACGACCTGGCGGCGGTGATGGCGCTCGAGCAGGCGGCCTTCAAGAACCCCTGGTCCGCGGAGCTGCTCAAGCGCGAGCTGGAGCACGAATGGTCCACCATCCTCCTGGTGGAGGAGCCTCGGGAGTCCGTGCCGCCCTTGCTGCTGGGGTTGGCCATCTTCTGGATCGTCCACGACGAGGTCCATGTGCTCAACGTGGCCACCGCGCCCCAGCACCGGCGCAGGGGCGTGGCCCGGGCCGTGATGGAGGAGGTCCTGGAGCGGGGGAAGGGGCGGCGGTGCAGCCTTGCCACCTTGGAGGTGCGCAAGAGCAACGAGCCCGCGATCCAGCTCTACCGCTCGTTCGGCTTCCGGCCGGTGGGCATCCGTCCGAACTACTACGCGGACGAGCGTGAGGACGCGGTGGTGATGGTCCTCGACTTCTGAGCGCACGCGGAGTAGAGGAGCGACCCGTTGTACGCTGGGCAATCGAGTCATGGGGAATGAGCTCCTGGGCGCCGACCTGTTGGGTCTGCGTCAGGCCGTGCTTGACACGGAGGGGTCGGTCCCTATACTCGCGGCCCTTTTCAGTAGTCCTGTAGGTAGATATGCGCCGCCAGTTGTCCTTGGCGGTGGCAAACCCGAAGAACGAGGTATCAGTGCCGACCATTAGCCAGCTGGTCCGCAAGGGCCGCGAGAAGCTGAACATCAAGGGCAAGAGCCCCGCGCTCAAGGAGTGCCCTCAGAAGCGCGGCGTTTGCACCCGCGTGTACACCACGACTCCGAAGAAGCCGAACTCGGCCCTCCGCAAGGTGGCCCGCGTGCGTCTGACCAACGGAATCGAAGTGACGTCCTACATCCCCGGCGTGGGCCACAACCTCCAGGAGCACTCGGTGGTGATGATCCGCGGCGGTCGTGTGAAGGACCTCCCGGGTGTGCGCTACCACATCGTTCGTGGAACGCTCGACTCCGTGGGCGTGGCGGGCCGCAAGCAGAGCCGCTCCAAGTACGGCGCGAAGCGCCCGAGCTGAGAGCAGACCACCTTCGTTTCAGAGTCCGGACGTTGAGCCCCACACCCTGGGGAGCGTCCTCGCCGTTTTCCTTCAGCAGCTCATGAAGCCCTGGCAGCAATGCTCTCCACTGGAGAGTGGGGCGTAAGGGAAGAGAGAAGAGATGCCTCGTCGTCGCGTAGTCGCCAAGCGCAAGATTCTTCCGGATCCGAAGTTCCAGGACCGGCTCGTCACCAAGTTCGTCAACGACCTGATGCGGAAGGGCAAGAAGTCCATCGCGGAAGGCGTTTGCTACGGAGCCTTCGCCCTCATCGAGGAGCGCGCGAAGGAGGACCCCCTCAAGACGTTCAAGAAGGCCCTCGACAACGTCAAGCCGGTGCTGGAGGTGAAGAGCCGCCGCGTCGGTGGCGCCACCTACCAGGTGCCCGTCGAGGTCCGTCAGGACCGTCGCGTCGCGCTCGGGATGCGCTGGATCATCCAGTACTCCAAGGCGCGTGGCGAGAAGACCATGCAGGAGAAGTTGGCCGGCGAGATCATGGATGCCGCCAACAACCGCGGTAACGCGGTGAAGAAGCGTGAAGACACGCACAAGATGGCGGAGGCCAACAAGGCTTTCGCGCACTACCGCTGGTAGGCCTGACGGCTTCGCGGTGTCCCGCCCGGGTGCAGATGGTGCATCCGGGCGGTTTCTTTAGGTGAAGCAAGTTCTCTGAAATCGCCCGGGTGGGAACGTGAGACGGGGCCCGCAAGCCCTCCCGCCCTCATGGAGAGGTACCGACGCAATGGCTCGCGAGCATCCCCTGGAGCGCTACCGCAACATCGGCATCATGGCGCACATCGATGCCGGCAAGACGACCACGACCGAGCGGATCCTCTTCTACACCGGCGCCATCCATCGGATGGGCGAGGTGCATGAGGGGACGACCACCACGGACTGGATGCCGCAGGAGCGCGAGCGCGGCATCACGATTACGTCTGCCGCCATCACCGCGTTCTGGAGCCGCGGCGACCAGCGCTATCGCGTCAACATCATCGACACCCCGGGGCACGTCGACTTCACCATCGAGGTGGAGCGGTCGCTGCGCGTGCTGGACGGGGCCATCACCGTGTTCGATGCGGTGAACGGCGTGGAGCCGCAGTCGGAGACAGTCTGGCGCCAGGCCGACCGGTACAAGGTCCCTCGCATCTGCTTCATCAACAAGATGGACCGGGTGGGCGCCGACTTCGAGATGTCCGTGGGAACCATCCGCGAGAAGCTGGGGGCCCGCGCCGTGCGCATGCAGCTCCCGCTGGGCGCGGAGGACAAGCACCGCGGTGTCATCGACCTCGTCACCATGAAGGCCCTGGTGTTCGTCGACTCGGAGCAGGGCAGCCGGTACGACGTGGTGGACATCCCGGAGGACCTCCTCGCGGAGGCCGAGCTCGCGCGCGCGGAGCTGCTGGAGGCCGCGGCCGAGCAGGACGACGCGCTGACGGAGAAGTTCCTCGAGGGCCAGGAGCTGACGGAGCAGGAGATTCGCTCCGCCATCCGCAAGGGCTGCGTGGGACTGAAGCTGTTCCCGGTGTTCTGCGGCTCGGCGTTCCGCCACAAGGGCGTGCAGCCGCTGCTGGACGCGGTGATTGACTACCTGCCCAGCCCGCTGGACATCCCGCCGATTCACGGCAAGACGCCCAAGGGCGAGGACGCGGTGCGCGAGACCCGCGACGACGCGCCCTTCAGCGCGCTTGCGTTCAAGATCATGAACGACCCGGCGTTCCAGTCGCAGACGCTGACGTTCCTTCGCGTCTACTCCGGGAAGCTGGAAGCGGGCACGGCGGTGTGGAACTCGGTGAAGGGCAAGCGCGAGCGCGTCAGCCGGCTCGTGCAGATGCGCGCGGACAAGAAGGAAGAGCTCACCGAGTGCTACGCGGGTGACATCTGCGCGGTGGTGGGGCTGAAGCTCGCCACCACGGGCGACACGCTCTGCGACGACAAGCAGCCCATCGTCCTCGAGCGGATGGAGTTCCCCGAGCCGGTCATCGACATCGCCATCGAGCCGAAGTCGACCGCGGACCAGGAGAAGATCATCCAGTCCCTGCAGCGGCTCGCGGCGGAGGACCCCTCGTTCCGGGTGAAGACGAACGAGGAGACGGGGCAGACCATCATCGCCGGCATGGGCGAGCTGCACCTGGAGATCATCGTCGACCGCCTCCTGCGCGAGTTCAAGGTCGACGCGAACATCGGCAAGCCGCAGGTGGCCTACCGGGAGACCATCACCAGCCAGACGGAGGCGGAGGGCAAGTACATCCGTCAGACGGGGGGCAGGGGACAGTACGGCCACATCTGGCTGCGGGTGATGCCCAACGAGCCGGGCAAGGGCTTCGCGTTCGAGAACAAGGTCGTGGGCGGCGTGGTGACGAAGGAGTTCGTCGACGCCGTGCGCGAGGGCGTCGTGGAGGCCCTGCAGAACGGTCCCGTGGCGGGCTATCCGATGGTGGACGTGAAGGTGGAGGCCTACGACGGCTCCATCCACGACGTGGACTCCAGCGAGATGGCGTTCAAGATCGCGGGCTCCCTGGCGTTCAAGGACGCGGTGCGCGCGGCCTCGCCCGTGCTGCTCGAGCCCATCATGAGCTGCGAAATCGTCACCCCCGAGGACTTCATGGGCGACGTGATTGGCGACCTCAACGGGCGCAGGGGCAAGGTCTTGGGCATGACGCCTCGGCCGGGGCGCACTCAAGCCATCCAGGCGCAGGTCCCCTTGGCCGCCATGTTCGGGTACTCAACGGACCTGCGCAGCCGCAGCCAGGGAAGGGCGACGTACACGATGCAGTTCAGTCACTACGCCCCCGCGCCGAAGAGCGCGCTCAATCGGTACTGAGCGACTTGGTGGGCCCCCATGCGGGCGATTTCAGTTGACGTTGTGGCGGGTTTGGAGCAGGACGCAGCACCTTGCAGTGAGTTTTGCGGGATTCGAGACGCGCCGGGTCGTTGACCGGCTCAGCCCCCGGTGAGGAGTGTCATGGCCAAGGAGAAGTTCGAGCGTAACAAGCCCCACGTGAACATCGGCACGATCGGACACGTGGACCACGGCAAGACGTCGCTGACGGCGGCCATCACGAAGGTGCTGGCGAAGACGGGCGGCGCCACGTTCCTGGCGTACGACCAGATCGACAAGGCGCCGGAAGAGCGCGAGCGCGGCATCACGATTTCGACGGCGCACGTGGAGTACCAGACGGCGAACCGTCACTACGCGCATGTCGACTGTCCGGGCCACGCCGACTACGTGAAGAACATGATCACGGGCGCTGCGCAGATGGACGGCGCGATTCTCGTGGTGTCGGCGGCGGACGGCCCGATGCCGCAGACGCGTGAGCACATCCTGCTGGCGCGCCAGGTCGGCGTTCCGTACATCGTGGTCTTCCTGAACAAGGTGGACCTGCTGGACGACCCCGAGCTGCGCGAGCTCGTGGAGATGGAGGTCCGGGACCTGCTGAAGAAGTACGAGTTCCCTGGCGACACCATCCCCATCATCCCCGGGTCCGCCGTGAAGGCGCTCGAGGGTGACGCGAGCGACATCGGCGAGCCGGCCATCCTGAAGCTGATGGCGGCGGTGGACAGCTACATCCCGACCCCGCAGCGCGCGACGGACAAGCCCTTCCTGATGCCGGTGGAGGACGTGTTCTCCATCGCCGGCCGTGGAACGGTGGCGACGGGTCGCGTGGAGCGCGGCAAGGTGAAGGTCGGCGAGGAAGTTGAAGTTGTCGGTCTGCGTCCGACGCAGAAGACGGTCGTGACGGGCGTAGAGATGTTCCGCAAGCTGCTCGATGAGGGCATGGCGGGCGACAACATCGGCGCGCTGGTCCGCGGTCTGAAGCGTGAGGACATGGAGCGTGGCCAGGTGATTGCGAAGCCGGGCTCCATCACGCCGCACACGAAGTTCAAGGCGCAGATCTACGTGCTGTCGAAGGAAGAGGGTGGTCGTCACACCCCGTTCTTCAAGGGCTACCGCCCGCAGTTCTACTTCCGCACGACGGACGTGACGGGAACGGTGAAGCTGCCGGAGAACGTGGAGATGGTGATGCCGGGCGACAACATCGCTATCGAGGTGGACCTCATCACCCCTGTGGCGATGGAGAAGGAGCTGCGCTTCGCTGTCCGCGAGGGTGGCCGTACCGTGGGCGCCGGCGTCGTGGCCGAAGTCATCGAGTAGCAGACCGCCTCCAGGCTCTCTGGGGCTCCCTTCCGGGGAATTTCCAGAGAGCCGGAGGAAATCCAGTTGCATACACCGGGGCGGGATGGTAATCACCGCGCCCCTTCGTTCTGAAGAAGCGGCTCTGTGACATCCAGGGGACGTCGGTCGTAACGCCTACCAAGGCGATGGCATAGGGTTCGTTCTAAGAGGTTCTTGCGAATGGCGACACAGAAGATCCGCATCCGGCTGAAGGCATACGACTCGAAGCTCCTGGACCAGAGCGCGGGGGAGATCGTCGAGACGGCTAAGCGCACGGGCGCGAAGGTGGCCGGTCCGATCCCCCTTCCGACGCGCATCAACAAGTTCACGGTGCTGCGGTCGCCGCACGTGGACAAGAAGAGCCGCGAGCAGTTTGAGATCCGCACGCACAAGCGCCTGCTCGACATTCTCGAGCCTACGCAGCAGACGCTGGATGCGTTGATGAAGCTGGATCTGTCGGCCGGCGTTGACGTCGAGATCAAGTCCTAGGAAGCGGGTGGGCGTTAGAGTGGTTTCACTCCGACCCCCGCGAGGAAAGTGCCATGGCGAAGTTTGACGTTGTCGACCTGGATTTGAAGAAGGTGTCGGAGATCGAGCTCTCCGACGATATCTTCGGCGCCGAGCCGAACACGCACCTCTTTTACGAGGTCGCGAAGATGCAGCAGATCAACCGGCGTCGCGGCACGGTGGGTGTGAAGAACACCTCGCTGGTCAGCGGCGGCGGCAAGAAGCCCTGGAAGCAGAAGGGCACCGGTCGCGCCCGCCAGGGTTCCATCCGCGCTTCCCACTGGGTGGGCGGCGGCAAGGCGATGGCTCCCAAGTCTCGTGATTACTTCTACCGCCCGCCCCGCAAGGTGCGTCGCGGCGCGCTGAAGTCCGCGCTGTCCCTGCGCGCCAAGGAGAAGACGCTCATCATCCTGAGCGGGTTCTCCCTGGATGCCCCCAAGAGCAAGCAGGCCTTCGAGGTGCTGACCAAGCGCCTGAAGCTGCAGAACGCTCTGGTGGTGGACGACAAGGGCAACACCAACCTGCATCGCAGCGTTCGGAACCTGTCGAAGTTCGACGTGCTGCCTCCCGAGGGCGTCAACCTCGAGGCCGTGCTGAAGCACTCGCACCTCGTCCTGACCTCCGCGGCCGCGAAGTCCCTCGAAGGGGCGCTCTCATGAATCTCAGCGACGTCATCAAGGGTCCGCTCATCACCGAGAAGCTGGACAAGGCCCGTGAGAAGTTCCGGCAGTACTCGTTCATCGTCGACCGCAAGGCCACCAAGCACGACGTGAGTCGCGCCGTGGAGACGCTGTTCAAGGTCACGGTCGAGGGTGTTCGCACCAACATCGTCCGCGGCAAGATCAAGCGCGTCGGTAAGAGCATGGGCAAGCGGCCCAACTTCAAGAAGGCGGTCGTCACCCTCAAGGAAGGCGACTCGATCGAACTCTTCGAGGGAGGGGCGGCCTGACGCTACGGCGTTGAGGTCAGCCTGAGGAACACACCATGGGCATCAAGAAGTACAAGCCGACAAGCGCCGCCCGCCGTCTGATGACGGTGTCCGATTTCGCGGACATCACCAAGGACGCGCCCGAGAAGAAGCTGACCGAGCCGCTGAAGCGCTCGGGTGGCCGTAACGTCCACGGACACATCACCCGTCGCCACCAGGGTGGTGGTCACAAGCGCCGCTACCGCGTCATCGACTTCAAGCGTCGTGACAAGGACGGCGTGCCGGCCAAGGTCACCGCGGTGGAGTACGACCCGAACCGCACCGCCAACATCGCCCTGCTGACGTATGCGGACGGTGAGAAGCGCTACATCCTGGCCCCGGTGGGCCTGAATGTGGGCGACACGGTGTTCGCCGGCGAGAACGCGGACATCCGTCCGGGCAACTCCCTGCCGCTGCAGAACATCCCGGTGGGTACGGTCATCCACAACGTGGAGCTGAAGCCGGGCCGTGGCGCCCAGGTCATCCGCTCCGCGGGCACGTCTGGCCAGTTGATGGCGAAGGAGGGCCGCTACGCTCAGGTGCGTATGCCTTCCGGGACCGTCCGCATGGTCCTGATTGAGTGCCGCGCCACCGTGGGCCAGGTGGGTAACATCGAGCACGAGATCATCCGCATCGGTAAGGCGGGTAAGAGCCGGTGGCTGGGCATCCGCCCGACGGTTCGTGGTCTCGCGATGAACCCCGTGGACCACCCGCACGGTGGTGGTGAGGGTAAGTCCGGCCAGGGTAACCCGCACCCGGTGTCGCCGTGGGGCAAGAAGACCAAGGGCCTCACCACGCGTACCAACAAGCGTACTGACAAGTTCATTGTGAGCGGCCGCCGCCAGGGCGCGCGCAGCCAGTAAGAGGATTCGCAAGCCATGGCTCGTTCGATCAAGAAGGGTCCGTTCGTCGACGACTTCCTCGTGAAGAGAATCGAGGACATGATCAAGACGAACAAGAAGACTGTCGTGAAGACGTGGTCCCGCCGCTCCACCATCCTGCCGGAGTTCGTGGGTCACACCTTCGCGGTGCACAACGGGAAGAAGTTCATCCCGGTGTTCGTCACGGAGAACATGGTCGGCCACAAGCTCGGCGAGTTCGCCCCGACGCGTACGTTCGGTGGACACTCGGCGGAGAAGAAGGTCGCCAAGGCCCCGGGCAAGTAGCCTGGCGCATTGCCTGAGAGCCTGAGGAGATGACCATGGAGTCGACTGCACATCTGCGTTTCCTGCGCATGAGCCCCCGCAAGCTGTCCACCGTTGCGGCGCTCATCCGGGGCAAGCCTGTCGAGGCGGCCCTCAACATCCTGAAGTTCACCCCGCGCGCCGCGGCCCTCCCGGTGGAGAAGCTCATCAAGAGCGCCGTGGCCAACGCGACGGACAAGTCCAAGGGACAGGTCGACGTGGACACGCTCTACGTCAAGACCATCTCGGTGGACCAGGGTCCCACCCAGCGCCGGTTCATGCCGCGCGCCATGGGCCGGGCGACCCCCATCAAGAAGAAGACCGCCCACGTCCACGTGGTGCTGGCCGAGGCCAAGAAGTAGGACCCGTCGGGCCCTGCCCGGACGTTCAAGGAGATTCACGTTGGGACAGAAAGTTCATCCGATCGGGTTCCGGCTTGGCGTCATCAAGACCTGGGACTCCAAGTGGTTCGAGCACAAGAACTACGCGCAGTGGCTCCATGAAGACATCCGCATCCGCGAGTTCGTGAAGAAGTCGCTGAACCACGCGGGCGTGTCCAAGGTGGAGATCGAGCGCGCCGCTAACAAGGTGAAGGTCAACGTCCACACCGCGCGCCCGGGTATCGTCATCGGCAAGCGCGGCGCGGGCATCGAGACGGTGAAGAAGGACCTCCAGCAGTTCACGAAGAACGAGGTCTTCCTCAACATCGTCGAGGTCCGCAAGGCGGAGACCGACGCGCAGCTCGTGGCGGAGAACATCGCCACGCAGCTCGAGCGTCGCATTGCCTTCCGTCGCGCCATGAAGAAGGCGCTGCAGACGGCGATGAAGTTCGGAGCCAAGGGCATCCGCGTGGCCTGCTCGGGCCGCCTGGGTGGCGCCGAGATGGCTCGCTACGAGTGGTACCGCGAGGGCCGCGTGCCCCTGCACACCCTCCGCGCGGACATCGACTATGGCTTCGCCGAGGCCAAGACGACCTACGGCAAGATTGGCTGCAAGGTCTGGGTCTGCAAGGGCGAGGTTCTCCCGGGCAAGGGCGGCCAGGCCCCCATGCCTTCCAACCGGTAATCGCCCTCCCGCGTCGGGCACCTTCGAGAGAAGGTGCCCGGGGCAGGGCAGTGAAGGACAGCGACGATGCTTCAGCCTGCACGTACGAAGTACCGCAAGATGCACAAGGGCCGCACGCCCGGCGCCGCGCACCGTGGCAGTGACTTGACCTACGGTGAGTTCGGTCTGATGAGCCTTCAGCCGGGTTGGATTACGTCTCGGCAGATCGAGGCGGCCCGTATCGCGATGACCCGTCACGTGAAGCGTGGCGGCAAGATCTGGATCCGTATCTTCCCGGACAAGCCCATCACCAAGAAGCCCGCTGAGACCCGTATGGGTACCGGCAAGGGTGGCGTAGAGTACTACGTCGCGGTGGTGAAGCCTGGTCGCATCCTCTACGAGATGGAGGGTATGACGAAGGACGTGGCCACTGGGGCGCTGAAGCTGGCGCAGGCGAAGCTGCCGGTGCTGACGAAGATCGTGACTCGCTCGGAGCTCAGCCTCTAGGCACCGCGGCGGGAGCCGCCCTCGGGTGGGCTCCCGTACGCAAGTGGAGATTGCAATGGCGACTGCGAAGGAACTGAGGGAGCTGTCGGCGGACGACCTGCAGCGGCGGGCGACGGAACTGCGCGAGACGCTGTTCCAGGACCAGCTCAAGCGGCGGACGGGCTCGCTGGACAACCCGGCGGACCGGACCCTGCACCGGCGTGACCTGGCTCGGGTGCTGATGGTGCTCGGCGAGAAGAAGAAGGCGGCGAAGGCGTAGACCCTGGCCGCGAATCTCCAAACGTGCTCGCTCGGAAGCGGGTACGTGCGGCCATCCGGAGTGCGAGAGCGCCCGGGTGTATGAGAGACAGTGAGAGAACAGATGGCTGAGACGACTGAAGCGCCCAAGGCAGAGACCTCGACCCGCGGCCGTCCCAAGACGCGCGTGGGAATCGTCACCTCCAACAAGATGCAGAAGACGGTGGTGGTCACCGTTCAGCGCCGGGCTCCCCACCCGAAGTACGGGAAGATCATGAGCCTGCGCGAGAAGTACAAGGCGCACGTGGAGGACCACGACTACCCGAAGAAGGTCACGATCAACGAGGGTGACCGGGTCCGGATCGCTGAGACCAAGCCCGCCTCGAAGGACAAGCGGTGGCGCGTGGTTGAGGTGCTGGAGAAGAGCAAGAACGTCTAGCACGCACCTCCGCCAGCGTTGCCGCCAGGCGATGCGGTGGAGTCACCGGCGATAGGAGATTCCCAGATGATTCAGATGACGAGCGTGCTCGACGTGGCGGACAACTCGGGCGCGAAGAAGGTGTTCTGCATCAAGGTGCTCGGCGGTTCGAAGCGCAAGTACGCGTCTATCGGCGACATCATCGTCGTGTCGATTCGCGAGGCGCTGCCCAACTCCAAGGTGAAGAAGGGTGACGTGGCCAAGGCCGTCATCGTCCGCACCAAGCGCGAGGTGGGTCGTCCCGACGGCAGCTTCATCAAGTTCGATGGCAACTCTGCGGTCCTCATCAACAAGGACATGGAGCCCATTGGTACGCGCATCTTCGGGCCTGTGGCCCGTGAGCTCCGCGCCCGTAAGTTCATGAAGATCATCTCGCTGGCGCCCGAAGTCCTCTGAGAGGACCCCAGGCCGGACGGCGAGCAGCCAGAGAGAGGAAGCCATGCAGAAACTGAAGGTGGGAGACACGGTTCAGGTCCAGGCTGGTGCCGAGGCCTCCGAGAAGACCCCCGCGACGAAGCGCGGCAAGGTGTTGAAGATTGACCGGGAGTCAGGCCGCGTGACGGTGGAAGGCCTGCGGCTGGTCAAGCGTCACCTGCGCAAGACGCCCCAGAACCCCGAAGGTGGCATTGTCGAGAAGCCCGGCACCATCGCCCTGGCCAGTCTCCAGGTCGTGTGCGCCAAGTGCGACAAGGCGACCCGGGTGGGAATCAAGACCGAGGGTGAGAAGCACCAGCGCTTCTGCAAGAAGTGCAAGGCGCTGATTGACTAGGAGTCCCTGTTGGGGCATGTATGCGCGCCCTTCTGTCCGCCCAGGTGGGTGGGTAGGAGGGCGTGCAGGCAACGAGGGCCTGGTTGTTCACGGGTCCTCGCGGTGCTTTTTGATTTTCAAATGAAGGACTGATCGGACGCGCTGGGTCCACGACGGCGCCCCGAAGCAGAGGATACGACGATGGCTGACGAGAAGAAGGCCGAGCAGAAGGAAAAGAAGGCGAAGCGCGGCAAGAAGGAAGAGGCCAAGAAGGTTGGCTTCGCGGCGAACATCGAGGAAGGCCTCGAGAGCAAGCCGGCGCGCCTGAAGGTTCGCTTCCACAAGGAAGGGGTGCCCGCCCTGATGAAGGAGCTGGGCCTCAAGAATCCGATGGAAGTTCCGCGCCTCCAGAAGATCGTCGTCAACATGGGTCTGGGCGAGGCGCTCGCCAACAACAAGATCCTGGAGTCGGCGGTGGACCAGCTCGCGGCGATCACGGGCCAGAAGCCCATCGTGACGCGCGCCCGGAAGTCCATCGCGAACTTCAAGCTGCGCCAGGGCCAGGCCATCGGTGCCGCCGTCACGCTGCGCGGCGCCCGCATGTTCGAGTTCATGGACCGCCTCATCACCGTGGCGCTGCCGCGCGTGCGTGACTTCAAGGGCGTGTCCCCGAAGGCGTTCGACGGGAAGGGCAACTACACGCTCGGCGTCCGCGAGCAGATCATCTTCCCCGAAATCAACTACGACCAGATCGAGAAGGTGAAGGGGCTCAACATCAGCTTCGTCACCACCGCGCGGAATGACGAGCAGGGGCTGGCGCTGATGCGTCACTTCGGCATGCCGTTCCGCCAGTAAGCTCTCGAGCCAAGGACCTCACGACAATGGCCAAGCTCTCCAAGATCGCCCAGGCGAAGCGCAAGCCGAAGTTCGCGGTGCGCCAGTACAACCGCTGCCCGCTCTGCGGCCGTCCGCGCGCGTTCCTGCGCAAGTTCAAGATGTGCCGTATCTGCCTGCGCAACCGTGCGCTGCGCGGCGAGATCACCGGCGTCACCAAGTCGTCCTGGTAGGCCGGTAGGGCAGGGTGCCGAAGAGCTCGAGAGGGCTCGTTGGCACCCTGGACGCGCTCATTGAAGAGCGGGTCCGAAAGAAGCTTCAAACGATGCTGTGGTGGTCGGCGCGAACCCCCGGGATGGGCCCGGCAGGCGCGACGAGCACAAATACGAGACTCCCAAAGGGGTCTCGCCTGGAAGGTAGCCCATGCCGGTCAATGATCCCGTTGGCGACATGCTGACCCGCCTGCGCAATGCTTCGCGCGCGCGTCACGACAAGGTCGTCATCCCCCACTCGAAGCTGAAGCTCGAGATCATCAAGGTCCTCAAGGACGAGGGCTTCATCGGTGACTTCGTCGTCCACACGCTCGAGGGTACCCCTCAGAGCGAGATCACCGTGCAGCTCAAGTACGGCCCGGACCGCAGCCCCGCCATCACCGGCATCCGCCGCGTGTCGAAGCCGGGTCTGCGCCGCTATGCCGGCGTGAACGACATCCCGCAGGTGCTGGGTGGCATGGGTATCTCCATCCTCTCGACCTCGCGCGGCATCCTGGTGGACTCGGAGGCCCGCAAGCAGAAGGCGGGCGGCGAGCTGCTCTGCACCGTCTACTAGCCAGCGGCCTGGCGGCAGCGCCTCGTGAGAGTGCGCACCCCGGGCATACAGGACCGAGGCAATCATGAGTCGGATTGGAAAACTGGCGATCAAGCTCGGCGACAAGACGAAGGCCATCGTCGCCGGCCAGCAGGTGAACTTCGAGGGCCCCAAGGGCAAGCTGTCGGTGAAGCTGCCCGCGAAGGTCAAGGTCGAGATCAAGGACGGCCAGGTCAACGTGCTGCGCGAGGACGAGTCCCGCGAGGCGCGCAGCCTGCACGGCCTGACGCGCACCATCCTCGCGAACGCCGCCAAGGGCGTGTCCACGGGCTTCGAGAAGAAGCTGGACATCCGTGGCGTCGGTTTCCGCGCTGAGGTGAAGGGCAAGGCCATCCACTTCGCGCTGGGTTACTCCCACCCGGTGGTCTTCAACCTGCCGGAAGGTGTGACGGCGGAAGTGGACAAGCAGGCCCGTACCGAGGACAGCCTCCCCACCGTGGGGCTGACGCTGCGCTCCGCGGACAAGGAAGTGCTGGGCGCGACGGCGGTCAACATCCGCTCGCTGCGTCCGCCCGAGCCCTACAAGGGCAAGGGTATCAAGTACGCCGAGGAGCGCATCCGCCGTAAGGAGGGCAAGACCGGAACGACCTAGTCGTTCAGTCTGTCCTGAGTGTTCCCAATCCCGCCGGGCCCTTGTGGTTCGGCGGCATCATCCGGCGGTGGAAGTCCGCATCACCGCCGGAAGGACAAGGAAGCAGCCATGCCGACGAAGATCGATCCCCGTATCAAGAGGAAGAACCGCATCCGCAAGAAGCTCTCGGGTACCACCGAGCGGCCGCGGCTTACCGTCTACAAGAGCCTCAAGCACATCTATGCGCAGGTGGTGGATGACACCACGGGTCGCACCCTCGCGTTTGCCTCGTCGCTGTCCAAGGAGCTGAAGGGCCAGGACGAAGGCGACAAGAAGGCGGATGCGAAGCGGGTGGGTACCCTCATCGCGCAGCGGTGCAAGGCTGCCAACGTCGAGGCGGTGGTGTTCGACCGCAACGGCTTCCCCTATCACGGGCGCATCGCCGCCGTGGCTGACGCCGCGCGCGAGGCCGGGCTGAAGTTCTAGCTTTCGAAAGGATTTCCAAGTGGCAACTCCGATCAATCCGAACGATCTGGACCTCACCGACCGCGTGGTGAACATCAACCGCGTGGCCAAGGTCGTGAAGGGCGGCCGCCGGTTCTCGTTCGCCGCCCTCGTGGTGGTGGGTGATGGCGCCGGTCACGTGGGTGTGGGCCTGGGCAAGGCCAACGAAGTCCCCGAGGCCATCCGCAAGGGTGGCGAGAACGCGAAGAAGAACCTGTTCCGCGTTCCGCTCATGGGACACACGATTCCGCACGAGGTGCTCGGGCACTTCGGCGCCGGCTGGGTGTTGTTGAAGCCGGCCAGCGAAGGTACGGGCGTCATCGCCGGTGGCGCGGTGCGCGCGGTGCTGGAGGCGGCGGGCATCCGCAACATCCTGACCAAGAGCCAGGGTTCGCGGAATCCGCACAACGTGCTGAAGGCCACGGTCGCGGGCCTGAAGTCGTTGCGCAGCGCGGCGCAGGTGTCGCGTCTGCGGGGCAAGGACGTCGAGGCGGCGAAGCTCGCCGGGGAGCAGAGGGGCTAGTCATGGCGCTCAAGGTGAAGCTGACGAAGAGCTACGCGGGCGCTTCCGAGGACATGCTGGCCACCATCCGTGGCCTGGGTCTGAAGAAGTTTGGTGACGAGCGCCTGCTCAAGGACACGCCGGCCATTCGTGGCATGGCGTTCAAGGTGAAGCACCTGGTCTCCTCGGAGACGGTGAGCACCGAGGCGCCGGCGCCCAAGCGCCGCAAGCCGCGCAAGATCGCCCTCAGGGATCGCGCGCGCGCTCACCAGGCCAAGCAGGACAAGGCCTGAGCACGAGAGGACCAAGACAATGAGCACTCTTCATGGTTTGAAGCGCCCCTCGCGCTCGTGGCACCGCAAGAAGCGGGTCGGTCGCGGCCAGGGTTCCGGTCTGGGCAAGACGGCCGGTCGTGGTGGCAAGGGTCAGAAGGCCCGTACCGGTAACATGCGGTTCGAGGGCTTCGAGGGCGGTCAGAGCCCGCTGCAGCGCCGCCTGCCGAAGTTCGGCTTCAACTCGCCCAACCGCACGGTCTACGCGGTGGTGAACCTGTCGGATGTGGATTCCCACTTCGACGCGGGCGCCACGGTGGACGAGGCCACGCTGAAGAAGGCGGGTCTGGTCAAGGGCCGCTACGACGGCGTGAAGCTGTTGGCCCGCGGCGGTCTGACCAAGAAGGTCACCATCCGCGTGCACAAGGCCTCCGAGGCCGCCAAGTCGGCGGTCGAGAAGGCGGGCGGCGCGGTGGATGTCCTCCCGCTGATGGCCCACAAGCCGGAGTCGGCTTCGAAGGCCCATGCTGGCAAGGGCGTCAAGGCCCCCCGGCAGCCCAAGGCCTGAGCATGACCGGCGCGCAGCACTTGCCGGTGGTGCGCGCCAGTTTGCTTGTGTAGGCTTCTGCGCCCCTTTCCCGTCCGTGGAACAGGGGCGTTTTGTCGTCCTGGCAGAACCCTCACGAAGAGGATGGCTACCCCGTGGCTCTGAATGCCTTCGCCAACGTCTTCCGTATCGCTGAGCTGCGCAGCCGGCTCGCGTACACCCTGGCTTTGCTGGCGGTTTACCGCATCGGCATCTTCATCAACACGCCAGGAGTGGACCGGGCGGCGATGAATGCCTTCATGGACGCCCAGAAGCAGTCGGGCGGCCTGGTGTCGCTGTTCAACCTCTTCTCCGGTGGCGCACTGGAGCAGATGTCCATCTTCGGATTGGGCATCATGCCTTACGTCAGCGCCTCCATCATCATGCAGCTGCTGGCGGTGGTCATCCCCAGCCTGGAGCGCCTGCAGAAGGAAGGCGCCGCGGGCCGCCAGAAGATCAATCAGTACACGCGCTACGGCACCATCGTCCTGTCCGTCATCCAGGGCATTGGTATCTCCCGGTGGCTGGCGTCCCTGGGGCGCTCGGATGCGGGGCAGAGCGGCTTCAACCAGGTGGTGGTGCCGGACGACAGCGTCTGGTTCACCTTCATGACGGTCATCAGCCTGACGGCTGGCACGGCCTTCATCATGTGGCTGGGTGAGCGCATCACCGAGCGCGGCATCGGCAACGGCATCTCCCTCATCATCTTCGCGGGCATCGTGGCGGGCGTGCTCCCGGGCGCGAACACGCTGCTCGAGATGACGCAGCAGGAGGTCATCGCGGTGGCCGAGGTCCTGGCGCTGCTGGTGTTCATGCTCCTCATCATCGCCGTGGTGGTCTACGTGGAGCGCGGCATGCGCCGCATCCCCATCCAGTACGCCAAGCGAATGGCGGGACGGCGGATGTTCGCGGGTCAGGCCACGTACTTCCCGATGAAGGTCAACACGGCCGGTGTCATCCCGCCCATCTTCGCGGGCGCGGTCCTGTCCTTCCCGGCGACGCTGGGCACGTGGTTCCCGTTCCTCCAGGACGCGCAGCGCGCCATCGAGGGGAACCTGTGGATCTACAACGGCCTCTTCGTGCTGCTGGTCATCTTCTTCGCCTACTTCTACACGGCGCTGACGTTCCGCCCGGATGACGTGGCGGACAACATCAAGAAGCAGGGTGGCTACATCCCGGGTATCCGCCCGGGTCGTCAGACGGCGGAGTTCATCGAGCGCGTGCTCAACCGCCTCACGTTTGGTGGCGCGCTGTACCTGGCGGTCATCTGCGTGATTCCCTCTGTCATCAGCGGTCTGCTCAACGTGCGCTTCACCTTCGGCGGCACCGCGCTCCTGATTGTCGTGGGCGTGGCGCTGGACACCGTGCAGCAGATCGAGGGTCACCTCATCAGCCGCAACTACGAAGGCTTCGCTGGTCCGCGTGGCCCCCGCATCCGCGGCCGGGTGCGCGTGGCGGCTTGATTCACGACGTTGAATGTCCCGGGCGCCTCTCCCCGTCGTGGGGAGGGGCGCCTCGTCTTTCCGGGCCGGAGTCGTTCAAGATATTCGGTGGTGCACACGGGGGGCGCTTGGAAGTTTGGTGGCCGACGACTTCCGTGCCTTCCTTGGGAGCTGAGAGGAGCACATGAACCTGATCCTGTTGGGGCCGCCGAACGCGGGGAAGGGCACCCAGGCAAAGAAGCTGTTCGCGGACTTCCAGATCCCGCAGATCTCCACGGGAGACATCCTCCGCAAGGCAGTGGCGGATGGGACTGACCTGGGGAGGGTAGCGGGGCCGTTGATGGCGGCGGGGCAGTACGTGCCGGACGATGTCGTGATTGGCATCGTGGAGGAGCGTCTGAAGCAGACGGATGTGGCCAAGGGCTTCGTCCTGGACGGCTTTCCGCGCACTCCTGGCCAGGCCGATGCGCTGGACCACATGCTGGGGCGCCTGGGCAAGAAGCTCGACGCGGTCATCTCGCTCGAGGTGCCGCACAAGACGCTGGTGGAGCGTGGCTCCGGCCGTCGTGTCTGTCCGAAGGACGGGAGCGTCTACCACGTCACGCAGAGCCCGCCGAAACGAGCCGGGTACTGTGACAAGTGCGGTGCCGAGCTGGTGCAGCGGCCAGATGACATGCCGGACGTCATCGAGAAGCGGCTGCAGAAGTACGATGCGGAGACGTCGCCGCTGAAGGACTTCTACGCGAAGAAGGGCGTGCTCAAGAGCGTGGATGGCGTGGGCTCTCCCGAGGGCATCTACGCGGAGATCAAGAACGCCGCGGCCAGGAACAAGGCTTGAGGGCGGGACGGGCTGGCGAGCGCACCTTGGGCCCTTGCGGTGCTCCATGGCGCTTGCCACCCGTGTCCCGTGTGGGCGGTGACCGCACGAAAAGCCGATGAGCCAGGTCCAGATCAAGTCCAAGGAGGAGATCCTCCTCATGCGCGAGGCCGGCCGTATCGTGGCCGATGTCCTCGATGCGCTCGAGAAGGCTGTCGCCCCGGGCGTCACTACATGGGACCTGGATGCTCTGGCGGAGAAGCTGACCGCCGAGCGGGGAGCCAGACCTGCATTCAAGGGCTACCTTGGCTTTCCTTGTGTGCTGTGCGCCTCCATCAACGACGAGGTGGTGCACGGCATCCCAAGCAAGCGGCGGAAGCTCGCCGAGGGCGACCTGATGAAGCTCGACTTCGGGGTCTCCTACCGAGGCTGGTTCGGGGACTCGGCGCGGACGGTGCCAGTAGGGAAGGTGTCACCCGAGGCGAAGGCCCTGGTGGACACCACCCGCGAATCGCTTCATAAGGCCATCCAGGCCATGAAGCCGGGCAACCGGCTGGGGGATATCGGGTACGCGGTCCAGCGGCACGTGGAGGCCCGTGGTTACTCGGTGGTTCGGGACTTCACCGGCCATGGGATTGGCCGGAAGCTCCACGAGCACCCACACGTGCCCAA
Organism: Myxococcus stipitatus DSM 14675; assembly: GCF_000331735.1. Taxonomy (GTDB): domain Bacteria; phylum Myxococcota; class Myxococcia; order Myxococcales; family Myxococcaceae; genus Myxococcus; species Myxococcus stipitatus. The sequence goes on along the minus strand of NC_020126.1, from coordinate 5,956,108 downwards.
TCATGGGCAGGCGGGGGCGGGGATGAAGCTCCGGGCGGGAATGGTCCTCGCAGTGGAGCCGATGGTGAACCAGGGGACCCATGAGGTGGAGCTCCTGGACGATGACTGGACGGCTGTGACGGCGGACCGGAAATTGTCCGCGCATTTCGAGCACACCATCGTCATCACGGATGGGGGCCCGGAGATACTCACCCAAGGGCGTTGACGGAGAGGGACTGTGGGTGAAATACCTGGGTGTTACGGTAGGTTGGTAGGAATCCGAGTTTTCCTGCGCGGGACGCTTGCCACTTGCGGACCAAAGTGCTATCCCGCCGCGCTTCCAAGAGGTTCGTGGTCCGGGAAGAGGGTTTGACGCTTGCCGAAGGATGATTCCATCGAAGTTGAGGGGACGGTGATGGAGCCCCTCCCCAACGCGATGTTCCGCGTGGTGCTGGACAACGGCCACAAGGTTCTCGCGCACATCTCGGGCAAGATGAGGATGCACTTCATCCGAATCCTTCCCGGCGACAAAGTGAAGGTCGAGCTTTCTCCGTACGACCTGACGCGCGGACGGATCACGTACCGGGCGAAGTAGAAAGGGGCGGCCTTCCGAGTTGCGGACAGGCGGCCCGTTGGCTTTTCATCTGTTTGAAGGAAGGAAGTTCGCTCCATGAAGGTTCGGGCGTCCGTCAAGAAGATCTGCGACAAGTGCAAGGTTGTTCGCCGCAAGGGCATCGTGCGCGTGATTTGCGCTTCCAATCCGCGGCACAAGCAGCGCCAGGGCTAACGGCCAGAAGGCCGTTGGCTTCAGACCAACTCCACCCCAGAAGGAAGACCGAAGATGGCTCGTATCGCCGGCATCGACCTGCCGCCCAACAAGCGCGCCGTGATCTCGCTCCAGTACATCTACGGGATCGGCAACAAGTCCGCGCACGACATCATCGAGGCGGCGGGCATCGATCCCACCACCCGGACCAAGGACCTCACCGAGGACCAGGCTCGCAAGATCCGTGAGATCATCGAGGCCAGCTACAAGGTCGAGGGTGACCTCCGGCGTGAAGTCACGATGAACATCAAGCGCCTGATGGACCTGGGCTGCTACCGGGGCCTGCGTCACCGCAAGGGCTTGCCGGTTCGTGGCCAGCGTACCCACACCAACGCGCGTACCCGCAAGGGTCCGAAGCGTGGCATCGTTCGGGCGAAGCCGGCGGCTCCGGCTCGGTAAACCGCAGCGCCGGCCCGTAAGGTGCCGGCGTCGATCACCTCCTCTCAGGAGCAGCAACTCAAATGGCTGACGAGACCAATACTTCGGCTGCGGCGCCCGCGGGTGCCGAGGGCGAGGCCCCTGCCGCGAAGAAGGCGAAGCGCAAGGGCAAGAAGAGCATTCTCAACGGCGTGGTCCACATCCAGTCCACGTTCAACAACACCATCATCACGATCACGGACGTGTCCGGGAACGTGATCTCCTGGTCCTCGGCCGGGGCGCGTGGCTTCAAGGGAAGCCGCAAGTCCACCCCGTTCGCCGCCCAGGTGGCCGCCGGCGATGCCGCCGCGAAGGCGATGGAGCACGGACTGAAGAACGTGTCCGTGTTCGTGAAGGGTCCGGGCGCGGGCCGTGAGTCGGCGCTGCGCGCGCTGGCCGCCGCTGGTCTGAAGATCAACCTCATCCGCGACGTGACGCCCATTCCGCACAACGGGTGCCGCCAGCCCAAGCGCCGCCGCGTCTAACCCCTTCGTCCGGGCCTCCTCTCGTGCTCTCGGGCATGGAGGCGGCTCCAGATCATCTTTAAGGAGAAGTCTGTGGCCCGTTACACCGCGAGCGCTTGCCGTATCTGCCGGCGCGAAAACCTCAAGATGTACCTGAAGGGCGACCGCTGCTACACGGACAAGTGTGCCATCGAGCGCCGCCCGTACCCCCCCGGCCAGCACGGCCAGGGCCGCGTGAAGTTCTCTGGCTACGGCGTGCAGCTGCGCGAGAAGCAGAAGGTCAAGCGCATGTACGGCCTGCTGGAGAACCAGTTCCGCGGCTACTACCACCGCGCGTCCGCCGCCAAGGGCAAGACGGGTGAGAACCTCCTGCAGCAGCTGGAGCTCCGCCTGGACAACGTCGTGTTCCGCATGGGCTTCGCGGACACCCGCAACGAGGCGCGCCAGCTGGTTCGCCACGGCCACTTCCAGGTGAATGGCCGCAAGGTGAACATCCCCTCGTTCTCCATCAAGCCGGGCACGGCCGTCGAGGTGGTGGAGAAGAGCCGCAAGGTGCTCCGCATCTCCGAGGCGCTGGAGACGGTGGACCGCCGTGGCGTTCCGCAGTGGATTGACCTGGACAAGAAGGCGTTCAAGGGCACGGTTCGCACGGTTCCGAACCGCGAGGACCTGACGATGCCCATCCAGGAGCAGCTCATCGTCGAGCTCTACTCGAAGTAATCCCCGCGCCAGGCCATCTCAGGCGCCTGGACGAGGTACCAACGCGCCCTGGCCGACGAGGCCGGGGCGTCGTGCTTTTTCGCAGTTCCCACGTGTCCATCCTCCCGCCGCGCTGGTGGGTAAGTCGGTGGTGGTTCACGTCTCGAGGAGTCGTACACCATGGCAGATACGTTCGTTGCGAAGAACTGGCGTGACCTCATCAAGCCGCGCCGCATGGAAGTGGACCAGGACAGCCTGACGCCCACCTACGGGAAGTTCGTGGCGGAGCCGCTGGAGCGTGGTTTCGGCACCACCCTGGGCAACTCGCTGCGCCGCGTGCTCCTGTCGTCGCTGCAGGGCGCGGCCATCACCTCGGTGAAGATCGAGGGCGTGGACCACGAGTTCACCACCATCCCCGAGGTGTCCGAGGACGTCACGGACGTCGTGCTGAACCTGAAGGAAGTCCTCCTTCGGATGCACACGAACGAGACGAAGACGCTGCGCATCGAGGCGGAGGGCCCCAAGGAGGTCAAGGCGGGTGACATCATCGCCGACGCCGACGTGGAGATCCTCAACCCCGGTCACCACATCTGCACCATCTCCGAGGGTGGCAAGCTCCGCATGGAGCTGACGTGCCGCCGCGGCCGTGGCTACGTCCCGGCCAACTCCAACAAGGTGGCGGGTGCGCCCATCGGGACCATCCCCATCGACTCGCTGTTCTCGCCCACCCGCAAGGTGAACTACCAGGTCACCAACGCGCGCGTCGGTCAGGTCACCGACTTCGACAAGCTGTCGCTCGAGGTCTGGACGGACGGCTCCGTGTCGCCTCAGGACGCGGTGGCGTACGCGGCGAAGATCATCAAGGAGCAGCTGACCGTCTTCGTGAACTTCGACGAGACCGAGGAGCCGGTCATCGCCGAGGCGCCGAAGGAAGAGGCGAAGCTCAACGAGAACCTGTTCCGCTCGGTGGATGAGCTGGAGCTGTCGGTTCGTTCGGCCAACTGCCTGCAGCAGGCGAACATCAAGACCATCGGCGACCTGGTGCAGCGCACCGAGGCCGAGATGCTCAAGACGAAGAACTTCGGCCGCAAGTCGCTCAAGGAGATCAAGGAGATCCTGGCGGAGATGGGCCTGTCGCTCGGCATGAAGCTGGAGAACTGGCCGCCGAAGCAGGCGCCGGCCCCGGCCGCTCCGAAGGTGTAGAGTCTCGCGGTACTTTCCTCCGTGCCCGCGACATGGTTGCAGGCGGCGCGGAGGGAAGGGACCTGGTGAGACCCACCTGGTCCAATCAGCAGTGGCGGGCCCCGTGTCGGGTCCGCCCTTCCCACCCGGTACCTGATACGGCCGGAGTGGTGGGCCCCTCCGGGGGCCCGGAGCAGGACGATGCGCCACAAGGTTGGACAGAGGAAGCTGCACCGCACCACGAGCCACCGGCTCGCGATGTTGAACAACATGGTCACCTCGCTGCTCGAGCACCAGGCCATCCGCACCACGCTGCCCAAGGCCAAGGAGGCCCGGAAGCTGGCGGAGCGCATCATCACGCTGGGTAAGCGTGGTGGTCTCTCCAACGTGCGCCTGGCGGCCCGGACGGTGAAGGACCGTGACGTGCTGAAGAAGGTCTTCAGCGAGTACAAGGACCGGTACGCCACGCGTCCCGGCGGCTACACCCGCATCATCCGCCTCGGCTTCCGCCGGGGTGATGCCGCGGAGATGGCCCTGCTGGAGCTGGTGGATCGGCCGGAGAAGAAGGCCGCGCCCGCCGCCGAGGCTCCCGCTGCCGAAGAGACCAAGGCCGAGTAAGGCCGCCTGCCGCGCTCCTTCGTGAGGAGGAGCCGGTGGCAACGCGAGGGCGCTCTTCCCGAAGGGGAGGGCGCCCTTCGTGTTTCAGGGGTCTACTTGGGCCCGAGGAGGCGCTTCCACTCGTTGCGCAGGTCCTCGGTGAGGTTGGCGCTGTCGTCGCTGCTGCGCATCTCCAGCGATTCGAAGCGCAGGTCCGCGGGCGCCGCTCCGCTGTTGCCCATGAGCTGCTTGGGGGTGATGGTGATGAACTCCCCAGCCGCGACGGAGGGCACCGCCGCGCGGTACTGCCCGTTGACGATGAGCGTGACGTCCTTCCACGGCGCCTTGCTCTCGTTCCAGATGGTGACGGAGGGCCGGTCCAGCTTGTCGCTGAGCACCAGCCGCGCGTCCATGTCGCCCGTCCGCATGGAGCTGCCCGGACAGGCGATGGCGAAGCTCCCCGCCGTCAGCACGAGCCAGGTCGCGACGATGCCGGCCTTGTACTTGAAGAACCGGTCACTCTGCCGGAAGTCGCCCACCATCTCCTTCGCGATGGAGAGCGCGTTGAGGGCCTGATTGGACGCCTCACCCGCGAGCCGCTTGCTCAGCGGGCCGGACTGTTCGCTCTTCTCGAGCGGCGCGGTGCGCGCGGCCGACATCACCCGCATGCCGGGATTGGTCGGCGCGCGCGGCATGCCCGGGCTCGTGGGAGTCCGGGGCTGCGTGCCTGGATTGGAAGTCGTGCGCGGAGACTTGCGGCCGTCGCTCATCAAGGACGAAGTGTAAAGGGCGTGGCCCGTTGGTGGCTACTGGCCCTTGAGGGATTGCAGCGCACGGGAGGCCACCGCGTTCTCCGGCTGCGCCTCCAGCACCTTGGAGAGCCAGCGCTCTGCTTCCTCCGCCGCGGACTTCCTCACCTGAGGCTTCGAGGACTTCATCGACTGCTCCGTGAAGAGCAACCCCAGGCGCAACGAGAACTCCACATTCTCCGGGTCCTTTTCGACCACGTAGCGGAGCTCGCGTTCCGCGGCGGGGTAGTCGGCCTCGAGCTGATACACGAGCGCGAGCTTGCCCCGTGCGGGGATGGAGTCGGGCGTCAGCGACACGGCCACCGTGAAGGCCGCGCGGGCCGCGGGCAGGTCTCGGCGGTCGAGGTGCAGGTCACCCAGTCGGAACCAGGCCGTGTCCAACAAGGGGTGGAGCTCCACGGCCTTCTCGAAGGCGGCACGCGCCGCGTCGGGCCGTTGGCGTGAGGCGTACAGCTCCCCCAGGTAGAGGTGGTTCTTCCCGTCCCTCGGAGCGCGTTCGATGGCCTGCTTGAACTCGTCCACCGCGCGCCCCGCGTCGTCCAGGCGCTGGTACGCCAGGCCCAGGAGCGAGTGCAGCACGGAGAGGTCCGGGTAGTCGTGGAGGACTTCCTCGAACGCGAGGATGGCGTGCTGGGGTGCATCCAAGTCGTTGAGGTAGCGCAGGCCCTCTTCCAGCTTGGCCTCGGCGGCCTTGGGGATGCCTCCGAAGGGGTCGTTGACCTGCTCCATCAACGCTCGCGCGGTGGCCACGTCCGCGGGCGAGGGCCGACCGCGAACGACCACGCCCAGGGCCTCCACCGCGCCCGGCGAGTCGCCCGTGCGGTGCAGCGCCTTGGCCAGCGGCAGACGCCACGAGGGGCGGTCAGGGGCCAGCGTCGTGGCGCGGCGCAAGGGCTCCACCGCGGCCGCGTACTGCTCCGACTCCAGTCGCGCGACGCCCAGGCGGTAGTGGTACTCGGCCGTGTCCGGGGACAGGGCGATGGCGCGCTCGAAGGCGGCCACGGCGGGTGCGCCGGCGTCCTTGGCTCGGGAGAAGAGGGCGAGGCCCAGCATGTACTGGTCCACCGCGCGCTCGCCCGAGCGCAGACGCCCTTGGAGCTCTTCAATCCACGCGTCGGAGCGGCCCGCCTTCACCTGGGCTTCCGTCAGCATCCGCGCGACATCCAGGTCCTCGGGGCCGCGCGCATGCAGGTCCGTGAGGAGCATGAGCGCCTTCTGGGGCTGGTTCTCGTCGAGGAATGCGCGAGCGCGGGAGCGGTCGTCGGTGGGGCGTGCGGCGTTGGCCGTCGCCGCGTTGGTGTGGCTGCAGCCGGAGGCGAGCAGTCCCAGGCCCAGCACGGCGGCGCGAGCCCAGGGGCGGAAGCGGTGAGCGGGAGTCATCTTCACGGAGGCGTCTCTAGGGAGTGGAGTGGGCGCGGGAAGCGCCGATGCCTTCTTGGCCTGTCGAGGCGACGGCGTCTTCGGCGTCGCCGCCCTTGCCGCCCATCGAGAGGCTGTCCGCGATGATGACGTCACGCACGGCGCGGGCCAGTCCCTCGCGGTCATCCTCGTCGAACCGGGTGGTGTCGATGGGCTTGCCAATCTTCACGCGGATGGGGCCCGGGGTGATGTTCCAGCTGTCCTTGGGCATGAGCTTGCCGGAGCCCTCGATGGTGACGGGACAGACAGGGACACGTGCCTTGAGGGCCAGGGCGAAGGGGCCCTTCTTGAAGGGGAGGACGCGACCGTCCTCGGAGCGGGTGCCCTCCGGGTACAGGAAGATGCTGGTGCCGCCGCGGATCTTCTTCGCCGCCGCGTCCAGGGAGGCGATGGCCTTGGAGCGGTTGCTCCGGTTGATGAAGACGTGCCCGCCGAGCGCCAGGTACCAGCCGATGAGCGGCACCCACTTGAGCTGCTCCTTGGCCACGTAGCGGAAGGGCACGGGCACGGCCATGAAGTGCGCCGGGATGTCGATGGTGGACTGGTGGTTGGCGACGTAGATGGTGGGGCGGTCGGGGTCCACGTTCTCCTGGCCCAGCACCTCCAGCTTTCCGCCGCCCGCCCACACCAGCACGGGGGACCACAGTCTGCGGACCACCCAGAGGCCTCGGGAGGCGTTGACCGTCAGCACCATCGTGAAGAGGGTCAGGAAGAAGCAGACGAACGTCCACACCCCAGCGACTAAAATGCAGAAAAGCTTGCGCATCCCTCAGCCCCCTCCTCGGGGCCGGTTCGTGGGGCAGGCGAGAGGCTCGCCCCGAGGGCAGGCCCGCCGCGAGGTGTCCTGTCCCGAACGGCCGGACGGGTGGCCGCACCCCGGACAGGGGCGGCGCCCAGGGCGCGGTGAGGGAGAGGGGGCGGGGGCATGCACTTCTTCTACCACGAGGCTTCCTTACCTTGTTTCTGGTGCGCGCCGCTTGGCGGGGTTACAAGCAGGGGTTGCGTGGCCAGGAAAAAGTTTATCGCCATCGCGGGCAACATCGGCGCCGGGAAGACGGAGCTCACGTCCTTCCTCTGCCGGAAGTACGGGCTGACGCCGTCCTTCGAGCCCAATGACCAAAACCCCTACCTCGCGGACTTCTACAAGGACATGAAGACGTGGGCCTTCCGCTCACAGCTCTTCTTCCTCACGCACAAGTTCCGCCTCCACCGGGAGTTGGAGCGCACGCCCGGCACCGTGCTTCAAGACCGCACCCTCTACGAGGACGCGGAGATTTTCGCCAAGAACCTCCACCGTCAGCGGCTCATCGACAAGCGAGACTGGAAGACGTACTGCGAACTGTACGAGACCATCTCCGAGTCGCTGCGTCCCCCTGACTTGATGATCTACCTGCGCTGCCCCGTGCAGACCCTCAAGGAGCGCATCCGCCTGCGCGGCCGCTCGATGGAGAAGGACATTCCCACTCGCTACCTCCAGCGCCTCAATGCCCTGTACGAGGAATGGTTCGGCGCCTACCGGTTGTCTCCAGTCCTGGTGCTGGCCACCGACAAGCTCGACTACCTGACCAACCTGGTGGACCGCGTGGACCTCTTTCGGCAAATCGAGAAGCACCTGTGATGGAGGTCTACCTCCTGGCGACCGAGCAGGACGGTCCGGTGCCGCTCGACGCGTTGCGGGCGTCGTTCGCGACGGACGAGGTGGAGTTCACACCGGCCGAGGACGGGCAGGGGTTCGTGCTCCGGGCGGACAGCTCGGAGGTGCACGTCCGGTTGACGGTGGGGGCCGAAGGGCTGCCTCGCTTCAACAAGGCGGCGTACAGCGGGAGCCCCGAGGCCTTCGAGCGCCTGGGCAAGGCGAAGGCCTACTACCACCTGTCGCTGGAGCCGGGTGGGGCGCAGCCGACGCTCCCCGTGTTCGAGGCGCTCTGGGCCGTGCGCACGCTGCTGGAGCATGTGCCAGGGGTGCTGGTGGACCTGGCGGCGTTCAAGCTGCACGAGCCCGAGGACGTCGTCGAAATCACCGAGCTGGACTTCGACATCCGAGACCATGTCCACCTGCACGCGGTGGAGGTGACGGAGGGCGACACGCCGCTGTGGGTCCACTCGCACGGGATGGAGAAGTTCGGCGCCAGGGACTTGGAGATCTTCCACCTGGCGGAGCAGGACCTGTTGCCCGCCGAGAGCTTCCTGCACGAGCTGTGCACGGACCTCGCCTTCGGGCAGGGCCCGGCGCTGCGCTCCCAGGTGGGCACCAGCGAGGGGCAGGCGTTCATGGTGGTGCCGTCGGAGGAGGCGCGCGCCAACCTGCTCGGCGTGCCGCTGGAGACCTTCGAGGGGCATGAGGGCTTGTTCCTCACGGTGGTGTCCCCGCTGGGGCGCCACAACACGTCCCAGCTCCTGGTGCCGTATCGCGAGCGCTTCTCGCAGGAGCCGGAGGAGCAGACGGAGTCCATGCGCCGTGAGGCCCAGGCCCTGCTGCCCGCCTTCCTGGCGCGCTTCCAGCGCCGGGGGCTGATGGAGCCGCTCACGTTCCTGGTCCGCGCCCCGTTCGATACCCACCCGGACGGCAACAAGGTGGTGGAGAACCTCTGGCTGGAGCTCATGGCCCGGGATGACGGGAGCCTCGTGGGCAAGCTGGTGGATGGCGCGGTGCACACCACGGAGTGGCGCAAGGGGGCCCACGTGGAGGTCGAGGAGACCCAGGTCAACGCGCTGGCCCTCAGCCGGGAGGGGCGGGCCCTGGATGAGGCGGAGATCCGGGCGTTGTTGAACGCCGAGCGACCGATGTAGTGCGACGCGGCGGCGCTTGCTCACGCCTCCTGGGGCGCTAGGCTTCGCCGCGACATGCCCGCACTCCTGCTGCTCACTGGGCCATCCGCGGGGCTCCGCTATGAGGTGCTCTCGGATATGGCCATTGGCCGCAGTCCGTCCTGCGAAATCCCCCTGCGGGATGACCAGGTCTCGCGCAAGCACGCCCAGTTGACGGTGAGCGAGGGGCAGGTCCGGTTGGCGGACCTGGACTCGCGCAACGGGACGCTGGTCAACGGCGCGCGCATCAGCAACGAGGTGGTGCTGTACCCGGGAGACCGCGTCCTCGTGGGCTCGACGATGGCCGTCTTCGAGCCTCCTCCCGTGACGCTGGTGGAGGGGGGCCCGACGTCTCCTGGGCACGTTCCCATCGAAGAGGTGCTGCCTCATGTCGGCGCGGCCGCGGCGCTGTACTCGGCCGGCACGGCGCTCCTGGGGGCCACGAGCGAGGCCATGGTGTTGAGGCGGCTGGCGGATGAAGTGGCTCGCGCGCTCAGCGCGGACCGGGCCGCGGCGCTGCTGGGCACCAACACGGGCCTCCTGACGGCGGCGGTGTCGGGCGCGGAGGCCATGGCCGTGCCGCGCTCGCTCGCGCAGGTGGCGCTGGAGCGCAAGGAACTGGTCCAGGCCGAGTCCGAGATGTGCGCTCCGCTCGTGGCGTCCGGTGGCATGCCGTTCGGGGTGCTGTATGCGACTCGCGCGGACTCGGCCTTCACGGGAGGCGAGGGGCAGCTCCTCGCCGCGCTGGGGCGGCTGGGGGGGAGGCGTACACGGCGGTGCGCTCGCGGATGGAGCCGGAGGACCTCGCCGGTGCTGCTGGGCGCCTCGCGGGTGATGCGGGCACTGGGGGAGGCGGCTCGCCGTGCCGCCAACAGCGCCGCGCCCGTGGTGCTTCATGGCGAGCCGGGGACAGGCAAGACTCAGCTTGCTCGCGTCATCCATGCGCGCTCGCCTCGGGCGCTGGAGCCGCTGGTGGTGGTGGATTGCCGTCAGCCCGCGGACGCTGTCGAGGAGGCCCTCTTCGGCCGAGCCAGCGCGCCGGGACGGCCTCCGGTGGCCTCCGCACTGCTCCGCGCGGACCAGGGCTCACTGCTCCTTCAGCACGTTGACGCGCTCTCGCGGGGCGCCGCCGAGCGGTTGGCTCGCTTGATGGCCCGTCGGGTGGCTCCCGCGCGGCAAGGAGGCGAGGAGCCCGTGGATGTGCGGCTGCTCGTCACCTCGGTGGCGCCGGTGGCCTTGCAGGGGACTCGAGGTGAGGTGGAGGCTTCGCTGGCCCGTGCGCTGATGGGCTTCGAGCTGGAGGTGCCGCCTCTGCGCGACCGGCGGCAGGATGTCCTGGTGCTCCTCGAGCGCTTCGTGGCGCGTGCGGCACGGCGGGTCCGGCGCGAGCCGCCCACCTTGGGGCCGGAGGCCAAGCGCCTGTTGGCCGACTATTCGTGGCCGCAGAACGTGCGGGAGCTGGAGCTCGTGGCGGAGCGCCTGGGGTTGCTCTACGCCGGAGGGCGGGTCGGTGCATTGCATCTGCCGCCCGAGGTCCAGCAGGGAAGCACCGCCATCGACGCGCAGACACTCCAGGCCCGCGTGGGCCGCCTGGAGCGTGATGCCATCGCGGAGGCACTCCGGGAGTCCGGAGGGAAGAAGGTCCGAGCCGCCGCGCTGCTCGGCATCAGTCGACCCACGTTGGACAAGAAGATTGGGGAGTACGGCCTCGCGGTAGCGCGAGGGCGCCGAGGCGAGGAAGGGCGCTGACGGCTCGCTACTTCCTGCGGCTGAGCACCACGCCACCGAGGATGAACGCGGCGCCCAATGCCTGGAACGGCGTGGGCCGCTCACCGCGCACCGCCCAGGCCGTGAGGGCCGCGACGACGGGGACTCCCGTGTTGTAGAGCGCCGCACGAGCACTGCCCACCTGCTGCACCGTGCGGCCCCAGATGAAGTAGCCCAGCACCAGGGGAATCAGCGCGGTGTACACCATGCCCACCCACGCTCCGCCGTGGACGCTCCCTGGACTCAATTCCAGCACGGCGGGCAGTCCCGCCAGAATCACCCCGGGTGCTCCCGTCAGCATGGTGACGGCGGTGATTTGAAGCGCCGACACCTCGTTGCCCAGCGAGCGGATGCCGACGGTGTAGATGGCCCAGCAGGCACAGGCGCCCAGGATGAGCACATCACCCAGCCTCGTGTTGGCGCCCATGGCCGGCCCTCGTGCCGCGACCACCAGCACCATGCCCACCACCGCCAGCGACAAGCCCATCACCAGCGGCCGGGTGAGCCGCTCCACGCCCAACACCGCCCCCAGCGCCGCCACCATGACGGGCGTCGCCGCCGTCAGGAGCCCGCTGTTCGCCGCCGTCGTGTTCGCCACGCCCAGCACGAAGCAGAGCTGGTACAGCGTGTTGCCGACCAACCCCAGGCCTGCGAGCTTGAGGAACACGCCGAGCCGCAGCGGCTTCCAGCCTTCGACCACGAGCAACAGCGCGAGCATCGCCACCGAGGCGATGGCGAAGCGCACCGACATGAAGGCCAAGGGCGGCATCACGCCCACGACCTCCTTCACCACTGTGTAGTTGGTACCCCAGGCAACGACGACCCCGAGCATGGCCAGGTCGGATGCCGAGAGGGCTCGGGGCTGTGCGGCGGGAGCAGTAGCGGCGGAGGTCGACACGGCGCGCGGAGGGAATAAGGCCCAGGGGGCTTTCCTGCAACCCGACGTTTGCCCTCGCCTGGCTTGTGCCACCTGCCCCGGCATGGCTTATACGCGCACCATGGACCTACGTTTTTCGGATGAGGTGCGCCAGGCCCTCGACGCGCGCAAGCCCGTTGTCGCCCTGGAGACGAGCGTGGTGGCCCAGGGGCTGCCCTATCCGCACAACCTCGCCGCCGCCCGCGCGTGTGAGGAGGCCATCCGCCGGGCGGGGGCCATTCCCGCGGCCACCGCGGTGGTGGATGGCGTGGTGTGTGTCGGCCTGGAGGACGCGGAGCTGCGGCGGCTCGCGGAGGGCAAGGAGCCGCTCCTGAAGCTCGGCTCGCGAGACCTGGCCATCGCCGTGGCCACTCGCGCGACGGGCGGCACCACCGTCAGCGCCACCTGTGAGCTGGCCGCCGCGGCCGGCATCCGAGTCTTCTCCACCGGCGGCATCGGCGGAGTCCACCGGGGCGCCTCGGAGCACTGGGACATCTCCCAGGACATCGCCGCCCTGGCGCGCTTTCCCGTCGCCGTGGTGTGCGCGGGCGCGAAGTCCGTGCTCGACCTGCCCAAGACGATGGAGCTCCTGGAGACGGCGGGAGTCCCCGTCATCGGCGTGGGCACTCGCGAGCTGCCGTCGTTCCACAGCCGTGACTCCGGCATCTCCCTGGAACACAGCGTGAATGACGTGGCGACCGCGGCGCGCATCGCTCGCGCCCGCTTCGAGACGCTGGGGCAGGGTGGGGTGCTCTACACCGTGCCGCCTCCCGAGGAGACGGCGCTGCCTCGTCACGAGGTGGAGCTGCAGATTGCCTCCGCGCTCGCCGAGGCCGACAAGCAGGGCGTTCGCGGCAAGGACGTGACGCCCTTCCTGCTGAGGGAGCTGGGCCAGCGCTCGGGCGGCAAGACGCTCAAGGCGAACCTGGCGCTCCTCGAGAACAACGCCCGCTTCGCCGGCCAGCTCGCCGTGGCCTACGCCCGCGGGGACTGAGTCCACGCCGGGGCGCGGGCATCTCGTGTGCCGCCGCGCCCCGGTGGGCCTTCACGTCGCGCCGAGTCTACTGCTGGAACCAGCGCATCATCGTCTCCAGCTCGCGCCGGTCCACCTCGTCGAAGGTGCCCTTGCTGGAAGAGTCGATGTCCAGCACCGCGATGAGCTCGCGGTTCTTGCCGTACACCGGCACCACGATTTCAGACGCGGAGCGGGAGTCGCAGCTGATGTGGCCCGGGAAGGCGTGCACGTCCGCCACCACTTGGGTCTCACCCTTCGCGGCGGCCGTTCCGCAGACGCCCTTGCCGAACTTGATCTCCAGGCATCCGAGCGTCCCCTGATAGGGCCCGACCCGAAGCAACTGCCCCGGCGTCACCACCCGGTAGAACCCCGTCCACAGGTGACCGAAGGCGTTGTGTAGCAGACAGCTCATCGTCGCCATGCCGGCGATGGGGTCGTCGATGCCCTCGAGCACCGCCTGAACGTGTTGATGCAGCTCCGCGTACGCCTGCGCCTTGGGCAGCTCGCGCAGGTCCAGGGTGACTTCCGCCATGATGGGCTCCTCGAGCCAGGGGGCCGCGCTTCACTGTCAGCGACAGGCGCGGAGGCCGTCCCCCGATTCATAACCTGAATCCATCGCCCCGCAGGAGACCCCATGGAAACGCTCCTTCTCGACTCGAAAACCTGGCTGCTGGTCCTCACGGGCGCGGGGGTCTCCGCCGAGAGCGGAGTCCCCACCTTCCGAGGCCTCAACGGACTCTGGGAGGGACAGCCCGTCGAGTCCGTGGCCTCCCCGGAGGGCTTCGCCAAGGACCCGCTGCGCGTCTGGCGCTTCTATTCGCAGCGGCGCGCGGGCGCGGCCGAGGTCTCACCCAATCCCGGCCACACGGCGCTGGTGGAGTGGGAGCGCCACCTGGGAGACCGCTTCCTCCTGGCCACGCAGAACGTGGACGGACTGCACCGCCGCGCGGGCAGCCAACGCATCGTGGAGATGCATGGCAACCTCTTCACGACCCGGTGCAGCAACGTCGACTGCAAGCGCGCGCCCTTCCCGGACACCACGGTGTATCCCGATGGCACCGTGCCGGGCTGCAAGGACTGCGGCTCCTTGCTCCGGCCCCACATCGTCTGGTTCGGCGAGTACCTGGACCCCGTGGACCTGGAGACCATCCAGGGCTTCGCGCAGCGGGCGGTGAAGGCGGGCGGGCGCCTGGTCTTCCTGGCGGCCGGCACCTCGGGCGTCGTCTACCCGGCGTCCGGCATGGTCGACCAGGCCCGCGCGATGGGCGGTGAGACGTGGCTCGTCAACCTGGAGACCACCGAGAGCGCCCTGCGCTTCAAGCACTTCATCCAGGGCAAGAGTGGCGAAGTGCTCCCGAAGCTGGGGCGCCTCGTGTGAGACGGAGGCGCCCTCCCAACAGCCCTACTCGAACACCGTGATGTCCGAGCCCGCGTTCCCCGCGCGCGGGGGCTTGGGCCTGGACGGCGCCGCGGCGCGGACCGCCTCCAGCGTCACGTCCACCGTCTGGCTGTCTCCCGCCACGCGGCTGAAGTTGAGCGAGCGCTCCTCGGACTTGTGGTTCGCGAGCCGGAAGCTGAGCTGGTGCGACTTGTCGCGCGGGAGCATCAGCTCGATGGGCGTGGTGCCAATCTGCTCATCCCCTTCGAAGATGGCGGCCCCTGGCGGCGTGGAGTTGAACTTCACGCGCAACGTCTGGGGTGCCGCGGCCGGGGCCTCGCGGCCGGTGGTGTTCGGCTTCGTGTCGGGGTTGTCCCGAGCGACCTCGACCACCTGCGTGGGGGTTGCCTTGGCGTCACCCTTGCCACCCAGCACCACCGCCCCTCCAATGCCGAGCAGCACGAGCGGCACCGCGATGATGGCGATCTTCTTGCCGGTGGACATGCCCTCCGGCTCGGGGGGCGGAGGCGGCGGCGCGGCCTTGGAGGCAGCGGCGCGAACGCGGCTCGCGGAGGTGTTGCCGCCCGCGTTCCCCACCTGGCTGCGCGCCACCTGGACGTTGGATGGCGTGGAGCCTCGGCCCGGGCTTGCGCCCACGCGTGAGGCGGAACGCACGCCGCTGCCACTCCCACCGGGGCGCCCCGCGCGACTGCCATGGCGGCTGCCACTGCCGCGCTCATTCACACCAGAGCTGGCGCCACCGCTGGGCATCGCGTCGAGCTGCTCGGGGCTCGCGTCGACGACGGTGTCCAGCATCGCGTCGATGAACTCCTGCGCGTTCTGGTAGCGGTCGTCCTTCTCGGGGGAGAGGGCCTTCTTGAAGAAGGCATCCAGCGCGACGGGGACGGGAGCACCCTGGCGCTTGCTGTTGACCGGGGGCACCTGCTGCGTGAGGGACGCGGTGAGCGCCTTGCGCACCGTGTTCGCCCCGAACGGCGAGCTGCCCGTGAGGCAGAAGTAGAGCACGCCCGCCATCGAGTACAGGTCCGAGCGCTGGTCCACCGACTCACCACCGGCCTGCTCCGGCGGCATGTACTGCGGGGTGCCCAGCACCTGGCCCGTGGACGTGAGCTGCTCCTCCTCGTCGGCCTCCAGCGCCTTGACGAGGCCGAAGTCCAGCACCTTGACGAAGTCCCGGCCGCTCAGGTCCTGCACCATGATGTTGTGCGGCTTCAGGTCCCGGTGGACGCAGCCCTCGGTGTGCGCGTGGGCGAGGCCCTGGGTGGCCTGCTCGATGAGGCTGGTGGCGCGGCGAAGGGACATGGGGCCCTCGCGCTTGACGACCTCCTTGAGGCTCTCGCCCTGGAGCAGCTCCATCACGTAGTAGCAGGTGCCGTCGGGCGCGCGACCGAAGTCGAAGATGGTGATGATGTTCGGGTGGCGCAGGCGGCTGGCGATCTCCGCCTCTCGGCGGAAGCGCTCGAAGAACTGGGGCGCGGCGGCCAGTGACGGGTTCAGCGTCTTCACCGCGACGGGGCGCTGCACCGAGGTCTGCGTGGCGCGGAACACCATGCCCATGCCGCCCTGGCCGAGCACGCTCTCAATCTTGTAGCGGCCGTCGAGCACCTGGCCGATGAGCTGGAGGCTCTGGCCTGCGCAGAGATGGTCGATGCCGTCGGTACTTCCGCAATGGGGACAGGGGGCAGCCATGTGGGGGCGGAGTATAGGCAGGCCCTGGGCAGGTCCGGAAAGGGGACGATGGGCTCCTCGTTCGCCGGCCGGGCATCTGCGCCATTTCCCAGGGGCCCCGGGGCTGTTACATCCCCCACCGCCATGAGCCTCGTCATCGCCCAGGACCTCTGTCTCTCCTATGGAAAGAAGGTCCTCTTCGACAGTGACAGCTTCACCCTCGGCCCCAAGGACCGTGTAGGCCTCGTCGGCGCCAACGGGACGGGCAAGAGCACCTTGATGAAGATCCTGGCCGGGGTGATCCAGCCGGACTCGGGGTCCCTCACGTACCGGCGGCGGGCCCGCTGGGGGTACCTGCCCCAGGAAATCGCGGGACTTCCGGAGGGCACGGTGGTGGAGGCGGTGATGAGCACCGTCCCCGGCCGCGACACCCTGGAAGTCCGCCTGAAGGACACCGAGGCGGCGCTCTCGGAGGCCTCGGACGAGGAGGACCAGCTCGAGCTGGCCCAGTCCCTGGCGGACCTCCACGCGGAGCTGGACGACTTCGAGAACCGCTTCGGCAAGCACCACGCGGAGCGCATCCTCAAGGGCTTGGGCTTCAAGGACGCCGACCTGGTCAAGCCCACGTCGGCCCTGTCGGGAGGGTGGCGGATGCGCGCGGCGCTCGCCGGGCTGCTGCTCCAGGACCCGGACCTGCTGCTGCTTGACGAGCCCACCAACCACCTGGACGTCCCCACGCTCACGTGGTTCGACGGCTTCCTGCGCCGCTCCAACAAGGCGATGGTCCTCATCTCCCACGACAAGGACTTCCTCAACCGGCAGATTGACCGGGTGGTGTCGCTGGAGCTGGAGGGCGTGCGCGAGTACGCCGGCAACTACGACGAATACAAGCGCCTGCGCGCCGAGGAGAAGGTGCTCCTCCAGGCCCGGGCGGAGAAGGTGGAGGCCCGGCGCGCGGAGCTCCAGTCCTTCATCGACCGCTTCGGCGCGAAGGCGACCAAGGCGAAGCAGGCGCAGAGCCGCGCCAAGATGATCGAGAAGCTGGAGAAGATTCACGTCCTGGAAGAGCGGGCGACGATGAAGTTCCGCTTCCCGGAAGTGGAGCGCAGCGGCCGCGACGTGGTCACGCTGGAGGGCATCACCAAGCGCTACGGCGCCCAGACCGTCTATGACCATCTCTCCGGCCGGGTGGAGCGCGGTCAGCGCATCGCCGTGGTGGGTGCGAACGGCGCCGGCAAGACGACGCTCCTGAAGATGGTGGCCGGAGAGCTGGTGCCGGACTCGGGCACGGTGACGCTCGGGCACAACGTGGTGGTGGGCTATTACGCGCAGCACCACGCGGACAAGCTGGACCGGACGAACACCATCATCGAGGAGGTCCGTCCGCTCGCGGCCGACAAGCCGGAGAGCTACGTGCGCGGCGTGCTGGGCGCGTTCCTCTTCAGCGGCGATGACGTGGAGAAGCCCATCGGCGTGCTCAGTGGTGGAGAGCGGGCCCGTGTCGCGCTGGCCAAGCTCCTGCTGGTGCCTTCCAACTTCCTGCTGATGGACGAGCCCACCAACCACCTGGACCTCGACTCGTCCGAGATGCTGATTGAAGCGCTGAAGCTGTACAGCGGCACGCTGCTGTTCGTCAGCCACAGCCGCAGCTTCATCAACGGCCTGTCGACGCAGGTGTGGGAAGTGGCGGACGGGAAGCTGACGCCACATCCAGGCAACCTCGACGACTACCTCTACCACCAGGAGCAGCAGCGCCTGGAGGCGGAGGCCGCGGCGGGTGGAGCGGCGGCGGGGCGGGGCGAGAAGTCCGCGTCGGGTCCCACGACGGAGAAGGAGCGCAAGCGCCTGGAGGCGGAGGCCCGTCAGCGCAAGAGCGTCGTGGAAGGTCCCCTCAAGAAGGAGATCGCCCGGCTGGAGGAGCGCATCGCCAAGGTGGAGGCCGAGCAGAAGGAGCGCGAGGGTCAGCTGGCGGACCCCGTCCTCTACAACGACTTCGCTCGGGCCAAGCCGTTGATGGACGCGCACCGCGAGGGCAAGTCGACGCTCGAGGAGCTCTATGAGCAGTGGGAAGCCGCTCAGGAGAAGCTGGCGCAGGCCACGGCGTCGCTGAGCTGAACCACTCTCGCGGAACGCTTTCGACCCAACCGGGGACGTCCTGCGTGGACGCCCTCCCGTTCCAACCTGCTCGCGACAATTCGTGAGCACGGTCGTTGAACGGGGGAACTCAGGGACCTCTCGACGTCGCGCACGAAGCGACCTCCAGGGGCACGGGGACCGAGGGCGATATGCGAAGTGTCTGGTGCATCCTGGTGGCCTTCACGGCACTGGCGACGGCTGGCTGTGGAGAGAAATCCAACGACGCGACGTCTTGTTCCGAGTCGCAGTGCCGCTCTGGCGAGTGCTCCTCGGAGGGCTGTGAGTCCTTTCTCGCGAACCCCGGCGGGGATGGCGGCCCGGGTGACGCGGGCTCCTCCGAAGATGCGGGCAGCGGGGATGGGGGACCGCCCGATGCGGGAGGGCGAGATGCCGGCGCGGTGAGCGGTGCGTTGGTGTTGTCGACTCCCATCAACGTCAAGGCCGTGCCGGGCATCCGGTCCGCGGAGGTCTCCTGGGGACTCTCTCCGACCCAGCCGACGGGTGTGCTCACCGCCTTCGAGGTGAAGGCTTCTCCTGGAGGAGTACTGGTCTCGGCGGTGCCCACGGCTCGCTCCGCGCAGGTCACCGGGCTGGCGAACGGCACGAGCTACACGTTCACCGTCACGGCGGTGTACGCGGATGGCTCGCGCAAGGTCTCGAGCGTGTCCTCGTCGGTGCGAACCTCCAGCGTGCCCGGTGCGCCCTCGTGGTCATCCTGGAAGACAGGAGACCAGCAGGTGACGCTGAACTGGCGAGTCCCCTCGGATGGAGGACAGCCCATCCAGGGCTACTCCGTGACGCTGAGCCCCGGTGGGCAGCCGCTCACCACGACGGAGACCACCGTCACGCTCACGGGGCTGACGAATGGAGCGACCTACGGCGTCAGCGTGGTGGCCATCAACGCGGTGGGCAGCTCCTCCGCGGCCACGCTGAGCGCGTTGGTGCCCACGGCACTGCCGAGCGCGCCCGTGCGAGTGAGTGCGGCGCCGCTCCTCCGCGCCGCGACGGTGTACTGGGCGCCCCCTGCGAGCACAGGAGGCGGGACTCTCTCCGGATACGTCATCACCACGCAGCCGGGAGGAATGACGCAGACCGTGAGCGGCACCGCGACCAGCGCGACTCTCTCCGGACTGGTCAATGGCGGCGTCTATACGTTCAGCGTGGCCGCGCAGAACTCGACGGGGACGGGCCCCGCGACGACGAGCACCGAGGTGACGCTCCCGGATATCCCCTCCGCTCCCGTCAACCTCACCGGTGTCTTCTCTCAAGGCCGTGTCGAGCTGGACTGGCTCCCGCCTGTCTCGGACGGACGCAGCGCTCTCACGGGCTACAAGCTCACGTCGTCGCCCGCCGGCGCGGAGCGGTCACTTCCCACGACGCCCACGGTGGTCTCCATCACCGGGCTCGCGCTCGATGTCTCCTATACGTTCACCCTGGTCGCGGTGAACGCGGTGGGAGAGGGGCCGTCCGTCTCGTCGGCGCCCATCCTCACGCGCCCGCAGCCCAAGGCACCGACCGATGTCCGCGTCACCTCCACGGTGGACGGAGTCGTCGTGCGCTGGAACCAGGCCACCGCGCCAGAGGGCGACCCCGTCACCGAGTATCTCGTCACCGCGTCTCCGGGCGGCGTGCCCGTGACTGTCGCGGGTGACACCCTCGTGGCCACCGTGACGGGCCTGCCCTCCGGGACACAGGCGCGATTCCATGTGACGGCTCGGAACTCGGCGGGACGGGGGCGGCCTTCCGCACCTGTCTTCCATCGGCATGTCACGCCGCTGGCCTGTGAGACGCCATCGTTCGCGCCCATCTCCGGGCACTCCTATGGCTCGCCGCTCAACTTCGTGGGCGCGGGTGACTTCACCGGGGACGGGCAGCCGGATGTCGTCGTGGGCGCGACGTACCGCGTCGCTGTCATGGCCAACGAGGGCCGTCGCTCCTTCTCTCGGCGAGAGCTCTCCGCGTCCGCGCAGGCGACGTTCCTCGACTTGCCGCCCGTGGTGGCGGACTTCAACAAGGACGGGAAGCTGGACGTGGCCGCCATCCTGTTCGCCGACAGCACGCACAAGGGCGGTTTCGTCCTCTATCCGGGCAATGGCGACGGGACGTTCCTGGCGCCCATCACCACGAACACGGCCCTGAACACCACCCTCAACTGCATGGCGTCCGGAGACTTCAACTCCGACGGGACGCCGGACGTGCTCGCGCACACGACGGGGAATCAAATCGTCCTCTACCGAGGACTGGGCAATGGGTCGTTCGCGTCTCCGACGACGATTGTGTCGTCCTCGGGCTACTGCCCCATCGTCGCGGACTTCAATCGCGATGGCTTCCTGGACTACGCCCGCATCGATGGCGCCAACAACCGCATCGTCCAGGCGAACGGCACGGGGACCGGCACCTTCAAGACCCCCAGCTATGTCCCGTGCACCACCTGCGGCGGCGAAGCGGTGGTGGGTGACTTCGACAAGGATGGCGCGCGAGATGACGTGGCCATCATCGGCCGCGACAGGGTCCGCGTCTTCAACACGCCGAGCGGAACACTGTCCTTGCTGGGAGAAACCATCCTCCCGGACGAGGGGGGCATCCCCACCGCGATTCCCATCGCCGTGGACCTGGACGGCGACGCGGTGAGTGACCTCCTCTGGTCCACCAACTACGACAGGCACCTGCATGTCCTGCCCGGGAGCACGACCGCGCCTCCGTTCGCGCCGCTGCTGACCTATGGCTTCAGCGGTGAGGCGTACACACCCGCCGCGGGAGACTTCGACGGAGATGGGCGGATGGACGTCGTGCTCACGGGCGACTTCATGGACATGCGTGTGTTCTGGGGTGGTCCGCTGATGCCCGAGAGTCTGCCACTCGAAGGGGCTCCGGGAGGGCTGGCCCAGGGGGACTTCAACCGGGATGGCTCAGCGGACCTCGCGGCGGGAAGCATCGCGAAGAACGCCATCCATTTGTCGTTGTCGGGCGGTGCCTCGCGCGGCCGGGCGATGCTGTCGCCGGTCTACGTTCCTCCGACGGGGAGCACCGTGACGGGCGGCGTGCGCGACCTCGTCGCGGGAGACCTGGATGAAGACGGCCAAGAGGACCTCGCGGCCATCACCACCGTGCAGAGCAGCACGGCGAGCAACCAACTGGTGGTCTTCAAGCGGCTGCCGAGCGGCGAGTTCGACCTGGCCGTGCGCTACCCGGAGGACAACACCGTCTACGAGCTCATCAAGGTGGACCTCAACGAGGATGGCCGGTTCGACCTGGTGACGCTGAGCTCCTGGTTGTTCGACAAGGACTCCCTGGGCATCTGGCTCAACCAGGGCAACGGACGGTTCGCGGCCCAGCCTCGATATGCCCTCTCCTCCGAGCGCGGCACCTCCGGACTCGTGGCCGCGGACCTGGACCGGGATGGCCACATGGACCTGGCCCTCTTGCGTGGTGGTCAGCCCATCGTCGCGCCAGGCCTGGTCCATGTCCTCTGGGGCAACGGGGCGGGAGGCTTCGCCGGAACGACGACGTTCACCGGAACGCCGTACATGCGGAACATGGGCCGCGCGGACCTGGACGGGCAGGGGCTCGTCGGGCTCGTGGTGGACAACGGGGAGATGGGCTTCCTCACCTTTGACGCCGCCCGGCAGCCCGTGCTCACCCTCCGGTTCGACTCGCAAGATGGCGCGGGCCTGGGCCTCATCGCCGAGGACTTCAACAGCGACGGCCGCACGGATGTGTTCTCGAACAGCTCCTATGCCCCGAAGCTGTGGCTCCAGCAGTCCGGTGGTGCCTTCAGTCCCGCGCGACTGCCTTCCTGGGGCTCGGCGGTCCAGGACGCGCTGGTCGCGGATTGGAACGGAGATGGGCTCACGGACCTCGCCTTCACCGACACCGAAGCGAAGAGCGCCACGCTGATGCTGAACGTGTGCCTCCCCTGAGAGAGACAGGCGGGGCTGGGTGTTCGTGAGACCCAGCCCCGTCGTCAGCTCGCCTTGCGTCGCCGTTCGCGCTTGGGCTTCGGCTCGTCGGCGGGAGGCGAGGGGGGCTCGCGCAGCTCGTCCGGCATGGGGAAGGACTGGGAGATGCGCCGCGCCGTGGGAGCGGTGGTGCTGGCACCCTCCGCGACGAGTCCTTCCTCGGGGATGTGTTCTCGAACAGCTCCTATGCCCCGAAGCTGTGGCTCCAGCAGTCCGGTGGTGCCTTCAGTCCCGCGCGACTGCCTTCCTGGGGCTCGGCGGTCCAGGACGCGCTGGTCGCGGATTGGAACGGAGATGGGCTCACGGACCTCGCCTTCACCGACACCGAAGCGAAGAGCGCCACGCTGATGCTGAACGTGTGCCTCCCCTGAGAGAGACAGGCGGGGCTGGGTGTTCGTGAGACCCAGCCCCGTCGTCAGCTCGCCTTGCGTCGCCGTTCGCGCTTGGGCTTCGGCTCGTCGGCGGGAGGCGAGGGGGGCTCGCGCAGCTCGTCCGGCATGGGGAAGGACTGGGAGATGCGCCGCGCCGTGGGAGCGGTGGTGCTGGCACCCTCCGCGACGAGTCCTTCCTCGGGCTTCTCCGGTGGGAGCGTGGGCATGCGGATGATGAAGGTGGTCCCTTCGCCCGCCTTGCTCTGCACGGAGATGCTGCCGCCGTGGTTCTTCACGATGCGCTGGCAGATGGCGAGCCCCAGCCCGGTGCCCTTCTGCTTCGTCGTGAAGAAGGGCACGAAGATGTGCGGCTGCTGGTCGGAGGGAATGCCCGGCCCGTTGTCGGAGACGCGCACCTCCATGACCTCGCCGCCCGCGTTGCGGAACTCGCCGAAGCGCTCGGGGCGCTCCGTGCGCACGGTGATGCGGCCCTCGCGCGTGTCCAGCGCCTGCACCGCGTTCTGCACCAGGTTGATGAGCACCTGCTTGAGCTGCTCCGCGTCCCCGTCCACGCGAGGCAGCAGCAGGTCCAGCTCCACCGCCAGCGACACGTTGCCCGGCACGTCGTTCTGGATGAGCCGCATCGTGCGCGTGACGACTTCGTTCAGGTCCGTGGGGCCGAAGCTCTGCTTCATGGGCCGCGCGTAGTCGAGGAACGCCGTCACCACGCCGTTGAGGCGGTTGACCTCCTCGACGATGACCTCCAGGAACTCGCCGTCCTCGCCCGGAAGCTGTCGAGGGTCCAGGCACTGCGCCGCGCCCTTGATGGCGCCCAGCGGATTGCGAATCTCGTGCGCGAGACCCGCCGCCATCTCACCCAGCGCCGCGAGGCGATCTCTCTCCCGGATCTTCTCGTACAGCTTCGAGTTCTCCAGGACCGTCGTCAGCTTCTCCGCCACCTCCAGGATGAGGGCAATCTCGTCGGACGCGTACGCCTCCGGCACGCGCTCATCCCACAGATTCAAGAAGCCGATGACGCGGTCATTGCCCACCAGCGGCACGCTGATGCCTGCCCGCATCTGCACCAGCGCGGCGCGCGTGTCGTTCAACCGCTTGAGCTCGTCCCGGTAGCGCCGACCTTCCACCGACTGGAGCCGCATCGTCGCGCCGCGCCGCTCCACGTTCTCCAGCAGCACCGCCTTCTGTCCGCTGGCCACCGCGAACAACAACCCGCGCGCCGCCGCCGTGTCCAGGAACGGAACGGGCAGGGGGCCTCGCGAGTCCAACAGCCGGTAACCGGGCCGGTCCTCGGCGAGCAGGTACACCGACGAGTGTGTCACGCGGCCCGTCTCGTGGAGCGTGTCGAGCACCAGCGTCGCCAGCTCCGAGATCTCAATCACGTTGGCCATGCGCGCGCGCAACGTCCCCAGCGCGTCGAGCAACGCGAACCGCTCACGGAAGAAGATGCGCACCACCATCTCGTCGACCTTGGTGCGCAGCGGGTCCAACAGGATGAGGACCACGAAAGCCGCCACCACCGTGTTGAAGACGAACAGCCCCGCATCCTCACCCACCCACGCCGTCAACACCGTGAAGACGGCCGCGAGGATGACGGCCAGCACCGTCTGCGAGGCAATCTTCCCCAGCAGCTCGTGCAGGTCCATCAGCCTCAGTCGCAGCAGCGTCTGCGCGAGGAAGAACAGGTACAGCGTGGTGAAGACCGGGCCGAGCGTCGGAATCGGAATGACGCTGCTCAGGAAGTCGAGCGCCGAGAAGAAGATGCCCGCGCCCGCGCCAATGGCCAGGTACATCAACCTCAGCTGCTCGATGCGGGACTCGTTGCTGCGAACCCGGTGGAGGAGCAACGACACCGAGGCGAGCAGGGAGCCGAGCACCCAGACGCCCATGGCCACTCGGGCCCACACCTTGTCGGCCAAGGGGGTGACGGCCACGGTGAGGCCCAGGAAGACCGACAGGATGGCGAGCCGCCGACCTGCCAGGTGTGTTCCCTTGCTGACATCCAAGAACTCGAGGAAGAACCCCACGGCGGCGCCCGGCACGAGCGAGGCGACCAGGATGGTGATGCCCAGGGAGATGCGGTACGCCCAGGGGTACGCGTCGGGGGGGAAGAGGCTGTGGAAGAAGAACGAGAGGTAGTACCCGGCCACCGTCAGGGCGAAGACGGAGTACAGGGTGAGGACCTTGGGCCGGCCCGGCCGCAGCAACATGGACACGCCCAGGGCGAGGCCGATGATGGATGCCAGCAGGGCACTCTGTGTCCGGATGTCCATGGGAGCGCGGACAGTCTAACCTGTGTCCGTCTCCGGAAATTTTCCATGCACCCCCGGTTGTCATGGGGCGAGCCCGCGCCCACCTCCCAGGGTCCCCAGCCCTTCGTATGAAGCTCTTCTTCTCCAAGCTCGCCGTCGTCGCTTCCTCGGTCCTCCTGTCCGCGCAGGCTCCCGCTCCCCAGGTCCCCGCCTCGGAGGCGGTGCCCTCCGAAGCCCCCACGCCCCACACGGAGAACGCGCCCCCGGAGGCGCAGCTGTCGCCGCCGCCGGACGCGGAGAAGGCCCCGCTGCCCGAGGGCTTCGTGGAGGTCCTCAACCCCGCGTTCCCCAACGCCGCGCCCCCCGCGCCCGTCGTCCACCGAGGCCGCCGCTACGCGCTGGAGGACCTGTCGCCGTACTTCGGCGAGGGGAAGAAGAAGGAGGCCCGCGTGGCCTTCGACAAGGGCCAGTTCAGCCGGGCCCGTGAGCTGCTCAAGACGGAAGGGGACGCGCCCCCGGTGCGCTACCTGCGGGCCCTGTCCGCGCTGCGCTCGGGCGATGAAGAGACGGCCGCGAAGGAGCTGGCCGCGCTGGCGCCCGACTACCCCGCGCTGAGGGACAGGTGCCTCACGCATGCGGGGGTGGCGCTGGAGGGCCTGCGCCGCTTCGATGAGTCCGCGGTGCTGCTCGCGCAGGTGCCTCCGGAGTCGCGGCTGTACGTGGATGCCCGGCTGGCGCTGTCGCGGGTGCTGCGCAAGAAGAAGGACGCGGCGGGAGCGATGGCCGCGCTGGAGCCGCTCACCTCGCGCGCCGCGCCCAGCTGGGGACGCAACGTGGGCGCCGAGGCGCTGATGGCCATCGCCGACATCGCCGCGGAGAAGAAGGACCGCGCCGCCGAGCGCACCGCGCTGTGGCGGCTGTGGGGCTCACATCCCCTGTCTCCGTTGGCGCTGCAGGCCGAGCGGCGGCTCAAGGGGCAGACGCCGCCCGTCGACGCGAAGGTGGCTCGGGGTGAGCAACTGGTGGAGCTGCACCGCAACAAGCAGGGCCTCACGCAGCTGGAGCCGCTGCTGCCGAAGCTGGTCCTCCCGGAGGCGCTCGCGTGCCGTGCGCACTTCGCCTACGGCAAGGGCCTGCGCAAGGAGCGCCAGCACACGCGCGCCATCGAGGTCCTGTCGCAGGTGGTGGCGAAGTGCACGGACCGCGACCTGCTGGCGCGGGCGCTGTATGTGCTGGGCTCGTCGCGCTCGATCGTCGACTCCTCGCGCGGAACGGACACGTACGAGCGGCTGGCTCGCGAGTTCCCGGACCACAGCTTCGCGGACGACGCGCTGTTCTACGCGGCGGACCTGTATGTGAAGACAGACCGCCCCCAGGAGGCGATGGCTCGGCTGGACGAGCTGGCGCGACTGTATCCGCAGGGCGACTTCCTGGGCGAGGCGCTCTTCAAGGCGTACTGGATTGCGCGCACCAGCAAGGTGGAGGACGCGGGGCTGTCCTTCCTGGACCGCATCGAGCAGCGCTTCGCGCAGTCGGACGAGAGCTATGACGTGGAGCGCGCGCGCTACTGGCGGGCGCGGACGTACCAGGACCAGGGCAACATCCAGGGCGCGGCGGACCTGTTCGAGAAGATCGCCGTGGACCACCCCGCGACGTACTACGGGCTGATGGCGCGCTCGCAAATCGCCACGTTGGACCCGGCCCGGCTGGAGCGCATCACCCCGGACATCTTCGCGGTGCCGGAGGCCGCGAGCCCGTGGCCACTGTTCGCGGGGCCCATGGGGGAGGACCCTCACTTCCGCGCGGGCATCGAGCTGTTGCGTCTGGGCTTCCCGGAGGCCGTGTCCTCGGAGCTGCTCGCGGTGAGCCGGGCGAACCAGCCGGCGGAGGCCATCCGCTTGTTGGTGCTGGTGCTGCACGAGGCGGGTGATGAGCGTGCCGCTCACGCGGTGGCGCGGCTGGCGCTGCGCAAGGACTTGAGTGGCCGCATCACGAAGGAGACGCGGGTGGTGTGGGAGGTGGCCTATCCCAATGCGTTCCGCGAGCTCATCGAGAAGCACACGTCCACGGCGGGCGTGGAGGCCGACCTGCTCCAGGCGCTGATGCGCGAGGAGAGCGCGTTGGACCCGAAGGCGCTCTCGTGGGCCGGAGCGCTGGGGCTCACCCAGCTGATGCCCTCCACCGCGAAGAGCGTGGCGCGAGAGCTGAAGCTCAAGCGCTTCACGGTGGAGCAGTTGCTCCAGCCCGACCTCAACATCCGCATGGGGGCGCACTACCTCGGGGGCCTGTTGAAGCGCTTCGGGGGCCACACGCCCTACGCGGTGGGCAGCTACAACGCGGGGCCCGGCGCCGTGAATCGCTGGCGCGCGGACAAGCCGGACCTGCCGCTCGACGCGTGGGTGGAGGAGATTCCCATCTCCGAGACGCGTGGCTACATCAAGCGCGTGTTGCGTTCGTACAACACCTACCAGTTGCTCTACGGCCGGGCGCCCAAGCTGCCGGTCATCAAGTCCGCGTCGCGCTGAGTCCCGCCTCACTTCCAAGGGGAATCCGATGACGAACACTTCCGCGGTGTCCGGGCAGGGCCCTCGGCTGGGCATCCAGCTCGTGATGAAGAACGCGATGGCGGCGTTGAAGTTCTACACGGAAGTCCTCGGCGCCCAGGAGCTGTTCAGGCTCGTGGAGCCCTCGGGGCGGCTGGGCCATGCGGAGCTGTCACTGGGGGGCGTCACGCTGGCCATCGCGGACGAGTACCCGGAGCTGGACATCCTGGGGCCCCAGAGCCGAGGTGGGGCCACGAGCCTGCTCAACCTGTCCGTCGATGACGTGGACGGCCTGGCCCAGCGCGCCATCGCCGCGGGCGCAATCCTCGAGCGGCCCATCACGGATGAGTTCTACGGCGACCGCGTGGCGCACCTGCGGGACCCCTTCGGCCACCGCTGGGCACTCTCCAAACGCCTCGAGCATCTCTCGCCCGAGGAGCTGCAGCGGCGCTTCCAGCAGCTCGTCGGCGGTTGACTCGGACGTGTCTGCTCAGCCTCGGATGAAGGCGAGCAGGTCCTCGTTGATGACGTCCTTGTTGACCGAGCACAGCCCGTGGCCGAAGCCCGGGTAGACCTTCAGCTTCGCGCCCTTCACCAGGGTGGCCGTGAGCTTTCCGGCGCCCTCGAAGGGGACAATCTGGTCGTCGTCCCCGTGCATGACCAGGGTGGGCACGTCGAACTTCGCCAGGTCCGCGCGGAAGTCCGTCTCCGAGAAGGCCTTCACGGTGTCGTATTCCGCCTTCAGCGAGCCCATCAAGCCCTGGAGGACGAAGCTCTCGCGCAGTCCCTCGGAGACCTTCGCGCCGGGGCGGTTGAAGCCGAAGAACGCGAGCGTCAGCTCCTTGAAGAAGGAGGCGCGGTCCTTGCGCACGCCTTCGCGGATGCCGTCGAAGACCTCGCGAGGCAGTCCATTCGGGTGCCAGTCCGTCTTGAGCATGATGGGCGGCACGGCGCCGATGAGCACCGCCTTCGCGACGCGCCCGGTGCCATGACGTCCGATGTAGCGCGCCACCTCGCCCCCTCCCGTCGAGTGCCCGACGTGGACGGCCTTGCGCAGGTCCAGCGCGGAGGTCAGCTCCGCCAGGTCATCCGCGAAGTGGTCCATGTCATGTCCGTCCCAGGGCTGGGAGGAGCGGCCATTGCCGCGGCGGTCATGGGCGATGGTGCGGAAGCCCCGTTCGGACAGGAACATCATCTGGTCCTCCCAGGCGTCGGCGGTGAGAGGCCAGCCGTGCGAGAAGACGACGGGTTGACCGTCCCGAGGGCCCCAGTCCTTGAAGTAGATGCGGGTGCCATCGCGGGTGGTGAGCTGATCGCTTGAGAGCGGGCTGGGCATGGGCGTTCCTCGCGGGACAGAGGGGAAAGGGCTGACGGCCTCGAAGATGAGAACGAGGGCCGGGGGCCGCCAGTGCACGCGGAGTCGGGAGACCACGGGCGTGGACGAAAGGCTGTCCGAGGCGCGGAGTGGGGCAGGGCGCCCCCGCCGCCCGGCCGGCCGGAGAGGCGGCACCCGGGAGCGGACATCCGGTGACTCGGAAGGAGGCATGAGGGGGCGTCGGTGCTACGGTGCGCCGCGATGAAGAAGATTCTCGTGGGTCTGGCTGCGGTCTTCGTGCTGTTGGCGGTGGTGGGAGCGGGCGCCTTCTGGTGGGTGGAGCAGGCGGCGAATCAAGCCGTGGCCGCCCCCGGCGCGCCGACGGTGGAGTTCACCGTCCCCAAGGGCTCCTCGGGCAGGGGTTTGGGGGCGTTGCTCGCCACCCAGGGGCTCATCCGGGATGCGCGCGTGTGGCGCTGGCACCTCTTCCGCCGAGGCAAGTTCTCCCCCAAGGCGGGCCGCCACCCGGTGAGCCCGTCCATGACGGTGGCGGAGCTGGCCTCGGCGCTGGAGGACAATCCCCTTCCGGACGATGTGCCCTTCGTCGTGGTGGAGGGCTGGCGTCTGCGCGACACCGACGCGGCGCTCACCGCCGCGGGCTTCATCACCGCCGGGGCGTACATCGCCGCGGCCAGCGACACCCGCCGCTACACCGCGCCCTTCCCGCTGCCCACCGGAGGCAGCCTGGAGGGCTACCTCTACCCGGAGACCTACGGGGTGATTCCGGGGAAGCTGGACGTCGAGGACCTCATCCAGCGTCAGATTGATGCCTTCGCGGAGCGCTTCTTCAAGCCCAACCGCGACGCCATTGAGAAGAGCGGCCGCTCCCTCCACGAGGTGGTGGTGATGGCGTCGATGCTCGAGCGCGAGGAGCCGGTGCCGGACCAGCGTCCGCTGGTGGCGGGCATCCTCTGGAAGCGCGTGGACAAGGGGTTCCCCCTGGGCGTGGACGCGACGTCGCGCTACGCGCTGGCGCAGTGGAATGACCGCCGCGAGTTCCTCAAGCGCCTGCGAGACCCCGAGGACCCGTACAACACGCGCCACCGCAAGGGCCTGCCGCCGGGCCCCATCGGCGCGCCCACCGTGGAGTCGCTCCAGGCCGCCATGGCGCCCAAGTCGAGCGAGTTCTGGTACTACCTGCACGACGCCGAGAAGAAGCTGCACCCTTCGCGCAACGCGGAGGAGCACGAGGCGCTGCGCCGCAAGTACAACGTGTATTGAGCGCGCGGCGCCCCCCTCGAGTTGTCTTGAAGTACCGAGACAACCCCCTCTGTTGTTTCATGGCGCGTCTGTTGCTCGATGACCTCCCTCGTTGAACCGAGGGGGGCGCGGCGTGAGACATGGAGCGAAGAGGGTGGTGGGGTGGGGGCTGGGGGTGTTGCTGGGGCTCGCGAGTGGGTGTGGGCCTTCTCAGACGGGGGCCTCGACTTCCACAAAGAGAGGCTCACGCGGCGACGCGCTCATCACCCGGAATGAGACGCTGTACCCGGTGGCGGACACCCACGTCATGGAGGGGTCGCCCACGACGAGCTACGGCGCCCTGACGACCCTGGAGGTGGATGGCTCTCCCCAGGCCGAGGCGTACCTCCGCTTCGCGATTCCTCCCTTCGCGGGGACGCTGACGACCGCGCGACTGCGCCTCCATGCGCTGGACAGCTCCATGGATGGACCGTCGGTGCGCAACCCGCCCGGTGTCTGGAATTGGAGTGAGCTGACGACGTGGAACACGCGGCCCCTGTGGTCGGGCTCCTGGGTGGTCGCCGACGTGGGGCCCGTCCTTCGTGGCACCTGGGTGGAATGGGATGTCACGGAGGCCATCAACCTCCAGCGCAACACGGTCGATGTCTTCTTGAAGGCGGATGACCCGGACGGCGTGATGTTCGCCTCGAGCGAGCACGAGGACCCCACGCTGCGCCCCCGGCTCGTGCTCACCATCGAGTCCGCCCAGGACCACCCGCCTCCGTCCATCCCGCCGCTTCCTGTCTCGGGCGCCCCCGTGGCCTTCGCGCCGAGCGCGGATGCGTTTGTCTCGGCGGATGCGCCGGGGACTCCGTCCGGAGGTGCGTCCGTGCTCCTTCGGGTGGGGAACACCCCTCAGCGCGAGGTCCACCTGCGCTTCTTCCTCCAGGGGCTGACGGAGACGGTGCAGCGCGCGGTCCTCCGGCTGAAGGTCGGCAATGATGGCTCGGCCAACGGGCCCTCCGTCTTCGAGACCCGAGGCGCCTGGACCGAGGGGAGTGTCACCTGGAACTCCCGTCCCGCGCGGGTGGGGAGCGCCGTGGACCGGGTGCCGGTGCTCACCCCGTCTGGCTTCGTCGACTACGACGTGACGAACCTCGTGAGGGGCAATGGCGAGGTGTCGCTGGGCCTGTACGGCAACTCGACGGACGAGGTGGGGTTCCACTCGCGCGAGGTGAGCACGCAGCGTCCGGAGCTCCTCGTGTGGACGGGGGCGTCCCGGAGCGAGCCCCCTGATGCGTGCATGACACGCCAGGAGCTGTTGTCCCGGACCTTCGTTCCACTTCACGACACGTCGGTCGTTCAGTCGTCGCCCACGACGGTGTTTCATCGAGCAGCGTCGCTCTCGGTGGATGGCTGGCCTCAGGCGGAGAGCTATCTGGATTTCGACGTACAGCTGGGGAGCCGGCCGGTGCGTCGGGTGTTGCTGCGGCTGTATGCCCTGGACGCCTCGGGGAATGGCCCTCGGCTGTTCAAGGCCCAGTCCTTCGAGGGGGCGACGACGGACTGGAACCACCGCCCGGCCATCTCCGCCACCGTCCTGGGGGACCTGGGCGCGGTGAGCCGGGACCAGTGGGTGGAGTTCGATGTGACGTCCGTCGTGACGACCTCGGGACGCCATGCCTTCGCGCTTCATCCGGATGCACAGGAGGACCTGCGCTTCGCATCCTTGGAGGCGCAGAAGCGCGGCATCCTCGCCGTCGCGCCGCAGCTGCTCGTGCTCTCGGAGAGTGAGTCGTTCTGTTCCTACCGAGGCGGCCCACGCCCTTCGGGCACGGTCGCCTGGGTGACCCAGTCCGGAGGTCTTCCGGCGGAGCGCACGCGCCATGTCGCGTCCGGGCGGGAGGGGGGCTACGTCTCCCTGAGCGCGGTGGAGCCGCTGCAGGCCGCTCCTTCGTCGTTCGAGCAGGTGGATGTCGTCACGCTCCACGGCGCGGACGGGGCCTCCGTGTGGTCGCGTGAGTTCGCCCAGGCGGGTGTGGAGTTCCGGAAGGTGGCGGTGACGAGCGACGGCCAGGTGCTCGCCGCGGGCGAGTACTTCGGGGCGCCGAACCTGGGGAAGGGCCCGCTGCCCTGGGGGCGCGGGATGTTCGTGGCGCGGCTGGGCACGTCAGGCAAGGTGGAGTGGACTCAGGGGTACATCGCCTGGTTCGAGACCCCCAACGTCTTCTATGAGAACCCCATGGAGGTGCTCGACCTCGCGACGGATGCCCATGGCAGCGCGGTGCTGGTGGGCACCTTCTGGGGCTACACGAACTTCGGCGCGGGGGTCGTGTACTCCGGCAAGAGCTTCCCGACGGAGGGACAGTCTCCCAACTCCTTCCT
This sequence comes from Myxococcus stipitatus DSM 14675, assembly GCF_000331735.1. GTDB lineage: Bacteria > Myxococcota > Myxococcia > Myxococcales > Myxococcaceae > Myxococcus > Myxococcus stipitatus. The sequence continues at coordinate 5,923,925 of NC_020126.1, read as the reverse complement.
CCTGAAGCTCGATTCGGATGGGCGCCTGCGGTGGTCTCGGCTGCTGGTGGCGTCCACGGCGCGGGGGACGAAGGCGTCGTCCGTCGCGGTGGATTCGGAGGAGAACATCTCGGTGGGGGGCTGGGTCGGACGCGACACGGATTTCGGCGTGGGGCCCACGTTCATGAATGGGCTGTTCGCCGCCAGGTGGGGCGTGAGCGGCAACCTGCTGTGGTCTCGCGTCTTCCCCGTGAGCCATGGGGACCTCCATGGGGTGCGGACGCTGCCGGACGGTGGCGTGGTGTTCGTGGGGGCCTTTGACGGAAACCTCACCTTCGCGGGACACACGTACTCGAGCCGGGAGCCGAACGACGCGGGGGATGGGCCTCGGGATGCGGTGCTGGGACGGCTGGGGCCCCTGGGCACGGAGGAGGGGCTGCGGCACTTCCAGTCGGACGCCTCGGTGAGCCTGTCCTTCCAGGGCCTGGCGGTGGATGAGACCGGGCGCATCGTGACGTCGCAGGCGGGCTGGGCGGACCTCCTGGGCCTGGGGCCCGTGGGGTTGCCCGAGGGGCAGGCACCGAACCGACCGACCCTCGCGTCCTTCGAGTCCTCCCTGGAGACGCGCTGGGTCCGCGTGCTGGAGCCGCTCCACTCGGGCCTTCACCTGGCCCCCGTGGAGGGCGGCATCATCGCGGCGGGCGACCTGGCGAACCCCTTCGAGCTGGATGGCACCTGGTACACGCCCACGTCGCGCCGCGCGGACGTGCTGCACCTGAAGCTCCGCCCCTAGCTGGGGTGATTGCGCCTCGGTCCGGCCCCTGGTGGATGACGCTTCCGGGGGCCTGCATCGCGGTGTATGGACGAAGGCAGACATGATTCAGCTCCCCACGAAGCTCCAGAAGCACGCGGAAGAACTCGAGGCCGCGGATGAGAGACTGACCGCATTGGATGACGACGGCCTGCTGGCCGCGCCCGTCGACATCTCCTCCCTCATGCGCAACGGCATCGTGCTGCACGAGAAGGTGAAGGACTCCCAGTTGACGATCTCCTCGCGCGAGAGTGTTGTCGTCACGGGTGATGTCGAGGTGGAGACCCTGGAGGTGAAGGGGCCCGGTGGGCTGCTCGTCCTGGGAGACCTGGTGGTGAAGTCGGCCGAGCTTCACTCGAGCGTGCTGGTGCTGGGCAACTGCGAGGTCGCCGACCGCCTGGTGGGCCACGGCGAGCCGCACACGCTGACCGTCCTGGGCGAGGTCCAGGGGGGCCGGTTCGAGATGAAGGACCAGTTCATCATGCAGTTCCTCGGAGGCGGCAAGCTCAAGTCCCTGCAGGACAGCGAGGGCGGCGTGGACGAGCTGCTCGAGCTGTTGAGCGGCGCGGGCAGTGAGCTGGAAATCGAAGAGGCCGACGCTTAGTCGAAGTATCTGGCGCTGGGAGTGAGGCTCCCGGCGCCAGTCGCATGACGTGTCCACTCACCGCCGCGCGGGAGAAGGGCGCGTGTTACATCCCCCGCGGTGGCTCGTGGCGCGACTGCCTGGACGCTTCCGTTCATTGGAGCCGCGAGCTTTCCGGGGAGACCTTCACATGAAAGTCCTGGAGACGGAGCGGCTCGTCCTGCGCAAGATCGTGCGGGAGGATGCGCCCTTCATCCTTGGGTTGTTGAACGAGCCGTCGTGGCTGCGCTTCATCGGGGACCGGGGTGTGCGGACGCTCGAGGGCGCCGAGGACTACATCACCAACGTCCCTCAGGCGCAGTACGCGCGCCACGGCTTCGGGCTCTATCTGGTGGAGCGCAAGTCGGACGGCGTGCCCCTGGGGATGAGTGGACTGCTCAAGCGCGACTCGCTGGAGCACGTGGACATCGGCTATGCGCTGATGCCCGCGTTCTGGGGACAGGGCTATGCCCTGGAGATGGTGTCGGCGGTGCTGTCGCAGGGGCGGCGGGACTACGGGCTGAAGCGCATCGCGGCCATCGTCTCGAATGACAACGCCGCCTCCATCAAGGTGCTGGAGAAGCTGGGGTTCCAGTTCGAGCGACACATCGTCATGCCCGGGGCCACCGAGGAGATCAGCCTCTTCCTGACGCGAGAGTGAGCGCGGACTCAAGCAGAATGCCCGCGAGCGTGAGGCGGTCGTCACCTGTCTGACACCGCCCCCTCGCTTGGATATCAGGGGGCGGGTCTCCTAGACTCGCCGGCGTGGGCCCACCGTCGAACAACGTAGACGGCGGGAAGAACGCGCTGCTGCGCGCACTCCCCTCCATCGAGCAGCTCCTGCGGCGGCCGTCGCTGGAGCCGCTTCTCGCGGGCGTCCCGCGGGCCCGAGCGGTCTCCGCGCTCCGGCTGGCGGTGGACCGGGTGCGCGCCCGCTTGCTCGAAGGGGACGCTCGCTCCTTCGAGGACTCGGACGTCGGGGAGGCCCTGCGCACGTTGGCGACGCCCGGGCTTCGCTCGGTGCTGAACGCCACGGGGGTGGTGCTGCACACCAACCTGGGGCGTGCGCCGCTGGCGCCGGAGGCGATGGCTCGGGTGGTGGAGGTGGCTCGGGGCTACTCCAACCTCGAGTACGACCTGGACGAAGGGGAGCGCGGCAGCAGGTATGCCCCCCTGGTGGATTTGCTGCGGCGGCTCACGGGCGCGGAGGACGCGCTGGTCGTCAACAACTGCGCCGGGGCCGTGTTGCTGGTGCTGGCCGCGTTGGCGTCGGGGCGCGAGTGTGTCGTCTCGCGCGGAGAGCTGGTGGAGATTGGCGGGGGCTTCCGGGTGCCGGACGTCATGCGCCAGTCGGGAGCGAAGCTGGTGGAGGTGGGCACCACCAACCGCACGCGGCTCGCGGACTATGCGGGAGTGATTGGCGCGGACACGGGGCTGCTCGTGAAGGTGCACCGCTCCAACTTCGCGGTGGTGGGATTCACGGAGGAAGCCAGCGTGGCGGAGTTGGCCGGGCTGGGGTTGAAGCGAGGGGTGCCGGTGTTCCAGGACCTGGGCTCGGGGGCGCTGGTGCCGCTGACGGGCGAGGGACTGGGGGATGAGCCCACGGTGCGCCAGGTGGTGGCGGCCGGGGCGGACGTGGTGGCCTTCTCCGGGGACAAGCTCCTGGGAGGCCCTCAAGCGGGAGTGGTGGTGGGGCGCGCGGCGCTGGTGTCGCGCATCAAGGCGCATCCGTTCATGCGGGCGCTGCGAGTCGACAAGATGACAGTGGCCGCGCTGGAGGCCACGTTGGAGCTGTATCGGGATGGCAGGCCAGACGCCGTCCCCACGTACAGGCTGCTCGTCCAGACGCCAGAGGAGCTGCGCGCTCGCGCGCGGCGGCTCCAGGGCTTGTTGACCGAGCAGGGTGTGAGTGCCCGAGTGGACGGGGTGGTGGGACAGGTGGGCGGGGGCTCCATGCCGCTGGCCCGATTGCCTTCCTTCGCGTGCATCCTCAACGTAGGTGCGCCGGAAGTATTCCTCGAACGCCTGCGCGGCGGAGGAACGCCGGTTATTGGCAGGATAGCGGATGGCGAGGTGGTTCTCGACGTCCGGTGTCTCGCGGAGGAGGAGCTCAGGTCGGTCGCCGAAGCGGTGGCGGCCGCAAGTCCCGGGAAACCACCATGATCAACAGCGCCGTCCTCGTCCTCAACCGGTATTACCAACCGGTGCACGTCACGTCGGTGAAGCGGGCTTTCTCGCTGCTGTATCAGGGCGTCGCCAAGGCCATCGACGCGCAGTACCGGCTCTATGAGTTCGACGATTGGGCGGCGCTGAGCGCCACCAATGACTGCATCACCACCATCAACCGGACCATCCGCGTTCCCCGGGTGCTGGTGCTCAGCGCGTATGACCATCTCCCCAGGGGACGGGTGCGCTTCTCCCGGCTCAACATCTACGCGCGCGACGCGGACACCTGTCAGTACTGCGGGAAGAACCTGCCGCGCAGCGAGCTGAACCTGGACCATGTGATGCCTCGCACGCAGGGGGGCAAGACGACGTGGGAGAACGTCGTGTGCTCCTGTGTCCCGTGCAACCTGAAGAAGGGGGGCCGCACGCCGGAGCAGGCCGACATGAGGCTGCTCAAGAAGCCCGTGAGGCCTCGCTGGACGCCGCTGTTCCGAGGCGCCACGCGCAAGGTGACGTATCAGGAGTGGTTGCCCTTCCTGCACCTGGCGGACGCGTCGTACTGGAACGTGGAATTGCTGGACGAGTAGGGCGCGGAGCCTCACTGCCGGAGTCATGACACCCGACGCGTGGCCGCCAGGCGCGCCACCGGGTCCTTCCGTCGTGCGCGACGAGCACACGCGCTGACTCGTGGCCGGTCTGCCCCTCCCCCGGATGGATAAGGCACCGGTCCGGCAGGGAGACTCCACATGAATGCGTACCGCTGGCTGATGCTGGTGGGCATGGCCATGGCTTTGTCCGTGGCGGGCTGTACCGAGAACGACGGGCCGCCGCGCAAGCCCGAGGGGCCTGGCGTAGACGCGGGGACCTCTCCTCCCGATGGGGGGCCGGGCTCGCAATGTCTCGACGTCGGAGTGGCCTGCAGTCGCACCGGCGGCGCCTCCTGTTGCACGGGGGCCTGCACGGAAGCGGGGACGTGTCCTGTCTCCAGCGAGCAGTGCATCCCCGCGGGCGAGTCCTGCACCAGCGGCATCGACTGCTGCACCCAGAGTTGTCTGGGCGGCACGTGCTCCTCGCTCCAATGTCTGGACGTGGGCGGTGCCTGCTCCAAGGCGGAGGAGTGCTGCACGAAGCTGTGCGGTGGTGACGGCAAGTGCGCGGTGCTTCCCGCGGGAACCTCGTCGTGCAAGGTGCCCGGACAGGCATGTGCTTCCGGCGCGGAGTGCTGCTCCACCAACTGCCAGGCGGGCATCTGCAAGCCCGCGTATTCCTGCCAGGCCAATGATGATTTGTGCCTGCGCAACGAGGACTGCTGCGGCGGCGTGTGCTCGCAGGATGGCACGGGTACTCCGGGGCGATGCGTGGCCGTGGGCGGTGGTGGTGCTGGCAATTGCGTCCAGGACGGCAATCCTTGTGCGAGCGACAGCAACTGCTGCACGCGCACCTGCGTGGACCTGGGCTATGGCGCCACGGTGTGTCAGCCCGTGAGCGGCTGCCGCCCCACGGGGGATTACTGCTCCAGTGATGGCGCGTGCTGCGGCGGCGAGAAGGTGGCCAACGCGGTGGACTGTCGCGAGAACCGCTGTGACAAGCCCAATGGCTGCAACCCGGTGGGCAACATCTGTGGAGATGGCATGTTGCCCGACGGCGGTGTCATCGACGTCAACGCTCGCCAGGCCTGCTGTGATGGACAGAAGGCGGTGTGCAAGGTGGACTCGTCGGGGGTGCCTCGGTGCTTCGGCGGCTGCCCCGGCGGGACGTGCCCGGCGCAATGCCCCACGGGCTACACCGGTGAGGAAGGGTGCTGCATCGCGGAGGGCACGACGTGCCAGTTCAGCGACCAGTGCTGCGGCGGCAACCTGTGTCTGCCCGGAGATGGGGGCTTCACCTGTCAGCACCCGACCGCCTGCGAGCCCGTGGGCACGCAGTGCGACCCGGAGCAGCCCCGGTGCTGCGCGGGCACGCAGTGTCTCGCGGTGGGAGAGCTGACCTTCGCGTGTGTCGTCAGGCCGGGGACGCCGGATGGTGGCGTCGGGGGCTCGGATGGCGGCACCGATACGGGCTCCGGTGGTTCCGACGCGGGCCCGGTCTGTGTTCCCAACGGGCGGTCCTGTAGTTCTGGGACGTCGTGTTGCTCTGGAGTTTGTTCGGGAGGGAGCTGCCAGGCGCCGCAGTCGTGTCAGCCGCAGGGGAGTGTGTGCACATCCGCGGCGGATTGTTGCATCGGGTTGAGCTGCAACATCCCGGGAGGAAGTACGTCTGGAACGTGCCTGTCGGGAGCGACTTGCTCGGCGATGGGGCAGGCGTGCTCGCCGGCGGTCCGATGCTGCGGTGACAGCCGGTGTGAGACGGAGGCCGGCGCGGCGTGTGACGGCAGCCAGTCCTGCGCGTGTGTGGGGATTATCGGCTGACCGGCCGCGGATTGGCGGGGAGTCGACTCGGGCAGTAGGACGGGCTTTGATGCGACTGCCCATGTCCAAGCCGACGCGAACGCCCCAGGCAGATGCCCGTGCCCTGGGAACCACTCCTGAGCCAGTGGTCCCAGGGCCTCCAGGGTTGGGCCGCCGCGCAAGACCCCGCCGCATCATCGCGGTGGGGGGCGGCAAGGGGGGCATCGGCAAGTCGATGGTGTCCGCCAATCTGGGCGTCGCGCTGGCTCAGTCCGGAGCGAACGTGTTGTTGGTGGACGCGGACCTGGGCGGTGCGAACCTGCACACCTGCCTGGGCGTGGGACAGCCGGAGGCGACGCTGTCCGACTTCCTGCGGCGCAACAAGGCTCGGTTGGAGGATGTGATTGTCCCCACGGGCGTGCCGCGCCTGTCGCTCATCGCCGGCGCGCAGGATGCGCTGGACGCCGCGAACCTCAAGTACGCCCAGAAGCAGAAGCTGCTGAAGACGTTGATGGGCGCGTCCGCCGACTACCTCATCCTGGACCTGGGCGCGGGGACGAGCTTCAACACCATCGACTTCTTCATCATGGCGGACCACGGGCTCCTGGTGGTGCTGCCCGAGCCCACGTCGGTGGAGAACGCGTACCGCTTCGCGAAGGCGGCCTTCTTCCGCAGGCTCCAGCAGATGGAGGCGGAGTATGGCCTCCAGGACATGGTGGACAGCGCGCTCACGACGCGGGAGGGCTCGCTGCGCACGCTGCACGATGTGCTCGAGCAGGTGCGGCGGAAGGACCCAGTGGGTGCGCAGCGACTCGAAGGAGCGCTGGCTGCTTTCCGCATCCGGTTGGTGGTGAACCAGGCTCGGACGGACGCGGACCTGAACGTGGGAGCAGCCGTCGCGGCGGCGTGGAAGAAGTTCTTTGGGATCGACATGGATGACCTGGGGGCCATCCGGTATGACGATGAGGCGTGGCGCGCGGTGCGTAAGCGGCGCCCCGTGTTGATTGAACGGCCCGACTCCCCGGCCGCCACCGCCATTCAGCGCATCGCCTCGCGCTTGCTCGCACTCGACGGAATACCCGACCCCTCTTCCCCATGAAGCCCTTCGCGCAGCAGACCTATTACGAACTCCTGGAGGTCCCAGTCACCGCTCAGATGGAGGAGATCCGCGCCGCATATGCGCGGCTGATGGAGCTGTATGCTCCAGACTCCATCGCGGTGTATGCGCTGGTGGAGTCGGATCAGGTGGATGCGCTCCGCGCCCGGATGACCGAGGCGATGGAAATCCTCACGGACAGCGACCTGCGCGTCGAGTACGACAAGGACCTGGGAATCGCGCCGAGCCCCACGGCCCGCGCGGCCGAGGCCCTGGCGAGCGCGGCGGGGGCCTCCGAGGTCTCGGCGAAGGAAGCGAAGAAGGCCGCCGAAGCGCCCGTGTTGACCGGGCCCGAGGCGTTCCGCGCGAGCTTCGTCAGCGGCTATTCGCTGTCGTACGTGACCAGCTCCCTGCAGGTCGCGCCGCTTGGCGGAGGGCTCGTGGATGTGCCGGCCGCGCTGGTGCGGCCCGAGGCGTCCCCCGTGGCCAAGGCTCCGAGTGAGCCGAGCCCCGAGGTGACGACGCCGGCCGAGGCTCCCTCGAAGCGCGAGGCGCCCGTCGAAGCGCCTCCCGTGGAGTCCGCCGCCGCGAGTGATGTGGTGGCGGAGGGGAAGGCCAGTGCGCCCCTTGCGACCGAGGCGCCCAAGTCATCGGGCGTGGTGGCGGGGAAGGACAGTGCCCCCCTCACGACCGAGGGGGCGAAGTCGTCGGACGAGGTGGCGGAGGGGAAGAGCAGAGAGCCCCTTGCGACCGAGGCGCCCAGGTCATCGGGCGTGGTGGCGGGGAAGGGCAGTGCCCCCCTCGCGACCGAGCTGGCGAAGCCGTCGGACGCGGTGACGGAGGGGAAGGGGAGTGAGGCTCCCGCCGCCGAAGTGCCGAAGTCGTTGGACGTGGCGACGGAGGGGAAGGGCAGTGCGCCCCTCGCGACGGAGCCGGCGAAGTCGTCGGACGTGGCGTCGGTGAGCGCGACCCCCGCGGAAACGGCGGTCGCGAGTCCCACGGGCGCCGCGCCCTCGAGCCAGGTCGCCGAGACGCCGAAGTCCCCGGAGGCCGCGCCGACCAGCGCCACCCCTTCGTCCCCCATTGTCGAGAGCCCCGCCGCGCCCGTGGTCGCAGAAGCGCAGAAGCCCTCGGTGGCGGCGAGCCCCTCCACCGCCAGCGCCGCGCGTGGGCCCGCGCCCACGGAGCCCTCCACGTCCATCGTCGTCGCCTCGACGCCAGAGCGCGGTTCGAGCACCGCCGCTCAAGCGCGTTCGGGTGAGGCAGGTCTCTCCTCGGCGGAGCCCGCGACGGGGCAGGTCGCGGCGCGGACACGTGACGTTCGTCCCCGCCTCCCGGACATTCCCTCCGACGCCGAGTTCAATGGCGAGCTGCTGCGCCGGGTCCGCGAAGCCCGGGGCTACACGCTGCATCAGGTGGCCGACCGGACCCGTATCTCATCGCGTCATCTGGAGAACGTCGAAGCGGACCGCTACACGGCGCTCCCCGCGCAGGTCTACTTGCGCGGCATCCTCATGAACCTGGCGCGAGAGCTGGGGCTGGATCCGCTCCGGGTGTCCAAGAGCTATCTGGCCTTGGCTTCTGAGAAGTCAGGCAAGCGCTAAAGGCGCCCCGGCGGGCTGTCGGCCGACGCTCACACCACAAGGAAAGTTGACTCCCCTCCGAGCGGTGCCTATGTAGGGAGGACGATGACGGACGAGGAAAAGATCAAGGCGATGCGGCTCGCCCGTGCGATTGCCTCGGATATCTCGCTCTACAACGAGCAGAAGATCATCAAGGGCATCGAGCAGGACAACCTCTTCGAGGTCCTCAAGGAGGAACTCGAGGAGGGCCGTGAGCTCTACAAGAGCCGCGTCAGCCAGGAAGTCTACACGACGGCGAACTTCTTCGAGCGCGCCGTCAACGACATCGTGTTGCGCTCCAAGGCGCACGTGAAGTCGAAGATCTGGTAGTCCGCCCACGTGGCAGCGCCCGACACCCGAGAGCATCGCGCCCCGCCGGAAGCCCGCGGTGAGCGCATCGACCAGTATCTCGCAGGCGTCTTCACCGACCTGACGCGTTCCCGCATTCGCGGCCTCATCGACGATGGGCATGTGCTCGTCGACGGCAGGTCCGTGAAGGCGGCCATGCGCGTGCGCGGTGGAGAATCCCTCACCCTCCATGTCCCTGCGCCTGTGGCCGCTGTTCCGGTGGCCGAGGAGCTTCCGCTCGCCGTGCTCCACGAGGACAAGGACCTCGTGGTCGTGGACAAGGCGGCGGGCATGGTGGTGCACCCAGGCGCGGGTCATGCGTCGGGGACGCTGGTCAACGCCCTGTTGCACCGGGTGAAGGACCTGGCGGGGGTCGGCGGAGAGCTTCGCCCCGGCATCGTCCATCGGCTGGACAAGGACACCACGGGCTGTCTCGTGGTGGCGAAGAACGAGCAGGCCCTCGTCGCGCTCCAGAAGTCCTTCAAGGGTCGCGAGGTGACCAAGACGTACCTCGCCGTGGTTCATGGCTCGCCTCCGGCGGAAGGGCGCATCGAGACGCTCTATGGCCGCCACCCCGTGCACCGCCAGCGCTTCACCGGCAAGGTGCGCGAGGGCAAGCCCGCCATCACGCTCTTCCGTGTGCTCGAGTCCTTCGACGGCGCCGCGCTGGTGGAGGTGGACCTGCTCACGGGCCGCACGCACCAGATTCGCGTGCACCTGGCTGAGTCGGGTCATCCGTTGCTGGGCGACACGCTCTACGGGGTGGGCCGAAAGCCCAAGGGCGAGGCGGGCGCCGCACAGGAGCGATTGGGACGGCAGGCCCTGCATGCGTGGCGTCTGGCGTTCGCGCATCCGCGCACGGGCAAGCACCTCGCGCTGGAAGCCCCTGTGCCCGACGACTTCAACGCCGCGCTCGCGTTGCTGCGAGGCCCCGATGCCCTGTCCGTGACACCGCCGACGGCTCCCGCGAGGAAGAAGGCCGCTGGGAAGAAGGCTTCCGCGAAGAAGCCCGTCTCGAAGAAGGCCGCCGCGAAGAAGGCTTCCGCGAAGAAGCCCGTCTCGAAGAAGGCCGCTTCGGAGTAGAGGCCGCAAGTGAAAGAGCGGCCTTGGACGAAGAGGGCGCAGCGAAGGCGCCGCCTTGGAAGTAGAGGCCGCTACGGCGAAGGCTCGGCCTCGGGAGTAGTGGCCGGCGCGAAGGCGCGGCCCTCCGCGAGGATGGCTATAGCCCGGAAACGCTGAGTGACTGCTGTCGCTTGGACAGCACCTTGATGGGCTGGATGGCCATGACACGCATGAAGACCTCGAGCAGCTCGGGGTCGAACTTGTTGCGCATCTCCGTCCACATCAGCATCAGCGCCACTTCCGGACCGTAGGCGTCACGGTACGGCCGCTTGGACGTGAGCGCGTCGTACGCGTCACAGATGGCGATGACCTTCGCGTACACCCCCAGGTTCGTCTTGGGGATGATCATCTGGATGTTGCCGCGAGAGTCGCGCACGGCGGTACCGAAGTCCGTCTTGTGCTCGAAGGTCGTCACCACGCGCAGCAGGGTGGAGCGGCTGAAGCCCTTCTCCATGAGGATGTTCCGTACGGAGATGAGCGGCGCGCGCTGCACCGCCACGCGCTCCTCCGGCGTCAGCGCCCCACGCTTGGTGGCCAGCTCCTCCGGCAGCGTCGTCATGCCCGCGTCGTGGAAGAGGGCGATGTAGCCCAGGTCCCGAAGCTGCGGCTTCGTCAGCCCCAGCTCCGCGCCGAAGACGATGCACATCAGGGCGACGTTGACCTGGTGGTAGACGAGGTAGTCGTCCTCGCGCCGCATCGTCGTCATGCCCAGGAAGTGCGTGCGCTGCTCGTAGCTGATGTCCACGAAGTCCTGGACCAGCCGCAGCGCCTTGGAGGCGTTGATGGGCTTCCCGGCGCGCACCGACTCCAGGTACTTCGTAAGGAAGAAGACCGAGCGGGCGTAGATGGTCATCGCGTACTTCTTGCGATCCACCTTGAGGTCGCCCGGGTCGTTCATGTCCTTGTCCAACTTCTCCTTGAGCTTGGAGAACTTGGCCACGCGCATGTTGAGCAGCTTGCGACCCGCCAGCCCGTCTTCTTCGGTGGTCGTCGACTGTTCCTTGCTGAAGATCCAGACGAAGTTCTTCAGCTCCGGCACCGTCACTGGCTTGGTGAGCGTGAAGCCGCCCACGTCCTTGGCGCGCATCTCCGTCAGGAGGTAGCGCTGGTTCTCGATGGAGTTCAGGTCCACCTTCACCAGCATGCTGTTCAGGTAGAAGGAGTCCTTGACGCCCACCAGCTCCAGTCGACCTTCCTTGCCGATGATTTGATTGATGATGTCCTGGAGCTGGTGCAGCGGCTTCTGGAAGACGGCGTTCTCCGGGTCATACATCTTCACGGAGCGCACCAGCATGTAGAGGCCGGCCACCATGGAGCGCGAGAGCGCTTGCAGCTTCTCGTTGTGCTCTCGCCCGAACTCGTTGGTGTTCTCGTCCTGGCTCTGGGTGACCTTCAGGTTGTCGGCCATGGACTACGCCTCCTCGGGGAGCGCCGAATCGCCGAACAGCGTCTTGCGCGTCTGGTACATCGCCTTGCGCGCCGCGGTGAGCAGGTCCACTGGCTGGGTGCGGTCCTCGATGAGGACCTGCAACATCTTGTAGCTCTGGATGGAGCACGCGCCGGCCAGGCCCGCGACGGCCAGCAGCTTGTCATCCAGCACCCGCTTCCGGTTGAGCAGGGACGGCTTCACCGTCAGCAGTTGCTGCATGTGTGAGAGCGCCCCGGGAGTCCCGGTGGCGCCCACCGCCGTGTAGAACGCCGCGCGCTCATCGGGCGTGCGCTTCTCGAAGCCCGGCTCGCGGACGATTCGCATCAGGTCCGAGAAGGCCTTGTCCCGGTCGAACTCCGGCAGCAGCCGAGCCGCCAGCATGCGCACCTGGGAGACGGTATCCGTCAGGGCCTCGGTGACGAGCCGGCGCGCTTCGCCCGTACGCCCGCGGCCGATGATGCCCAGCACCTCCAGCTTCACGACGAGGTTGGGGCTCTTGAGCACCTGGCCGAACATCTTGATGCGCTCGGGGTGGTTGCTCTTCTCGAGCACGTACACCATGTCGCGCACTGTCTGTGGACGCTCCGACGTCAGCCTCGCCACGAAGGGCTCCGGCATGTCTCGCGCGAAGGTGGCCAGCACGTCGCACAAGAGCGCGCGGTTCTCGGGAATCTCGAGCGTCTCCAGCACGGTGAGCAGCGGGATGATGGAGTCCCGGCTCAGAGCCTGGAGATAGCGCGTCACGTCCGCGGGGTGCTTGGGCCGAGCCCCCTTGAGCGATTCGCCCAGGCGCATCAGTCGCTGCTCCTCGCCCATCCTGTGGAGGAAGGAGTCGAGCAGCTTGGAGAGCGACGCACCTGCCTCCTTCTGGGAGAGCGCGCGCAGCTTCAGGACAATCTGGTTGACGGTGCCGAAGTCGTCCTGGAGCAGGAGCATGTCCAGGAGCTGCACGAAGATCTCCTCGAGCAGCGTGCCGTCCTCCACGCCACCTTCCACCACCTGGAAGACGGCGCTCACCAGCTTGGGGAACAGCCGAGAGCCTTCCTCCTCCATCACCTCGCGCTGGAGCTTCGCCTTCAGCTCATCCGAGGCGTGGCGCCCGGAGACGACGAGGCCGCGAATCTGCTCCACGCCTTCCAGCTTCGAGTCCAGGTCCTCCGCGGACACACGCGCGAAGCGCAGGTAGTCATCCGAGTTCGTCTGCAGCCGCGAGTAGAGATAGCCGACCACCTTGTCGACCTCGACCTGCACCTCCTCCTCGCTGGCGTTGTCCATCGAGAAGCCTTCCACCACGACGTACTCGACGTGCTCCATGCCCGCGCGCCACAACTGGGCCAGCACGTCGTCGGCGCCGCGCTCGGGCTCCGACAGGGCGATGAGCGTCAAGGTCACCAGTTCCTCCACCGTGAGGCCGGTGCGGAAGATGAGCTGGCGGATGCCGTCGCGGTAGAACTTGTAGGGGAGCGGCGTGTCCTCGGAGAAGAGCGTCTCGCCGTGGAGCATCAGGTTCTGCTGCTCCACCTTCAGCGACAGGGGGCCGAACTTCTCCGTGAACTGGGCGATGGACTCCAGGGCCTTGCCGAGGAACTCCGGGAAGCGCGCTTCGTTGTGGCGGTACATGCCAATCTGCTTGATGCCCTTGAGCAGATGGAAGGCGAACGTGCGCGCCATCTCCACCTTCTCGCGGACCTCCGGAGACTGCTCCGCCTCCGTGCTCGCATCCTGGGTCTTTTGGGGCTGGGCCATGCGTTTGCAACACTCCGCTCGGGCGGTAGCACCAGCCTACCGCGATTTCCTCTCGCACCCCAGCCGGTGACACGTGGAACTCCGCGCGCTTGGAGGACCTGGGGCCAGCACGACACGGTCGTCCAGGATTTCCCAGGTATGTTTCACGGGCTGGTGTATCGCGAGGAGCGTGGAGCCCATGCTGCGAGTCATGGCCTGTGGGATGTTGGTGGTGGGGTTGTCGGGGTGCTTTCGGACGAGTGTGAGGACAGGGGCCCCCCGGGATGGCCTGCCCGAGACTCGCACCGGGATGAGCCTGTTCTTCGGGCTGACGACGCCCCATGTGACGGCATCCGAGTGCCGCCACGGTGTCTCCCGGGTGGACGTGTTCTCGCCGTGGTGGGGGGCGCTCGTCACCGTGGCGACGGTGGGCCTCGTCATGCCGCTGCGCACCGAGTACGTGTGCGCGGAGATGCCGCGTGGCGTCAGCCCGGAGCAGCAGGTGCCCGCTTCCATTGCCCCGCTCTGAGCGGGCGGCGTTGCGGGTGGAAGAACAGCGAGGCGGCGGGGTTGCCCCACGCCGCCTCGATGACATCCAGGTGAGAACGGCGCCCCTGGGGAGCGCCGTCCGGTGTCGCGTTACTTCCCGTGGGGCGTCGACGGCGCGGCGCTCTGTCCCTTGAGCGCGGAGCGCAGCAGGAACAGGGTGATGCCCGCGAAGAAGAGCAGACCCCAGATGTTGGACCAGACCGGGTGCGCCAGCTCGCTCTCGCCCACCGTGTTCAAGAAGCCGCCGATGACTCCCTCGTGACCCAGCAGCGCCGGCAGGTTGATGGCGCGAGAGCCGGCGCCGTCCGTGACGATTTCGAGGAAGGCGATGAGCACGCCCGCGATGGAGCCGCCGGCGATGTAGCCGGAGGACAGCAGGGTGCCCGGCGAGAAGTCGGACTCGCCGCCGCGCACGCGGTCGACGAAGTAGCGCACCATGCCGCCCACGAAGAGCGGCGCGCTGCTGCTGATGGGCAGGTACACGCCCACCGCGAAGGGCAGCGAGGACACGCCGCACAGCTCCAGCATCAGCGCGATGAACACGCCCAGGAGCACCAGGTCCCAGGGCAGCCGCTGCGTGAGGATGCCGTCGATGATGAGCGAGAAGAGCTGCGCCTTGGGCGCCGCGTAGCGCGTGAGCGCCTGGCCCTCGTAGGTGCTGATGCGGCCGCCGATGCCCGGGTCCACGACGTACTGGATGCTGCCCGCGTCATCGACCAGGTACTTGCCCGCGGGCACCGGGGTGTCCGCGCCGCGCACGAAGCCTTCCTTGAAGGTGCGCTCCGGGCCCTGCGTCACGCCGCCCAGGTCCGCGACCTTCACCTGCGAGCCGCCCGTGGGGCTCAACGTCACCGCGCCCACGTCCTGCGCGCTCACCTGCCGCCAGCTGCGCAGCTCCATCGCGCCGCCGTTCGAGGCCAGGTCATAACCCTGGGCCCACGCTGCCTTGCGCAGCGCCGCTTCGTCCAGGCCGCGAGAAGCCAGCGCGTCCGCGGACACCGCCCACGGGAAGGTGTACTGGGTGCGCGTCTCCTGCGTCATCTCCGTCACCGTCACGCCGGGGTGCGGCTCCGGAATCGTCACGGTGGCGCCACGGTTGAGCGTCACCAGCACCAGGCCGATGAACATGGCGCTGGTGAGCACGCCCACGAAGAGGGCGATCTGCTGGCGCTTGGGAGTACCGCCGACGATGAAGGCGGTCTTCAGGTCCTGAGCGGTGGTGCCACCGTTGGACGCGGCGATGCCGACGATGGCCGCCGTGGTGAGGGCCATGAAGCGGTCCTCGGAGCTCGTCCAGCCCATCAGCAGGTACACGAGGCAGGTGACCAGCAGCGTCGCCACCACCATGCCGGAGATGGGGTTGGAGGAACTGCCAATCTCACCCGTGATGCGCGCGCTCACCGTCACGAAGAAGAAGCCGAAGACGATGATGAGCAGGGCCGACATGAAGTTGACCTGCAGCGGCGGGGCCAGCCAGATGGCCAGCACCAGCAGCGCGCTGCCCACCAGCACCACGGTGATGGGGAGGTCCTGGTCGGTGCGTAGCATCTGCGGAACACCGCCGTGCGCGCGCGAGGCCTTGAGCGACTCCACGCCCCGCTTGAAGGCGCCGATGATGGTGGGTAGCGAGCGGATCAGGCTGATGAGGCCGCCCGTCGCCACCGCGCCCGCGCCGATGTACAGCACGTAGGCGTTGCGAATCTGGTCCGGCGACATGTCCCGGATGAGCGTCCCGGTGTGGACCAGGAGCGGCTTGTCCAGCCCGCTGCCGAAGAAGGAGATGGCGGGGATGAGGATGAGGTAGCTCAGCACACCCCCGGCGAAGGTGATGGCGGCCACGCGCGGGCCGATGATGTAGCCCACGCCGAGCAGCTCCGGGCTCACCTCGGTCGACAGGGTGGCGCTCTTGAGGCCCTTGAGCGGCGTGCTCAGCACCTCGCGGAACAGCTTCATGCCGGAGTAGGCGAACTTGTAGATGCCGCCCACCAGGAAGCCGATGATGACGGTGCGCGCGTTGGTGCCGCCCTCCTGGCCCGCGATGAGCACGTCCGCGCTGGCGGTGCCTTCGGGGTAGGGGAGCTTGCCGTGCTCCTGGACGATGAGGCCCTGGCGCAGCGGAATCATCATCAGCACGCCCAGCACGCCGCCCAGCGCGGCCGTGAGGAACGCGTGCGTCAGGCTGATGTCGTAGCCCAGCAGCAGCAGCGCCGGGAGCGCGGCCGCCACACCGAAGGCCAGCGACTCACCCGCCGAGCCCGTCGTCTGGACGATGGTGTTCTCCAGGATGTTGGACTTGCCCATCGCCCGGAAGATGGCGATGGAGAGCACCGCCACCGGGATGGACGCGGACACCGTGAGGCCCACCTTGATGGCCAGGTACACGGACGACGCCGCGAACACGATGCCCAGCACGGAGCCCAACAACAGGGCCCGGAGGGTCATCTCCGTGGGAGACTGGGTCGGGGGAATGAACGGTGTGTACAGAGGGGACTCGGGCGATTGCGCGAGCGGGACACGCTCGTCGACGACCGGCGGGGTACCGTGGGCCAAGCGAAAGGCTCCTTAGGTGGGACGTGGGCCCCTTCTAGCAGGGCCCCGCCCGCCAGCGAAGCCAAGCTCCTCAAATGACAAGCGCCTTGCCCCGCGAAGGGCAAGGTCGCTCGAGGGGCCCTCCCCACGGCGGAGGGCCGACTTGCCGCGTCACATGGGCCCTACTGCTGCAGGGACGCCGCCTCCGGGTCCACCTCCGCCATCAGCGCCGCCAGCTCCGCCTTCAGCTTGTCCTTGGCGCGAATCTCCAGCTGACGGGCCCGTTCCCGGGAGAACCCGAAATGCTCGCCCAGCTCCTTGAGCGTCATGGGTCGCTCGTTCATGACCCGCTGCTCGATGATGAAGCGCTCGCGAGGGTCCAGGCGCATCAGCGCGGTGCGGACGCGGGCGTTGATGAGGCCCGCCTCTTCCTTGTCGGCGAACTCATCGTCCTGGGGCGCGGCGGCGCTGACCACGAAGTCCACGTGGCTGTTGCCGCCGTCCTCACCCATGGGCGCGTCCAGGGACAAGTCCCGGCCGCCCATGCGCTGCTCCATCTCCCGCACCTCGCCTGGCTTCACGTGCAGCCGGCGAGCAATCTCCTCCACGTTGACGACGGCCTCGCCGTTGCCGAACTTCTCCAGCTCGCGCCGGGTGCGCGCCAGGCTGAAGAACAGCTTTCGCTGCGCTTGCGTGGTGCCGAGCTTCACGAGCGACCAGCTCTTGAGGATGTAGTTCTGGATGTATGCGCGAATCCACCAGACCGCGTACGAGATGAGGCGGATGCCCTTGTCCGGGTCGAACTTCTGCACCGCCTTCATCAGGCCGATGTTTCCCTCCTGGATGAGGTCCGACATCTTGATGCCGTAGGAGCGGTACTCGTAGGCGACCTTCACGACGAAGCGAAGGTTGGAGGTGACGAGCCGGTGGCCCGCGGCCAGCTCTCCTCGGATGAAGGTGCGCGCCAGCGCCTGCTCTTCCTCCACGGTGAGGAGGTTGTAGTGGTTGATCTCCGAGAGGTACATCGCCAGGGAGCCAGAGTTGGACGACTGCTCGGTGGACGCCTGCATGGATGGGTTCTCCCGACGTGGGGCCTCGCCGATGATGAGGCCGCTAGGTTTTCGGACCGCGTGATGACTGAACGGTGTCTGTCTGGAGCAACCGCGGTGCCAGGGCGGTGCTCCGCGCCTTCCCCAATGTCTGCGGGGGGTTGGCGTCGGCGGCGCTCATGTACAAAGAAGAAGGGCTGTAACCGTTACGGCCGGCATGGGAACTCGGCGCGACTTCGCGGCTGTAGAATGTGCCCGTCGATGCACGAGACGCCTCCAGGGAGGAGCGCCAAGGCGTGTTTCACCCTGGCACCGGGCGAGCGAGCGGCCCCCACTCAGCAGGCAAGGGAGCCTCTGGCGAGAGGACCTCGAGGGCCGCATCCACCTTCCCGTGAAGGAACCGCTAACGACGCCGCTGGATGCTGTCCGGGGGCTTTTTTCGCGCGCGAGGGGACGCCCGGAGAGCAGGCGACCTCAGGCGTGCGAGACGTTCACCCAGGAGCCCGCGTCGCTCAGGATGCGCGCGAGGCCCGGGCCGTCAGCCGCGTGTGCTGCGTGACGGCTTCCTCGAGCGTGCGCAGCAACTGCCTCGCCTCACCCTGACGCAAGGGACGGCCGCCGAAGCGGGCCTCCAGGTAGCGGCGGGTGACAGGGGAGAGCGCGCCGGTGAGCGGATGGTGCTCTCGCGCGAGCCTCGCATCGAGCTCCTCGAGCGTCTCCTCCGTGCGGCGTGAGACCTCCGCCGAGGCGAGCACGGCCTCCACCGCGTCCACGAAGCGCGTGGCGTCGAGCGGCCGCGGCCGCCCCGCGAGGCGGGTCACCGCCCTCCACGCGACATAGACGACCAGGCCGGCCACCAGCGCGGCGCCCCAGGCGCGGGGGGGAGGCAGGCGGCGCTGCTCGGCCTTCTCGGATCCCTTGGGCGGGCGCACCAGGGCGCGCGCGACATCGACCTGGTCTCGGAAGGAGTAGTCGACCACGGAGTTGCGCCATCGCGACTCCAGGGCTTCGTACAGCGCGAGCAGCTGCTGCACCCACTTCGAGCCCTGGCTGGGGCGGTGCGCCGGAGGCGTCGCATCCACGGTGACGAAGCCGCGCTCGGGCACCAGCACGTGGGTCCACGCGTGGGCGTCGCCCGCACGGAGGATGTACGCGTCATTCACCCGCTCACCGCCGAAGAAGCCGGTGGCCAGCCGCGCGCGGATGCCCTGCGTGCGCAGCATCAACGTGAGCGCGGTGGCGAAGTGCTCGCAGTGGCCGGCCTTGCGCTCGAAGAGGAAGTCCGCGAGCGGGTCGTCATGGTCTCCGCTCAGCTCCAGCGTGTAGGTGAACTCGCGTTGGAGCCAGGCGGCCAGCTTCTGCGCGGCGGCCAGGGGCTCGCGCTCGCCGTTGAGGATGCGCGCCGCGGTCTGGGAGACGCGAGGGTCCAAGGCCTCCGGCAGCGCGAGCAGCGCGTCCTGCTCCACCGAGGGCAGCCGCCGGAACGAGTCCCCGCTGCCTCCGGGCGGAAGGCTGTAGGCCTCATAGGAATAGGAGAGCCCGGGCTCCGCGAAGCGCGCCTCGCCGCCATACATCTCTTGAAGGGGCGCGCGGCGGCTGCCGGTGGTGCTGTTGGCCACCGCGTTGCCCAGCCTCGACGGGGTCTCGAGGGCGATGAGCGTCTGGCCTCCATAGGCGGGCAACAGCTCCACGCGCTGGTGGACCAGGTTGTCGCCACCGGGGCGCAGCGTCAGCAGCGGCTCGCGCATGCGCTTCACGCCGCCCGCGCTCGTCCACTCCTGTCCGTCGAAGATGTCGTAGGTGCGGCCAATCCAGTAGGCGCCCAGGGCGTCCCCGCCCGGGTCCGGGTTCAGCGTGGCGCGCAGGACGACGCGCGGGTTGCCCTTGATGGTCCCCGTACCACCCAGGCGCACGGTGTTGGAGAAGCCCGTGGTCGCGGGCCCCAACCCCGGCGCCGCGCGAGGCCCCGTCATGTTCCAGTTGAGCCGGGGGAAGAGGATGAAGAAGGCCATGGCCCCGGCCACGGCGAAGCCCACGCCCACGGACAGCGGCGGCATCACCGCGCGCACCGGGAGCGGCTCGCCCTCTGGAACGGCGGCCTCCACCACGCCCAGCGCCAGCGAGAGGCTGGCCAGCACGCCGAACGCGATGAGGAACAGGCCGTACACGAGCTCGCCCGACAGCGCCGCGCCGCCCGCGACCATCAGCAGCCCGGACAGGTGCACCTGTCCGTCCGTGGCCGGGTCGGGGGCGGACAACAACCGGTGCGCGGAGATGAGCCCCGCGAAGGCACACGCCGCCACCACCAGGTTGAGGGTGCCCGAGGTGACGTTCAGGACGAGCACGGCCGCGACCCCCAGCAGCAGGAGCGCGGTGAGCTTCGCGCGGCGGGCGAACAGGCGCTTGCCCGCGAGCGCCGCCACCAGCCCCACGCAGTAGAGGCCCAACGTCCACAGCGGCAGTTGGCCCGACACCGCCATGGACGCGAAGGCGCATCCGGAGGCCAGGTCCCTGAGCACCAGCCGCAGCCGCGCGCCTTGCCTCATGCCGCCTCCTCGTCCTTCTCCGCGCGCTCGCCCTCGAAGCCCAGCCACGCCAGGGCGCGGAGGATGCGCCGCTCCTGTGCGTTGCCTGCGCCGGAGCGGATCCTCCGCTCGCCCGTGTCGAGGCCCACCTCATGTCCCTCGCCCAGCAGCCGGTGGGACAGGGCCGCCACCTCCTCGCAGCGCCGCTCCAAGGCGTCGCCCTCGAGGCCCGGCTCCACCACCAGCATCCAGGTGCGGCGCTCCTCGCGCTCGCGCTCCACGCGCAGCAGCTTTCCCACCGACGCGCTCTTGAGCCAGTGGATGCGCCGGGCGTCTTCTCCCTCGGCGAGCTCCCTCAAGCCCGTCACGTCACCGCTGCCGTCATTGCGGCGGGGATTGCCCGCCTCCCCGACGGGGCCTCGCTCCGCGTCGCCCGGGTCCTGACAGGCGTAACCGCGCCGGGGATAGACGAGCAGCAGCCCGTCCACGGGCAACATCCGCGTCTTGGCGAACAACCCCAGCGGCCACGTCGTCGTCACCCGCACGCCCGTCAGGCGCACGGGGCCTCGCCGGGTCGCGGTGAGGTTGGCCCGCACGACGTGCTCCACGCCCGCGGGCAGGTAGCCCACGCCACCGCCCCCCGCGAGGGGCGCGCCTTCCTCCGAGAGCGTGAGGGCGAAGGCGTGGCCCTGCTTGCGGGAGACCGCCCAGCGGAAGGCGAAGGGCTCACCGGCGAAGGCTTCATCCGTGCCCACGCGCCGCACGGACAAGTCCCGGAGACACCGCTCCGAGAGGACTCCCGACACCACCACCATGCTCAGCAGCAGGCCGAGCAGCAGATAGAGCAGGTTGTTGCCGGTGTTGAGCGCGCCCAGGCCCACGCCGAAGGTCACCACCAGATAGGTGCGGCCGATGCGCGTCACCTTCAGGGTGCGCGGCGGGGTGAGCCAGGCGCGAAGCCGCGCCCAGCGCTGCTGCTGCTTCCGCTTCACCGGGGCGCCGGAACCTTTCGGACCAGCTCCTCCAGCAGGTGCGCCGCTTCATCGCGTGCGGTCACGCCCTGCACGGCGCTTCGGAGCAGCACGCGGTGGGCCCAACAGGGCACCAGCACCGCCCGCACATCTCCAGGCGTCACGAAGTCGCGCGCCTCCCACAGCGACTGGGCCCGAGCCGCCGCCCCCAGGGCCAGCACCGCGCGCGTGGATGCCCCGCGCTCGATGTCGCCGTGCTCGCGGGTGGCCCTGGCCAGCCGCACCACATAGTCGGCCACCGCGGGGTCCAGCCGCTGCTCCGCCGCGAGCGCGCGCAGCTGGGCCACCTCCTCGGGGCTCGACACCGTCTTCACGGCGTCCAGCGCGGGGGCGCCTCCTCGCGTGGCCAGGAGCCGGGCCTCCACCTCGGGGGCGGGGTGCCCCAGGGACATGCGCACCATGAAGCGGTCCAGCTGCGAGTCCGGCAGCGGGTAGGTGCCGGAGAAGTCCACGGGGTTCTGCGTGGCCACGACGGTGAAGGGCGCGGGCAGCGCGTGGGTGGTGCCGTCCAGCGACACCTGGCCCTGGGCCATGGCCTCCAGCAGCGCGGATTGGGTGCGGGGCGGAGCGCGGTTCAGCTCATCCGCCAGCACGAGCTGACGGAAGAGGGGGCCGGGGCGGAACTGGAAGGTGGCCGTCTGGGCCTGGAATATCTGGGCGCCCAGGATGTCGGCCGGCATCAGGTCCGCGGTGAACTGGATGCGCGCGAAGCTCAGCCCGCATGAGCGGGCCAGGGCCTCCGCCAGCGTCGTCTTGCCGACACCCGGCACGTCCTCCAGGAGGAGGTGGCCGCCGGAGACCACACACGTCGTCACCAGCCGCGCCTGGGCTTCCTTGCCCTGGACGGCCCGCCCCAACTCGGCGGCGATGCGGTCCATCGTCGTGTGCGCTGTAGCGGGGGAGGGGGCTGCGGCGGCGAGGACGCGGGCGGGCTGATTCATCTGCCGGCACTCTATCCGACTCCCCAGGGAGCCGGCACACCCAACTCCCGGGTGTCCGGCTCAGGACGCCCGCTCCCTCCGCTGCTCAGAGGGTGAGGATGTCCTCCGGGGTGTAGTACGGCTGACTGCTCGCCGCGCCGGTGGTGACACCGAAGTAGCGGAACATCCGCTCATGGTGGGCGGCCAGGCCGCGCAGCGTCACGGAGTGCTCCATGCTCCGCGTCAACACCCCCACCGCGCTGTCCTTGAACTCGCGCAGGTGGGTGAAGTCGAGCACCACGGGTTGACCCCGCAAGGCTTCCAACGACGTCTGCACCTGCAGGGCCGTCTTGCCGTCCAATATCCCCTCCAGCCGCAAGGTGACCTGTCCTGCGAGGTCCTCGCGGTGGATCTCCAATCCCGCCATCGTCGTGCTCTCCCGTGGCTGACGTGTCCGCGCCGTGCCTTGGACGCGGGCCAGGCGGTAGGAGCACGTTTCGGACCAGCTTCGCGGTTGTGGAAACCATGGAATGTCCATGGCCTGCGCGAGCCGGGCGCGAACAGTGCACTGGGAGGGACAGGAATTTCAGCCTCCACGCGGCAACAACTGCACGACTGTCATGTGACAGGCGCCGCGGTTGTCACCCATCCATCAACCCTCGCGCCCCGCCGTCTTGGGTGCCTCCAGCGTGGTGAGCTCCCGCACCTGCTGTGCCTTCAGCTTGCGGAACTCCTTCACCACCTTGGTGGGATAGCCCGCCATGAACCTCGTGCGGGACTCCTTCTTCGAGAGGATCTTCTGCGCCTGGGTGGGGCCCGCGTTGTAGGCGACCAGGGCCTTCTCCACGGTGCCGAAGCGCTCGATGAGCTCCGCCAGATAGGCCGTCCCCAGGGCCACGTTGGTTTCCGCGTCGAACAGGTTCGTCTTCCGACCCAGCCGGAAGCCGGCCTTGTCCGCAAGCCACGTCCCCGTGTCTGGCATCACCTGCATCAAGCCCATCGCGCCCACATGGGACACCGCATAGTTGTTGAAGGAGCTCTCACAGCGGATGACGGCGATGACCAGCATCGGGTCCACGCCGTTGTTCTGCGCTTCGCGGACGATGGCCACCGCCAGGCGGCGCTGCTGATGTTCGGGCAGCCCGGAGGCCCTCACCTGCGCCGCCACCCCCAGCCGCTCCGCCTCTTCATAGGCGGCCTCATCCTCATAGGCCTGGAGCCGGGTGAGCGCCACGCTCAGCTCCGCCTCCGCCTGCTCCAACCGGACGCGAAGCTGCGTCATCTCCGCGGGCTCCCCCAGGGGCTCCACCGGTACCTGCACCGGGAAGGCACCAGCCCCACCACTCACGAGCATCGCCGCCGCAGCCACCGCCACCGTCAAGCCCCTCATCCCGCCCTCCTGGCACCCCGTGCCGCCACGCCCATGCCGCCGGGTGTTCATCCGGCTCCAACGGGAGGGCACTCAAGCAGACGGCATGCCAGTTTCTCCGCGGGTGTGCGGGGCGTGCATCTCCTTGGATCCACGGCGGCGACGGCTTCCCCTCGCGCCGAGCGGCCTCTCACCGGCCGGAAAAAATGCCCGGAAGTGGGAAGCGGACTTCCTGTGAAAAACACCGGGTTGCCGGTGGGAAGCCACGTTCCTAGTTTGGGGCGGTTCCACCAGGGGCGAGGGGAGGTGGGTCGCGTGTATTGGACGATGGGGATGATCCTGCTGGTGTTGTGGTGCCTGGGACTGACGGCGGGTTCCACCGAAGGCAACTGGGTTCACCTGTTCCTGCTCTTCGCGCTGGGGGCCTTCGTGCTGGGCGTGATGTCGCGGGGGCGGCGGACGGCGGTGACATGAGGGCTCGAGGGTTGGAGGCGGAGGGCGTGGACCTGCCCCGGGACACGGCGGGCTTCACGCGCCGTGAGTGCCCCGGCTGCCTGCGTCCCTTCAAGACACGACCGGGCCCGCACGACGCCCGCGCGCTGCTCCACAAGCTGCAAGCCTTCTTCTCGCTGGAGAACGCACACGAGGGCGAGGAGGGGTTGCCCGTCTGGCGCTGTCCCTACTGCGGCCACCGCGCGGGCGCCGATGCGTTCCTCACGCCCGCGCAGCAGACGCATCTGGAGTCCGTGGCGCGCGCGTGGGGCAACCACGTCCGCTACGAGCAGCTCTCACACGTCACCCGCACCTTGTCGCTCAATCCCAGGCCGACGTTCGTCGCGGTGGCGCCGGAGTCGATGCCCGGGCCCATGGACCCGGAGCCCGACGAGCTCCTTCGCGTGATTCCCATGCTCTGCTGTGGCGAGGACGTGAAGATGCTCTGGGATTGGGACCAGCTCATCTTCTGTCCTCGCTGCGGCGCGAGACATGGCGGCCTGAGCGGACGGCAGCAGGTCCACCTGGAGCTCATCCCGGAATAGTGCCCCCGGGGTGGACGCGGGCCCGCGAGGACGGCAGGCTCGCGCGCCATCATGACGAAGGTCTCCTGGAGCCGGCTGCTCGTGGGCTGGTTCGTGCTCGCCTCGAGCGTCGCCTCCGCGCACGACGCGGACATCCTCTACACGCAGGTGCGCCGCGCCGGACCCGGGGCGGCCGAGGTGCGGCAGGTCCTGACGCTGACGGCGGCCTCGCTGGGCCTGCTCGTCCCCGCGGACGCCGACGCGGACGGAGCCGTGTCCCAGGCGGACCTGGACCTGCGCCGCGCCGCGCTGGAGGTGGGCGTCTGGGATGCGATGCCGCTCACCGCGGGCGGTCAGCCTTGCACGCGCACGTCCCATGCGGCGCTCGTCCGGCAGACCTTCGTGGAGCTGTCGGCCACCTACGCCTGCCCGGAGGGGGCGCTGCGCCAGCGCTACCCCCTGCTGTCGGTGCTGCCGGAGGGCTATCGCGTCATCCTGGGCAGCGTGACGGAAGGGGAGTTCCCCGGCGCGCTCTTCGCGGATGCCGCGCAGCCGTCGCTGTCCATTCCAGGTCCAGGAGAGGCCGCCCCGTCGGCGGTGGAGGGCTTCGCGGGCTGGGTGGGGTTGGGAATGCGCCACATCTTCGAGGGCGTGGACCACCTGGCCTTCCTGCTGGCGGTGTTGCTCGTCGGCGGGGGGCTCAAGCGCGTGCTGCTCCTGGTGACCTCCTTCACGGTGGCGCACTCGCTCACGCTGGGGGCCACGGCGCTGGGGTGGCTGGTGCTGGACGCGGAGCGCACGCGCTGGGTGGAGGCCGCCATCGCCGCGTCCATCATCTACGTGGCGGTGGAGAACCTGGTGCTGCGCGAGCACCGCCACCGCGCGCTCATCACCTTCCTCTTCGGCCTGGTGCACGGCTTCGGCTTCGCGAGCGTGCTGGCGGGCTATGGCCTGGGGGACTCGGTGGCGAAGGGGCTGCTGGGCTTCAACCTGGGCGTGGAGCTGGGTCAGGCGCTCGTGGTCATCGTGTTGCTACCGCCACTGCGCATGCTTCAGCGCAGGCCCTCCGTGCACAGGGGGGTGGTGAGAGTGTTGTCCGTGTGCATCCTCGCTGCTGGTGGGTACTGGATGGTCGAGCGGGCACTCGGTTGAATCTGGCGGCACCCATCCCTACGTTGGGCTCGAAGAGGGTAGGGATCGGGGGACGTAGATGGGTGCGAGGCATACCCGGCTGGCCGCGGCACTGGCGGCCGCATGGGAGGCGGAGGTCGTCTCCGCCCGACGGATGACGATGCTCGCCGAGCGAATCATGGACGCGAGAGTCCGCGCGAGGCTCATGGTGCTCGCCGCGTTCTGCCGCGCGCACGCCTCGAGGCTGCTCGCGCGGCTGGCCGCGTTGGGACGAGGGCCGTTGCCGGTGCCTCCCGAGGAGATCGAGCTGGACGCGGACACGCTCCTGGAGCTGCGGCGGGAGGGCGCCTTCGCCCGTGCCTCCGCCGCGCGCTATGAGACGACCGCCGAGCTGGCCCGCCAGCAGGCGGACCTGTCCTCCGCCTGGGTCTGCGAGCTCAACCGCACCGAGGAGCAGGACCGTGCCCGGGAGCTGCTCGCCCTGGCCGAGG
This sequence comes from Myxococcus stipitatus DSM 14675, assembly GCF_000331735.1. Lineage (GTDB taxonomy): Bacteria > Myxococcota > Myxococcia > Myxococcales > Myxococcaceae > Myxococcus > Myxococcus stipitatus. Next base: position 5,898,008 of record NC_020126.1, on the reverse strand, counting down.
GGGCCCTGGCCTCGTCCACCATGGTCAGCGCTCCCGCCGCCGCCGCGCCCGCCGACCCCTGAAAACACGCGCCGGAGGCTTGCTCTCCCGGTGACAGTCCGGGCCGCTTGGGCGTACAAACCCGCCCATGGCGAAGGAGAGCTACGACGACCTCATCTTTCAGCTCGGCGACCTCGCCCGGGACAGGCTCCCGGGCAAGCCGAACTGCCCCCGCTCCATGGACCGCGTCTACAAGGCGGAGGAAGCGGTGGTGGCCCGGCGCGAGGAGCTGGCCGGGTTGGATCAGGAGATGAACGACGAGGACGCCGCCTATCAGCAGTTCCAGGACGAGCAGGCAGGGGAGAAGGTCGGCCTCTCCGCCACGGTCCGGAAGTGGAAGAAGGCGGTGGATGCCATCGACGGCAAGGTGAAGGACCTGCGCAAGACGCTCGCCAGCCGGCGCGCGGAGCTGCGCTACGCCCAGGATGGCCTCCTCAAGTTGGAGAAGAAGATCGAGGACATGGAGCTGACGCGGCAGGACCCCGCTCGCATCGACGTCGCGCGCACCAACCTCAAGAAGAACCGCCTGGCCCAGATGCGGCTGGGGCGGGAGGTGGAGGACCTGGAGGCCCGCCTGGCCACCGCCCTCACGCCCGAGCCCGGCCAGCCCGGCGCCCCCGGCATCCTGGCGCACAAGCGCATCCTGGAGATGGAGGACGAGGCCGAGGCCCGGCTGGCCGAGCATGATCAGCGCATGGCCGACCTGGATCAATCCATCGCCAACATGGAGGAACAGGTGAAGGCCGCCGAGGATTATCTGGATCAAGCGCTGTTCCTGCTGGGGGAGGACGTGTACTCTCAGCGCATCGCTGATGCGCAGCTCACGGCCTTCTACCCACGGCTTGATCGCGCACAGTGATGCGGCCTGCCGCCCGTAGTGCTTGACGTGATGGGCGTGTCTGCTACATTGCGCCGCTTCCTGGGGACCGCAGGGTAGTTCGCGGGCCAGATCATTGATTTTATTGGGTTTTTCCGCGCCTACGCGCGCTGGCAGTGTGAGGACGACGTGAAGGGTCTGATTGGCAAGAAAATCGGGATGACCCAGGTGTTCAATGACGAGGGCAACCTCGTTCCCGTGACGGTCATCGACGTGAGCACCTGCCAGGTCGTGGGCAAGCGTACCCCGGAGAAGGATTCGTACTCCGCGGTCACCCTGGGCTTTGGTGAGATTCGCGAGAAGATTCTGAACAAGTGCGAGCGGGGGTTCTTCAAGAAGAACAACGTCCCGTTCCGCCGCCACGTGAAGGAGTTCCGCGTCACGGTGGAGGAGTCCAGCTCCTTCAATGTGGGCGACGCCGTCAAGGCGGACCTGTTCTCCAAGGGCCAGCTCGTGGATGTCACGGGTGTGACCAAGGGTCGCGGCTTCTCCGGCGTCATGCGCCGCTGGAGCTTCAAGGGTTCGCAGACGAAGACGCACGGTACGCACGAGTATCAGCGTCACCCGGGCGCCATCGGTCAGCGTAAGACGCCGGGCCGTACCTACCCGAACAAGAAGATGCCGGGTCACTACGGCGTGGATCAGGTCACCACGCAGAACCTGACCGTCGTCGAGGTGGACACGGAGAAGGGTCTCGTCCTGGTCAAGGGCGCGGTCCCCGGCCACAACAACGGCATCGTGTTCCTGCGCCCCAGCATCAAGGTCGCGATGCGCGAGCAGCACAAGGCCGCCAAGCGCGCCTGATCCGCTGTCGAGAGGCTTCCTCCGGGAAGCCCTCTTGAGACGCCCCGCTTCCGGGCCCGATTCGTTCGGGCATCCGGGCGGGGCGTTTGCTTTTTGCGGGTCGAAGCTGGGCTGCCCGGGGGTGGGTAGGGGTGTGCCCAGGGTGGAGACGCCCTGAGGTGGGAGTCGCCAGCGCTGGGGCATCCCCGGTCCGGGAAACGTTGACCGGTGGGCGGGGCGAGGGCTTCTGGGGGGAAAAGAGTTCCGTCCCTGGGGCTCCGTGGCTTGTCGCGAGTGGAAGGCGTGCGCACATGGATTCGCCACGAAGGGACCTGCACGAGGGGTGAGGCGGGTGCCCGGGATGCGGGAGGCAGTTGACTCCCTCACACGGCGGACCCAGGTGCCTGGGGCCGGGCAGGAACCATGAACGCACGCACGCTTCGCGTTTTTGCTCCATTGATGGTGTGGCTGACGGCCGCGGGGGCTGCCGCGCAGGAGGCCGACGAGGCCGTCCTCGACAACGTCGTTGTCCGCAACCGGCTGTACGAGCCGGGCGGACATCTGGAAGTGTCGTTAGGGGTGGGGCTGCCGCTCCAGACGCACCTGACGGCGCACTACTTCTTCGACGCGGGGCTGGCCTACAACGTCTTCAACACGTTGGCCGTCGAGGCGCGGGTCGGCTACGCGGCCAGCCGTCACACGGGCCTGGCGCGCTCCATCTCCGAGAGCTTCCTGGCGCGCGAGGACAAGCGCGTCACCGACGAGCTGGAAGATCTCTGGCAGATGAACTTCCACGGCGTGGCGGGGATCCGCTGGGCGCCCATCTACGGGAAGCTCAGCCTGGTCTCTGATCTCCCCGCGCACTTCCAGGCCTACGTCTGGGCCGGCGGGGGCATGGGCAGCTTCAAGCGCAACTCCGTCATCCAGTGCTCGCAGGTGGTGAACCGCGAGCAGGGCGTCTGCGACAACCGCGGCGAGCTGGGAGACCGGGACTCCGCGTCGGAGGACTACTGGGTCCGGGAGACGCGCGTGGCGCCCATGGTGTCCGCGGCGGTGGGCTTCCGCTTCTTCATCCTCAACCGGCACGGCCTGCGGCTGGAGCTGCGCGACTGGGTGTTCAAGGACCAGTACCGGGTGAACCTGGTCCGCGAGGAGTGGGAGTCCGGCCGTGTGACGGGAGAGTCCGCGCGCAGCCCGGGGCTCACCCACCTGGTGCAGTTCGATCTTGGCTACACCTTCTCTTTCTAGGGCCCGCTCAACCATGCGACCGATTCTGTCCCTCGCGCTGCTCGTCGCGACGGCGGCCCAGTCCGCCCCGCGCTTTCCTGAACCCGGGCAGGTGCTCGCCCAGCTGGAGGGCAGCCCGTCCGTGCCCGCGCCGGGCGCGGAGACCTCCGTGCCTCCGCCTCCCGAGAGCCCCGCGCCGAAGCCGGAGCGGCCTCGGGCGCCCATGTCGCGTCCCGCCCCGGTCGCACCCACGGAGGTGCCGTCGGTGGAGCCCGCGCTCGCGCCCATGGAGGACAGCGCGCCGGTGCCGGAGGTGGTGGAGATGCCGGGGCACGCGCAAGAGGAGGCCGCGCCGGTGACGCCCGATGACGCGCCGCTGCTGGCGTCCTCGGACGAGGCGCCTCGCACCACGGATGCGCGGCAGCAGGAGCTGGTGAACGGCGCGCCGCTCTACAACCCGAACGTGTCGCTGCACATCGTGCAGAAGAAGCGCTTCGCGGACGAGAGCAAGCACGAGCTGGCGCTGTACCCCGCCGTCGTCCAGGTGAACGGCAAGTACACCAACCACGCGGGCACGGCGCTGCACTACAGCTACCACCTGCAGGAGAACTTCGCGGTCCAGGTGACGGGCCAATACAACTGGCACACGAACGAGAGCGACTTCAACCTCGAGCTCATCGACAAGGTGCGCGAGCAGGCGCAAGCGGCCTCGTCGCTGCTCCTGGTGTGGGGCGCGCAGGCGGGCGTGGAGGTGACGCCGCTGTATGGGAAGTTCGCGTTCCTCGACGACAAGCTGGCGCAGTTCAGCCTGGTGCTGAGCGGGGGCGCGGGCGTGGGCTCCACGCGGCACCTCATCCGCCCCGAGGTCGCCAACGAAGTGGAGGGCCGTCGCTACACGGTGCCCGCGCGCTTCGGTGACACGGGGACCAAGTTCCTCGGCTCGGTGGGCGGCGGCTTCCGGCTCCAGTTCGGCGAGTCGTACGCGCTGCGCCTGGAGGTGAGGGACCTCATCTACACGGCCCGGGTGGACAAGGTGGATGGGTGCAACCTGGCGGACTTCGAGAAGCTGGAGGCCGCGCGCACCAGCGGTCAGGACTTCGGCACGCTGCAACTGAGTGGCAGCTGCAAGTACCAGAAGTTCGACGGCGTGGACCCCAAGACGAAGAAGAACTACCGCGAGGACATCATCCTGGGGAGGGACCTGGTGGCCGAGCCCTCCTCGGACGTCCTCAACAACATCAGCTTCTACGCCGGCTTCTCGTTCCTCTTCTGAGTGTGAGCGCGTCATGAGGGCACGATTCGCCATGAACCAACTGCTTCGACTCCTTGTCGTCCTCGCGCCGCTGGCGGCGGCCGCGCAGCAGGACTCCGGTGGCTACAACCGCGCGTTGGCCGCCTTCAACGCGGGGGACTTCGACACCGCCGCGCCGCTCTTCTTCCAGGCCTCGGAGTCCGGCGGTGACGCGCAGGTGCGCGGCAAGGCCGAGTACTTCCTGGCCCAGTCGCTCGCGAAGGAGGGGCTGCTGGTGTCGGCCTTCATCTCCTACGCGGCCATCGTCAACGCCGGGCCCTCGCACCCCTCGTACCTCAAGGGCGTGGAGGGGCTGGTGGACATGCAGCAGCAGCTCGACGAGCAGAACCTCATCCCCAGCATCCTCAACCAGGCGTACTCGGACGAGGTGCGGGACCAGTGGGTGACGCTGCCCAAGGAGGTGCTGGCTCGCATCAACTACCTGGTGGGCACGGTGAGCCAGCGCCGCATGCGCTTCGAGGAGGCGCGGACGCTGCTGGAGGCGGTGCCGAAGGACAGCCGCGTCTACTCGAAGGCGCGCTACCTCTTGGGCGTGGTGCTGGCGGACCCTCGCTTCCCGGGGCGCCCGGGTGAGGGCGACACGCTGGACAAGGAGGCGCTGGCCGCCTTCAACGTCGCGCTGTCCGGGACGGAGCCGCAGGTGGAGCTTCGCGCGACGCAGCACCTGGCCCTCATCGGCCTGGGGCGGCTGCACTACCGGCGGGGCGAATACGCGGAGGCCTCCGCGGCGTACGAGCAGGTGCCTCGCTACTCGCGCTACTGGGACCAGGCCCTCTTCGAGAACGGCTTCGCGCGCTTCCAGAACGAGGACTTCGGCGGGAGCCTGGGCAGCCTCCAGGCGCTGCACGCGCCCCAGTTCGCGGGAGCCTTCCAGCCCGAGTCGTGGATCCTCAAGGCGACCGTCTATTACTACTCGTGCCTCTACGACGAGGTGAAGACGACGCTGGCGGCCTTCGACGCGCTGTATGGCCCCATGGCGAAGCAGCTGGAGCCCTTCGCCGCCGAGAACGGGGACCTGGTGCAGGCGTTCAACCTGGTCGCCTCGGAGAACAAGGGGCTGCCGCGTCCGGTGTACCTGTGGATGCGCAACAACGAGCGCATCCGCGAGGTGATGCGGGTGCTCTCGCGGCTGGACGAGGAGAAGCAGGGCCTGCGCGCCGGGCCCTGGCGCGGCACTCCGCTGGCGAAGCAGACGGTGGCCGCGCTGGAGGACGTGCGAGGCACCTTGCTCCAGGTGGGTGGAACGCTCGCGCGCAGCCGCATGCGCGAGGCGGTGGACAACCTGCGGACGTTCTCCGACCAGGCGGAGATCATCCGGGTGCAGACGGCGCTGGACGAGAAGGACTTGCTGCAGGCGGGAGTGGACCAGAAGGCATTGCTCACACGTCAGTCGCTCTATCGCCCCAAGATGCCGGGGCCTGCGTGGAACTACTGGAAGTTCCAGGGCGAGTTCTGGATCGACGAGATTGGTTACTACCAATACACGCTGAAGCGTGGTTGTCCGGCGAAGACACCGGAAACCCAGACGCATTGATGCCGTGAGCGGGTGGCCCGCCACTTCTCAATGAAGGGGGGCGCGTCTACTTTCGTTCGTCCCTTGTCGCCGGGCGGACGGCGGTGCGGTGGTCGGGGCGGCTTCACAGGCGGGGGCTGGCATGAAGGTGGTGCTTCGTTTCGGTGCGCTGGCGGTGGGCGTGGCGCTCGCAGCCAGCGGGGTGGGAGAGGCGGCGGAAGCGCCCGCGCGCAAGGCGGTGAAGAAGCCCGCGGCGGCGTCGACGTCGAAGTCCTCGGGTGCGGCGGAGAAGGGCGGACGAAAGGGAGCACAGGCGAAGAAGGCGGAGGCGAAGACACCGCCGCCGCCCGGAGTCGCCGCCGAGGATGTGCGGCGAGGTCCGGCGCGCGTGAAGCCCGCCACCGCGAAGTTCGCGGACGTTCCCCGCATCGCGGACTCGAGGAAGAACGCGCTGGCGGACAAGAAGCGCGACGAGGCCATCGAGGCCTTCAAGCGCCTCATCCCCAAGCTCCAGGACGGCAACCCGCAGAAGGCGGAGATGCTCTACCGGCTTTCGGAGCTGTACTGGGAGAAGTCCAAGTACCTCTACCAGCTGGAGATGGACCGCTTCCTCGCGGCGGAGAAGAAGTACGACGAGGCCGTGGCCCGCGGCGAGAAGGCCGAGGCTCCCAAGCAGGACCATCGCGACAGCGAGCGGTTCCGCACGGAGACCATGGCCATCTACGCGGACATCCTGAAGGCGTATCCGAACTATCCGCAGCGCGACGAAGTCCTCTTCTCCATGGGCTACAACCTCTACGAGCTGGGCCGGCGCGAGGAGGCCGTGGCCCGCTACGAGGAGCTCATCCAGGAGTTTCCCCGCTCGCAGTTCGTGCCGGACGCCTACATCCAGCTCGGCAATCACTACTTCGAGTCGAACAAGCTCATCCCAGCGAAGGCCAACTACGAGAAGGCACGCGATTCGAAGGTGCCGAAGATCTATGGCTACGCCGTCTACAAGCTGTCCTGGTGTGACTACAACACCGGCGACTACGACGCGGGCCTCCAGAAGCTGCACGAGGTGGTGGACTACGCCGCGAAGCAGCCGGAGCTGGGCGACCTGCGCACCGAGGCGCTCAATGACTTGACGGTCTTCTACGTCCAGCTGGACCAGCCCAAGCAGGCCATCGCGTACTTCCGCGAGAAGGCGCCCGCGGCGCGGCAGGGGCGGCTCATCGCGAAGACGGCGGCGGGCCTGGTCGACGCGGGCCACTTCGACAGCGCCATCCTCCTGTACCGCACGCTCATCGACAGCGACGCGATGGGCGCCAGCGCGCCCGAGTACCAACAAGCCATCGTCCGCGCCTTCGAGGGCCTGCGTCAGCGTCAGCAGGTCCGCAAGGAGATGAAGCGGATGGTGGACCTCTACAGCCCCGGCGGCGAGTGGTGGAAGGCCAACGAGGGCAAGGCCACCGTGCTGCGCAACGCCTTCAACGTCACCGAAGAGGCGATGCGGGTGATGGTGACGGAGTACCACCAGGAGGCGCAGAAGACGCGCCAGGTGGAGACCTACCGGCTCGCGCGAGACATCTACAAACAATACGTGGATGCGTTCGCCTCCAACGCCAATCCCGACTTCGTCGCGGACTCCGCGTTCAACCTCCGCTTCTTCTACGCGGAGATTCTCTGGGCGCTGGAGGAGTGGGAGGCCGCCGCCGCCGAGTACGACGCCGTCGTCGCGTTCAAGGTCCCGGACCGCGACTCGGCGCGCGAGGTCTCCAACGAGAGCTACCGCAAGAGCGCGGCGTTCAACGCCATCCTCGCCTACGACAAGCTGGTGAAGATCGAGCGGGGGCAGCTCGCCCGGAGCGACCTGCGAGACGGACAGAAGGTCGACGAGAAGAAGGACAAGGGCGACGTCGCCCGGCAGAAGATCGTCAAGCGCGACGCGAAGCAGCGGGAGGCCGAGCAGCTCACCCGCTTCGAGGAGCGCCTGGTGTCCGCGTGCGACACCTTCGTGAAGCTCTACCCGGACACGCAGGACGAAATCGACCTGCGCTACCAGGCGGCCGTCATCCTCTACGACCGGGCCCACTTCGTGGACGCGGCGCACCGCTTCGGCGAAATCATCGACAAGTTCCCGGAGGAGCGGCGCTCGCGCGACGCGGCGGACCTCACGATGTACGTGCTGGAGAGCCGGCAGGAGTGGCTGGAGCTCTCCACGTTGTCGCGGCGGTTCCTCGAGAACAAGAAGCTGTCCAAGCCCGGCTCCGAGTTCGCGGCCCGCGTGTCGCGCGTCGTGGAAGGCAGCCACTACAAGTGGGTGGACGAGGTCGTCTACAAGCAGGAGAAGAATCCGAAGAAGGCCGCGGAGGAGTTCCTCAAGTTCGTCAAGGAGTTCCCCAGGTCGGAGAACGCGGACCGCGCGCTCACCTACGCCATGTCCATCGCGCAGGAGACGGGCGAGCTGGACCGGGGCATCGAGGCCGGTGAACGGGTCCTCGCCGAGTACCCCCGCACGCCCTTCGAGCTGAAGGCGCGCTACACGCTCGCGGGCCTCTACGAGAAGGTCGCTGACTACCGCAAGGCCGCCTTCATGGCGGAGTCGTTCATCTCCGCGTACGACGCCGCGGTCAGCGCTCGGGAGTCGGAAGGAAAGAAGCGCAAGAGCGCTCGCGCGAAGCCTGCGCCGAAGAAGAGCGACGTCCAGGGGATGGACGAAGACGCGGCCTCGCGCAACGGACAGCTGGCCGCCGAGCGCAAGCTGCTGGTGGATGAAGCGGGCGCCTGGGTAGCGGACGCCCAGTTCAACGCGGGCGTGTGGTGGGAGGGCGCGGGGGAAGCCCAGAAGGCCGTGGCCGCCTACAACGCCTACGTGTCGCGGTTCCGCGAGCGCAAGGACGTGCCGCAGGTGGCCTGGTCGGCGGCGCTCGTCTGGGAGAAGGAGCGCAAGTGGAGCGAGGCGGCGCGGGCCTTCGGCGCCTTCGCGGATGGCTTTGGCCGGGACTCCCGCACCACGGCCTCGCAGCTCTACCTGGCGCGCTACCACGAGCTGCTCGCGTGGCAGCACCTCAAGAACTCACGTGAGCAGGAGCAGCTCCAGGGCGAGCTGGTCCGCTCCTGGAGCCGGTTGCCGGAGGCCGCGCGCAAGGACGACACGATGCTCAACGCCTATGCCCACGCGCGCTTCCTGGCGCTGGAGCCCGCGTGGAAGCGGTACTCGGACATCCGCTTCTCCCGCGTGAGCACCATCCGCAGGGACCTGGCCGCGAAGCAGCGCGAAATCCAGCGCGTGGAGAAGGAGTACCTCGCGGTGCTCGCCACGGGCTCGGGCGAGTGGGGCATCGCGTCGCTGACGCGCATCGGCCTCGCGTATGCCGACTTCGCGCGCAACATCATGGACTCGCCGGACCCGACGGGGCTCGACGAGGAGCAGCTCGGGATGTACCGCGGTGAGCTGGAGAACCTGGCGCTGCCGCTGGAGGACAAGGCCAACGAGGCGCTGGAGAAGGCGCTCGAGAAGGCCTACGAGCTGGGCGTCTACAGCCCCTGGACGCTCGCCGCGCAGGAGCAGGTGAACCGCTTCCACCCCGGCACCTATGCCCAGGTGAAGCAGGTGGACTTCCGCGCCAGCGATGCCCTGGCCCTGGCGGAGCTCGCGCGCGAGCCCGGGGACGCGACGGCGGCCGCCGCCTCGCCCGTTCCCCACTCGACGCCGCAGGCTCCCGCCGCACCCTCGGGGAAGCGCGAGGGCTCACCGACGCCTCCCGCCTCGGAGGAGAGGACCCAGGCACCCACCGCCGAAGCGAAGGAGGTGCGGCCATGAGCTGGCTCCGCATGCATGACAAGACGAAGGCGCGTCCCGTGACGAGGCCACTCCTCGGGTATTGGCGCTCGCTCCTCGTGGGCTCGGCGGCCTTCATGGCCGCGTGTGCGACGGCCCCCACGCCCAAGCCCGTCACGACCCAGGCGAAGGCCCCTCCGGCGGCGCCTCCTCCCCCAGCGGTGGCACCGCAGCCTCCGCCGCCGAAGGACCTCACGGCCTCCGAGGAGTTCGCCGCCGCCATCAAGGCCTTCGAGGCGGGGAACCTGAACGGCGCGCGCCATGGCTTCGAGATGGTGCTGGCGAAGGCGCCGGGGAGCCTCAACGCACGCTTCAACCTGGGCCTCATCGCCGAGCGGCAGGGGCGCGTGGAGGATGCGCGCGGCGCCTACGAGCAGGTGCTCCAGCGAGACCCGTCGCACACGTCCTCGGTGCTCAACCTGGCGGCGGTGTATCGCAAGCAGGAGCGCGGGCCGGAGGCGATTGCGCTCTTCGAGAAGGCGCTGAAGGCACCCGGGCATTCGCACGACGCGATGCTGCTCAATGGCTTGTCGGCGACGTATCGGCAGGCGGGGAAGCTCGACGAGTCCGAGGCCACCGCGCGCCGGGTGCTCGAGCGGAACAAGGACAACCCGGGGGCGTACAAGAACCTGGCCTATGTCGCGTACGCGCGGGAGAAGTACCGGCTGGCGGAGCTGCTCGTGGGCACCGCGCGCAAGCAGTCGGAGAAGGACCCGTCGCTCTACAACCTGCTGGGCATGGTCTACCTGAAGCTGGATGAGCGCTCCCGGGCGCTCGCGCAGTTCCAGAAGGCCGTGTCACTGGATGACAAATACAGCCCTGGTTATCTCAACCTCGGGGCGCTGGCGCTGCGCTATCGCGACTACGCGGGCGCGGAGCGTGCCTTCTCTCGCGCGCTGGAGCTCGAGCCGGACTCGATGGAGGCCCGCCTCTCGCTCGCCTGGGCGCTGGATGGTCAGAAGGGGCGCGACCCCAAGAAGGGGCTCGCGGCGGGAGAGTCCTTCGAGAAGGTGCTCGCCACACGAGACAACCTCCCGGAGGCGGTGTGTGGCGCGGGCTGGGCCTTCGCCTCGGAGCGCTCGGGCTGGGAGCGAGCCATCGCCTTCCTCGACCGCTGCAAGGGAATGCAGTCCACGAGCGAACAAGACAGACAGCTCATCACCGCCAAGGTCCAAGGGCTCCAGAACATGCTCAAGACCCCGCCCGCGAACGCGGCGGCGGCGGTGGCGAGCCCCGAGGGAGACCCGAAGAAGGACGGCGCCGAGGACAAGCAGGACGCGGCCACGGGCGGCGCGGGCTCCCTGCTGAACCAGCTGCCCCAGGACGCGAATGCTCCCGAGAATGCACCGGAGAACACTTCCGAGGGAGCCCCCGAGCCGCTCGAGGATCAGGGCGCTCCGGCCACTCCAGAAGCGGGCGGAGAGAGCCCCTCTCCGTCGAAGTAGGACAGGAATCATGACAGGGGCAGGGGAGAAGTTTTTTCACCCTCCATGCCCCTGTTGAGAGGGCGACAAGCCAGGTCCATGGGAATCGAGGACTTGGATTTGGACCGCCCCATGCAACAGGAGGCGGTGATGAGACGACTGGCAGCGGTGATGACCGGGGTGGGGTTGCTCTGGGCGCCGGCGGTGATGGCGCAGACACCGGAGCGTCCCAAGGATTCGGTGAAAGTCATCCAGGAGGAGGACCGGACTGTCTTCAAGAAGAAGACAGTCATCGACTTCACGGATGTCGCGGTCGAGGGCGAGCTGACGAAGCCCGAAGGCTCGTACGTGCTCCACCGCAAGAAGACGGACTTCCAGAGCCTCATCAAGGTCCGGGAGAACTTCGACCCGGAGCTGCAGAAGTCCGTCGACAACCTGTAGCGGTGGCGGTCAGGCGTTGGTCGGGTGTGGAAGGGAAGAAGGAAGAATCCTCATGGCGGCGGCGAAGAACAACAGCTTGACCCTTCGAATCACAGGCCCGGATGGCTCCACCGTGGAGACCATCTCCGAGGGTGACAGCGTCATCGTGGGCTCGGGTGCCCAGGCGGCGGTGAAGCTCCAGGACCCTCGGGTCTCCAACCTCCATGTGATGCTCAAGGTGGACAAGGATGGCTCGGTGACGGCCATCGACCTGGGCAGCGAGGCGGGGACGGAGATCAGCGGCCAGCGGCTGGTCATCCCCACGGCGCTCAAGCCCGGTGATGTGCTGTGCGTGGGCGGCACGCGCGTGGAGGTCCTCTTCGACAGCGCCGCGCCGGAGCGTCGTGCTCCCGCGGGTGCGCAGGTCTCGGGGCAGCCCTTCCAAGGCTCGGTGACGCAGCGGACACCACCTCCACCTCCGCGCGAGTCCATGCCCAGGCCCCAGGTGGTGACGCCGCCGTCGGCCGCGGGGAGCACGGCGCGAGGCGAGTTCGTCTTCTCGCAGGCGCGCACGGAGTCCTCGGGCTCCTCGGGTGGGGGGCTTCGCACCGAGCGCACCATGAAGCCCGCGGTGACACCCGTGGCGGTGCCTCCCCCCTCGCCGCCGGTCCGCCCCTCCGTGTCCAGGCCCGCCGTCGGCGAGGCCCCGGGCCGCGTGGTGCTCCCGCAGCTGCGCGAGCCGCTCCCCGTCGAGGCGATGCCCACGGCCCGGGAGAAGGTGCTCCAGGTGGCGATGCTGTGGGGCGACACGCTGTTGCAGGTGCGGCACTTCGGAGACGGAGTCCCCGTCACCATCGGCGATGGAAAGAAGAGCTGCTTCAACGTCAACGCGCCGTCGGTGGGCGCGCGGCACGTGCTGGCCGTCGGCCGGGGTGAGCTGCTGGAGGTGCACGCGCCGAAGGGCTCGGGCGTCATCGTCACCGAGCGCGGGCACGTGAAGCCGAAGGACACGCTTCGCGCCGCGGGCCAGCTCACGGGCTCCGCCGAGGACGCGGAGCAGGTCTTCAAGGTGGGCCTGCATCACCGCGTGGAGGTGACGGTCGGGACGATGACCTTCGTCGCCCGGTACGTGAAGCCCTCGCCGGCCATCGCCACCAGCACGCTGGCGGAGACGGACTTCACGTTCTTCAAGATCGCCAGCATCTGCGTGCTCACGGGCCTGGCGGTGGTGCTGGCGATGATGCTGACGCCGCGCGCGGAGATGGCGCCGCACGACGACATCTTCGAGTCACAGCAGCGCGTGGCGAAGTTCCTCGTCACCCCCGAGAAGCGCATCGAGCAGAAGAAGCTCCAGCTCTCCGGCATGGAAGAGGGCGCGAAGGCGAAGGACGAGGAAGGCAAGTTCGGCAAGGAGGACGCGAAGCAGCAGGAGGCCGCGCCGTCCAAGCCGGGCACGCCCATGGTGGACAAGTCCAAGAAGGAGAAGGACCGCAAGGTGGTGGGCAAGGTCGGCCTCCTGGGCGCGTTCAAGGGCTTGAAGGGCGGTGCCTCGGACGTGTTCGGGCCGGGCGGCTTCGGCACGGGCTTGAACAACATGCTGGGCGGCCTCAAGGGCGGCGCGGCCATGGGTGACGCGCAGGGCGCGGGCGGCCTGGGCTCTCGCGGCGCCGGCACGGGTGGCGGTGGCACGGCCATGGGCATCGGCGGCCTGGGCACGCGGGGCGATGGGCGCGGCACGGGCGGCACGGGTGGCATCGACCTGGGGGGACGCGGCAAGTCCATCACCAAGGTCATCCCCGGCAAGACGACCGTGGTGGGCGGCCTGGACAAGGACGTCATCGCGAAGGTGATTCGCCGCCACCAGAATGAAATCAAGTACTGCTACGAGTCGGAGCTGAACAAGGAGCCCAGCCTCGCGGGCAAGGTCGCGGTGGCCTTCACCATCGACCCCACGGGCGCGGTGTCCGACGCCACCGTGTCGGAGTCGACGCTGAACAACTCCCGCGCGGAGCAGTGCATGATTTCGCGCATCCGCCGCTGGAAGTTCCCGGAGCCCAAGGGCGGCGGTGTGGTGGCCGTGACGTATCCGTGGATGTTCTCGCCGGCGGGCTCCGAGGGCGGAGAGGGGTAGTGGACGTCCGCGCGTCCTTCATTCCCACCCCTCGTTGCCGTGTCGAGGGGGCGTCACTAACGTCCCACGCCGCTTCCGGTTGGACCGGGAGGGCCTCGTGTGGGGAGGTCCCGTGAACAAGTCCCAACTGGTCGCCGCGCTCGCAGTCGCCCTGCTGTCCTCTCCGGCCCTCGCGGGCACGCCGCCGGAGGGCGTGGAGTTCCAACCGCGCCGAGGCTTCTATACCGACACCAACGTCGGGGTGTTCTTCACCGTCGGCGGGCAGAACTCCTACTCGAACGCCCAGACGTACCTGCAACTGGGTATCGGTTATGACCTGACGGAGCGCATCTCGCTGGGCGCGCACTTCGGCATGGGGGCGTCCGCGCAGAACTGCTTCGCGGGCTACCTGCCGGGCTCGGAGACGTGTGCGCTCTCCGACAACTTCACCATGCAGTTCCTCAACGCCACGGCCTCGTACCACCTGCGGTTGATGGACCGGGTGTACCTGACGCCCAAGCTGGTCGCGGGCTACACGCGACTGGACCCGGCGCCGGTGGACCCCGACAAGGGTGACCCGGGCCGGGCCGTCAGCGCGCCCAACGCGGGCGTGGGCGTGGGCTTCGAGTACAACACGGGCATGGACCACTTCTCCGTGGGCGCGGATGTGCTGGCCCGCTTTGTCATCGGCCCCGACATCACCTCCTTCGCCATCTTCCCGAAGGTGAAGTACACGTTCTGAGCGGGGCCGTGACGCGGGCCCTCAGGCCCCCGCGAGCCTCCCGCCGTCGATGGCCAGCGTCGTCCCCGTGACGAACGACGCCGCGTCCGAGCCCAGCCATGCCACGGCCCGGGCGACTTCCTCCGGCCCTCCGATGCGGCCCATGGGCACGGCGCGGACGATGGGGGCCCGCCGCTCCTCGGGAATCTGCTGGAGGCGCCCGGTGAGGATGGGCCCTGGAGCGACGACGTTGAGGCGGATGCCCTTGTCCGCGTAGTCGAGCGCGGCGGAGCGGGTGAGGCCGATGATGGCGTGCTTGGTCGCGCTGTAGGCCCCCATGCCTCGAACGCCGTTGAGGCCCGCGGTGGAGGCCATGTTCACGATGGAGCCACCGCCGGAGGCCAGCATCGCGTGGAGCTGGTGCTTCATGGCCAGGAAGAAGCCGCGCACGTTGATGCGGTAGGAGCGGTCCAGGTCCTCGACGGAGAGGTCCGCCAGGGGCGCGGGCATGTGCCCGTCCGCGGCGTTGTTGAAGGCCACGTCCAGCCGGCCGAAGCGCGCGACGGTGGTCCGCACGAGCGACGCGATGGAGTCCTCGTCTCCCAGGTCCGCGGGCACCGGCAGGGCCGTGCCGCCTTGCGTCCGCAGCTCCTCCGCGAGCGCGTGGAGCGCGTCCTCCGAGCGCGCCGCCAGGACGACGGTGGCGCCTTCCTCCACGAAGGTCCTCGCCGTCTGGGCGCCGATGCCTCGGCTGGCGCCGATGACCAGGGCGACCTTTCCCTCCAACAGTCCTCGGCGGCTCATGACGCGGCCTCCCACTTCGAGATGGCCGTGCCCACCAGGACCCAGCCGAACGCCAGCAGGGCGTGGCGGCCCCAGGAGAGCTGGAGCCACCTGCTGCCTCGCGCGGCCAGGTCCGCGTCGTAGGGGCCCTGCGCGGCCAGGGACGACAGCGACATGATCTCCGGCGCGAACCAGGCCCCCGTCGCCACCCAGACCAGGGCGTACACCCCCAGCGCTCCCGCGATGAGCATGCGCCGGGCCGGGGCGCGCCAGTTGAGGACCAGCGAGCTGATGAGCGTGCCGAGCACCGCCATCTGCAGCGGAATCCAGAAGGACATCGCGCTGCTGGCGCGCTCTTGAATCAGCAGCAGCGACGTGGGCGGCGCCTTGAACCACGTGGGCATCACGAAGAGGGCCTCGCTGATGCCGGCCCCCAGCATCACCCCGAACAACAGGCTGTTGAACAACAGGATGTAGAGCGACCGCTTCTTCAGCATGACGACCTCCCAAGGGGCCGAGGGCGGCGAAGGCCGCGCCTGACCCGTTCACCCGCCATGATTGGAAGATGATTGAAGTCGTTCAATGATTGAATTGGTTAAATTATGTGAAGGGGCCCTCGCAATCGCGTCGGGCGCGAGGCACATTGCTCCCATGGCCGGGACCAGTCCGAGAGGGAAGGAAGCGCTGGCGGCGGAGGCATGGCGCCGCTGCTTCAACTTCTTCATGCGCACGCGCGGGCAGCGGGACAGGGTGCTGGAGCGCTTGGACCTCACGCCCAACGACGCGCGGGCGCTCGCGAGCCTGGACCAGGGCGAGGGCAAGGTGATGCGCGCGCTGGCGGAGGAGTGGGCGTGCGACGCGTCGAACGCGACGTGGGTGGTGGACCGGCTGGAGTCCCGAGGCCTGGCGGCGCGGGCCGCGGACCCGGAGGATCGCCGCGTGAAGCGCGTGACGCTCACCGCCCGAGGCGCCAAGGTCCGGCGCCAGCTCCAGGAGGGGATGTACGAGCCTCCGCCGGAGCTGCTCCAGCTCGACATGGCGGAGCTGGAGCAGCTGCGCTCCATCTTCGAGCGGCTGCTGCCCACGCCCGACGCGAAGGGACGCTAGGGGAGGGGAAACACGAAGGGCCCGCTCCCTGGAGTGGGAACGGGCCCTGGGTGCTTCAGCCCCCGTGGGGCTGGGGACTACTCGGCGTCGGCCGCGCGCTCCTCGCGCTTGCGGTCACGCTCGGCGCGGTAGCGGTCGCCGGAGGACAGCGACTTCTTGCGCATGCGCACGGACTTGGGCGTCACCTCGACGAGCTCGTCGTCGGCGATCCACTCCAGGGCCTTCTCCAGCCCCATCTCGCGCGGCGGGACGAGGATGACGTTCTCGTCGCGGCCGGCGGCGCGGATGTTGGTGAGCTTCTTCTCGCGGCAGCAGTTCACGTTGAGCTCGGAGGGGTGCGAGTGCTCGCCGATGATCATCCCCTCGTACACCGTGGTGCCCTCGCTCACGAACAGGTAGCCACGCTCCTGGATGCTGAAGAGCGCGTAGGGGACGGTGTCGCCCAGGCGGTCGGAGACGATGGCGCCGTTCTGGCGCTTCTGGATGTAGCCGAACCACGGCTCATAGCCGTCGAACTGGCTGCTCATGATGCCCTCGCCACGGGTGATGGTGAGGAACTCCGAGCGGAAGCCAATCAGGCCACGGGCGGGGATGCGGTACTGGAGGCGGGTGCGGCCCGAGCCCAGGCTCGCCATGTCCGTCATGCGGCCCTTGCGGGGCCCCAGGCGCTCCGTGACGATGCCGACGCTGTTCTCCGGCACGTCGCAGAACACGAGCTCCATGGGCTCGTGCAGCACGCCGTCCACCGTCTTGGTGATGGGCTCCGGGTTGGAGGCCGTCAGCTCATAGCCCTCGCGGCGCATGTTCTCGATGATGACGGCCAGCGCGAGCTCGCCGCGGCCGACGACGCGGAACGCGTCCGGCGTCTCCGTGTCCTCCACGCGCACGGCCACGTTGCGGTAGGCCTCGCGGTACAGGCGCTCACGCAGGTTGCGCGAGGTGACGAACTTGCCTTCCTTGCCGGCCAGCGGTCCGTCGTTCACCTTGAAGATCATCATCATCGTGGGCTCGTCCACGGTGATGCGCGGCAGGGCGACGGGGTTCTCCGGGTCGCCGATGGTGTCGCCGATGGACACGTCCTCGATGCCGGCGATGGAGACGATTTCACCGGGGCCCGCGTCCAGGATCTCCGCGCGCTTCAGGCCGGAGAAGCCGTACAGCTTGACGATCTTGCCCTGCTCCACCTTGCCGCCCTCGCGGACGACGCTGACGGGCATGTTCGGGGTGAAGCGGCCGGCCTGCACGCGGCCGACGGCGAGACGGCCCACGTAGTCGTCGTAGTCCAGGTTCGCCACGAGCAGCTGCGGCGTGGTCTCCGTGGACGCCGGCGGAGGCGGGATGTGGTTGATGATGGCGTCGTACAGCGGCTCCAGCGTCTTGCCCGGAACCTCGAGCGACGTGGACGCCTGGCCCTGGCGCGCGATCGTGTAGAGAACCGGCATCTCCAGCTGCTTATCGTCCGCGCCCAGGTCGATGTAGAGCGAGTAGACCTGGTCCAGAACTTCCGGAGCCCGGGCGTCCTGACGGTCGATCTTGTTGATGACCAGCACCGTCTTCAGGCCCATGGCCAGCGCCTTGCTCAACACGAAGCGCGTCTGGGGCAGGGGACCTTCGGCGGCGTCGACCAGCAGGATGACGCCATCGACGAGGCGCAGACCGCGCTCCACCTCACCACCGAAGTCGGCGTGACCCGGGGTGTCGATGATGTTGATCTGCATCCCTTTGTAATTAACGGCCGTGTTCTTCGCGAGAATGGTGATGCCCTTCTCGCGCTCGAGGTCGTTCGAGTCCATCACCCGTTCGGCGACGTGCTCGTTGGAACGAAAGGTGCCCGCCTGCCGCAGCAAGTGATCGACGAGCGTGGTCTTGCCATGGTCGACGTGGGCGACGATGGCGACGTTACGGATATTTTCGCGAGGAATCATGCGTAGGAACCGAGGTGAATGGCGGGTGGGGATGCCCTGTGTGGGCAGGTCTCCCGAACCCCACCGGAACCCGGAAGGCCGGGGCTTATATGCCGTGAGTGCGTCCCCTGCAATGAGCGCGGAAGGTCAGCGTGCATCCAAACGGGCTGCACACCCCTCCCGACAGGGGCATTTGCCCCCAGGGAAGGCGTTCGATACCCACCTGTCACGTCTCAGGCACGGGCCGCGGGGGGCAGAATGCGTGCTCCATCCACACCGGGAGTGGAGGGCTTGCCCAGCCGCTCGCGCAGGAAGCGTTCGACCCGGAGCTCGACCAGTCCTGGGGCCTCCAGGGGGGCGGTGTGGGTCCCCTCGGGGATGACCACCAGCTCGGAGTCGGGGATTCGGGCGGCCATCTTCCGGGACAGCCATCCGGGGGTGAACTTGTCGCGCTCCCCGGCCACGACGAGCGTGGGGACGTCCACATGGAGCAGGTGGTCCCAGGCGGAGTGCTCGGAGAGCGAGTCGAGTGTGCGCACGAAGACGACGGGGTCCATCCGGGCCAGGTGTTCGAAGTAGGGCGCCAGATCGTTGCGGGCGATGCGCTCCCGGTTCATCTCCAGGGTGATGGCCAGCTGCACCGCCAATTCCGTGCGCAGCGCCGCGTGGATGAGGCGGGCGGACTGCTCCGGGAAGCGCTCCACCACCCGGCGCAGGGTGGGGAACATCTTCTTGAGGACGTTGGAGTCGTGGAAGGTGTCCAGCGGATTGCCGTAGCTGCCGCACAGGAGGACCAGGCCCTGCACGCGCCGGGCATAGCGGCGGTGGAACTCCAGGGCCACCTGGACGCCCATGGAGTGGCCGAAGAGAACGGCGCGCTCCATGCCCGCGGCGTCCATCACCCGCTGCAGGTCATCGCAGGTGTACAGCATGCCGATGCGCTCGCGGTCCGTGGGGATGCCGGAGCGGCCATGGCCGCGGTAGTGCCAGCGCAGCACGCGGTGGTGACGCGACAGGTAGGGCGCCAGGTACTTCCAGGCGAAGCCGTCGCAGCCCAGCCCGTCGCACAGCACCGCGCCCGGCTCCCCGTCGCCGGTGACCTGGTAGTACAGCTCCGCGCCGTCGGGGACGCGGAGGGTGTCCTGGTGGAAGTAGCCCGGCTCCCGGCTCATGCCTCCACCTCCGGCTCGTCGTTGTCGGGCAGGCCCCGGTCCAGGCCGTAGCGCGAAATCTTGAGGATGAGGTTGGAGCGGCTGATGCCCAGCTCCCGCGCCAGCCGGCTCTTGTTGTTGCGCGTGCGCAGGAGCCCTTGGTGGATCATCTCCCGCTCCAGGGCCTCCACCGCTTCATGCAGCCGCCCGTGCGCGCGCGGCGGGATGAAGGGGCCCCCGCCGGGCACGACGGCGTCGCGGATGCGGCTGGAGAGCAGCTCCGCGGGCAGCATCTCCAGGTCTCCGCCGAGCACGAGCAGCCGCTCGATTTCATTCTCCAGCTCGCGGATGTTCCCCGGCCAGGCGTAGGCGCCCAGGATGGACAGGGCTTCGGGCGACAAGCCACGGGTGCGCTGGCCCTCGCGGTGGTGCTTGCGCAGGAAGTGGTCGATGAGGACGGGCAGGTCGTCGCGGCGCTCGCGCAGGGGGGGCAGCTGGAGGCGGATGACGTTGATGCGGTAGTAGAGGTCCTCGCGGAACTCGCCGCGCTTGACGAGCTCTCCCAGGTCCTTGTGCGTGGCGGCGACGACGCGGACGTTGACCTCCTTGTGCTGCGTGCCGCCCACGGGCAGGAAGGTGCCCTCCTGGAGCACGCGCAGGAGCTTCACCTGGAGCGCCGGGGACATGTCGCCCACCTCGTCCAGGAAGAAGGTGCCTCCGTCGGCGACCTCGAACAGGCCCTTCTTGTCGCGCAGCGCGCCGGTGAACGCGCCTCGGGTGTGGCCGAAGAGGGCGCTCTCCAGCAGGTTGTCGTTGAAGGCGGAGCAGTTCTGCACCACGAAGGGCTGGTCCGTGCGCGGCCCGTTGTGGTGGATGGCGCGCGCGACCAGCTCCTTGCCGGTGCCCGACTCGCCGTTGATGAGGACGGTGGAGTCGGAGTTGGCCACCTTCTCCATCAACCGGAAGACCTCCATCATCGGGCCCGAGCGGCCGATGATCTTCTCGAACCGGTAGCGCTCCAGCACCTCGGCGGAGGGCGGCGGCTGCTGGTCCTCGCGCCGGGCCAGCTCCGCCTCGTTGTTGATGATCTCCTGCGCCGCGTACTCCAGCAGGTCGGACAGCTTCGCGAGCTCCGCGCCATCCAGCACCGGCACCCGCTCCCCGGCGCGCTCCAGGTCGCTCAACGGGGGGGCGAACTGGAGCAGCCGCGAGTGCAGGACGTCCACGTCGCGCGGCTGGAGCGACTGCCGGGCGAAGCCCTCCACGAAGAGACAGCCCGCGTAGTCGTTGTCCACGTACAGCGGCGCGCCCACGATGCTGAAGTTGAGGTGACAGTCGTGGAAGAGCGCGCGGCGCAGCTTCTTGTTGCCGCGGAACTTCTCGTGCAGCACCCGGACGGACTGACTACAGCGCCGCAGTCCCTCGCGCGAGTCGAGCGAGATGCGGCAGAACGGGTTGGGCGGCGGCGTGATATCTCCGCGCTGCCAGTCGTGCACCACGCCGTGGCGGTCCGCGAACGAGAGCTCCATCTGCCACCACTTGCGGATGACATCCCTCAGCATGATGATGGTGTGCAGGCTCTGGTGCTTCTCGAAGTCCATCCCTACCTCCGTCCGGCCCCGCGCACCGGGGAGGGACCGGGCCGTCGGAATCGCGTTTCTCGACCCTCTTACCTCATGACCGGGCTGTATCCTCACTTCTCTCTCCCGTGACTACCTTCTCTCACACGCGCGGCGGAGCGGGGCATGGGCATGACCATGAGCACGGGCATGACCATGACCATGACCATGACCATGGTCACCATCACCACCACGGACATGGGCACCATCATGGGCATGGACCTGGCCCCCGGAAGGGTGGGTTGGCGGAGGAGCGACGCAAGGACCGCCGTCGGCTGATCTTCGCGCTGGTCCTGACGGCGACCATCGCGCTGGCGGAGGCGGTGGGCGGCTGGTTGACACACTCGCTGGCGCTGATGTCGGACGCCGGCCACATGCTGACGGATGTGTCCGCCCTGGGGCTGAGCCTGGTGGCGCTGTGGTTCGCGGGCAAGCCGGCGGATGTGAAGAAGACCTACGGCTACTACCGGATGGAGATCCTCAGCGCGCTGCTCAACGGCGTGCTGCTGCTGGGCATCACCGGCTTCATCCTCTTCGAGGCCTGGGAGCGCTTCCACGCGCCCACGGTGGTGGACGTCAAGCCGATGGCGATGGTGGCCGCGGTGGGCCTGCTGGCCAACCTGGGCGCGCTGGGCTTCCTGCACAACACCCACTCGATGAACGTCCGGGGCGCCTTCCTCCACGTGCTGGGGGACACGCTGTCCTCGGTGGGGGTGCTGTTGGGCGCGGGCATCATGGCGCTCACGGGCTGGTACGTGGTGGACCCGCTCATCTCGCTCGTCATCTCCGTCGTCATCGTGGTGGGCGCGCTGCGGCTGGTGCGCGACGCGGTGGACGTGCTGATGGAGGCGGTGCCGGCGCATGTGGACATGCCGCAGGTGAAGGAGTTGCTCCTGCGCGTGCCCGGCGTGACGGCGGTGCATGACCTGCACGTGTGGACCATCTCCAGCGGCGTCTACGCGCTGTCCGCGCACCTGGTCGTCCTGGACCCCATGGTCTGCAACAACGACGAGATTCTCTCCGCGGTGAAGCACGACCTGTTCGACCGGTTCGGCATCGACCACACCACCATCCAGATCGAGAGCGAGACGTACGCGCACCTGGGTGAGGTCCACTGAGTCGCCGCACCGCGGACCTGCCCTCGTGGGTGGGTCACCCGTAGCGCAACGGACGCTCGCGCAACCTTCGCCT
Organism: Myxococcus stipitatus DSM 14675; assembly: GCF_000331735.1. Classification (GTDB taxonomy): domain Bacteria; phylum Myxococcota; class Myxococcia; order Myxococcales; family Myxococcaceae; genus Myxococcus; species Myxococcus stipitatus. The sequence continues at coordinate 5,876,004 of NC_020126.1, read as the reverse complement.
TGCGCTCGCCCGTGCGCGCGGACGATTCTCCGCGGCCCATGAGCGTGCTCGACAAGGTGCTGTCATTGCGGCCGGGCAACACGGTGGCCCGGGTGGGTCCCGGCTCCCGCGTGCCGCTGCTCAACCCTCGCGAGTTGCTGCGCGCGCTGGAGCGCACCCCGGCGGCGCTGCCATGCCTCCCAGTGCAGGCCCGAGGCGCGCTGCCGGGACTCCTGCGCGCGGCGCGCTCCGAAGACGCGGTGTTGGGGCTCGCCTGCGCGCACCCCACGGCGGACCGGGGCGCGGCGGAGCGCTTCGTCGCCGCGGTTCACGAGGCTGCGGTGGAGGCCGAGCACGCCCGGCCCGTGTTCCTCCAAGCGGGGCCCGTGCGCGTGGCGAAGGCGGACGAGGCGTCGCTCGGCGCGCTGCGCGAGGGTCTCTACCGGATGGTGGACGCGGGCTTCGCGCTGGTGTCGTTGGACCTGAGCCGGCTGGACTCCTACGCGGCCGTGGAGGCCCTCCAGGCGCTGGCGGGGCCGGTGACGGAGCGCGAGCTGTCCCTGGAAGTCAGCGCGCCGGCGCCCTCTCAGGGGGGCCTCCTGGACGCGTACCGCACGCTGCTGGAAGGGCTGAGCCAGTGGAAGGTGCCGGTGTGCTTCGTGCGGGTCTCGGAGCAGGACCTGGGCGGTGCCGAGCCGGATGTGGGCACGCTGCGCTCGCTGGTGGACCTGGCGCGGGACTACGGCGCGGCCGTCAGCGTGGGCGACGTGCGCGAGGGCTTCCCCCGGATGCTGCCCACGTACGTGGCGGCCGGCGCCCGGAAGGTGGACTGCGTGGGGCCCTTCGAGCGGCTGGCGCTGGGCGCCTGGTCCCCGGACATCCGCGCGGGGGTGGAGGAGAAGGCCGCGGCGGCGGGGATGCCCGCCGGAGAGCTGGTAAGCGTGCTGGAGGACAGCCTTCCGCCCCTGGCGCCAGGGGCTCGGGAGCGGCTGGAGGCGCTGTCCTTCGCGGAGGCCACGGAGGTGTTCGCCGCGCTGGGGGCCGGTGGGACGGGACATGCCGCCATGCGCTTCCTCGCGGAGAACCGGGGCGAGTAGCCGCCGCGCGGTGTAGAAGGGCCGCATGCGAATCGTTTCAGGCTCCGCCAAGGGCCGGGCGCTGGCGGGCCCCAAGCCCACGTCGCGGCACATCCGCCCCACCGCGGACCGCGTGCGGGAGACCCTCTTCAACGTGCTGGGCCAGATGCTCGATGGCCAGCAGGTCCTGGACCTCTACGCGGGCACCGGTGCCCTGGGCCTGGAGGCCCTGTCCCGGGGCGCGGGTGGGGTGGTGCTGGTGGACCAGGACCGCGAGGCCCAGGCCCTGTGCCGGCAGAACACCGACGCCCTGGGGTTCTCCTCGCAGGTGGAGTTGCTCGCCCAGCCCGCCGTGCGGGCCCTGGAGACGCTGAAGCGCCGGGGCGCGCGCTTCGAGCTCATCTTCGCCGACCCGCCCTACGCGGCGCGGGTGGTGGAGACGGTGCTGGAGGGCGTGACGGCGGCGGGGCTGTTGTCACCCGGAGGGATGCTCGTGGTGGAGCATGACAAGCGCGAGTCCGCCCCGGAGGCCCATGCGGGATTGACCCGGGAGGACCAGCGCCGGTTCGGCGACACCCTGGTGAGCTTCTACCGGGCGCCATGACCATTGCTTGACCGGCATCCGGGCGCGTCCGAGACTCCCTGCACATGCCGGTCGCCATCTACCCAGGTTCGTTCGATCCGCTCACCAACGGGCACCTGAGCCTCATCCAGCGCAGCCTGAAGATGTTCGACAAGGTCATTGTCGCCATCGCGGTGAACCCGAAGAAGACCCCCCTCTTCACCGAGGACGAGCGCCGCGACCTCATCCGCGAGGCGGTGCAGGACCCTCGGGTGGAGGTGGATGCGTTCCACGGCCTGCTGGTGGACTACGTGCGGCGCCGGGGCGGCAGCGTCATCGTCCGAGGCCTGCGCGCCGTGTCGGACTTCGAATACGAGTTCCAGCTCGCGAACATGAACCGCAAGCTGGCGCCCACGGTGGAGACCGTCTTCATGATGACGGGGGAGGACTACTTCTACATCTCCTCCCAGCTCGTCCGGGAGGTGGCCTCGTTTGGCGGCGACGTCACGGGCCTGGTGCCTCCGAATGTCCACGAGGCGCTCAAGGCGAAGTTCGCGCGGAAGACGTAGCGGCCTCGCGGCACTTGTCGGGCACGCGCGGGCGCGCTAGGCAATCGGGCATGAAACTCGCCCGCCGGCTCCAAGCCATCAAGCCGTCTCCGACGCTTGCCCTCAACTCCCGCGCGAAGGCTCTCGCGGCACAAGGCGTGGATGTCGTCGTCCTGGCGGCGGGGGAGCCGGACTTCGACACGCCGGACTACGTGAAGCAGGCCGCGGTGGACGCCATCAAGGCGGGCTTCACCAAGTACACCGCCACCCCGGGCATCCCCGAGCTGCGCGAGGCCATCTGCCGCAAGCTGGAGCGCGACAACGGCCTGCGCTTCACGCCGGAGCAGGTGCTCGTCACCGCGGGCGGCAAGCAGGCCATCTACAACTTCTGCCAGGCGGTGCTGGACGAGGGCGACGAGGTCCTCATCTTCTCGCCCTACTGGGTCAGCTACCCGGACATGGTGCGGCTGGCTGGCGCCACGCCCGTCATCGTCGCCACGCGCGAGGAGGACGGCTTCGCGCCGGACCCGGACGCCATCCGCCGGGCGCTCACGCCTCGCACGCGCGCCATCATCATCAACAGCCCGGGCAACCCGACGGGCGCGGTGTACTCGCGCGCCGCGCTGGAGGGCATCGCCGCGGCCGTGAGGGACCACGACTGCCTCATCATCTCGGACGACATCTACGAGAAGCTCGTCTACACCGGTGAGCGCCTGGGCCTCAGCGACGTGGCGCCGGACCTGGTGCCGCGAATCGTGGTCGTCAACGGCATGAGCAAGGCGTACTCCATGACGGGCTGGCGCATGGGCTACGCGGCGGGTCCCCGGCCCGTCATCGCCGCGATGCAGCTGGTGCAGGACCAGTCCACGTCCAACGCGTCGTCCATCGGCCAGAAGGCGGCGCTGGCGGCGCTGCAGGGGCCGCCCGACACCATCGCCGCCATGGCGGCCGAGTACCACGCGCGCCGCGACTTCTTCGTCGGCGGGCTCAACGCGCTGGACGGGGTGCGCTGCCGGATGCCCGAGGGCGCCTTCTACGCGCTGGCGGATGTGCGGGGGCTCTACGGCCGCCCCTACAAGGGCAAGGCCATCACCGACTCCATGCAGCTCTCCGAAATCCTGCTGGACGACTTCCGCGTCGCCGCCGTGCCGGGAGACCCGTTCGGCGCGGAGGGCTACATCCGCATGAGCTTCGCGACCTCGCGCGCGGTGCTCGCCAAGGGCCTGACGCGCCTGGGTGAGATGGTGCAGGCGCTGCGCTGAGCGACGCTCCGAGCCCCGCCGGCGCCGCTCGAGGAGAGGGCGCCGGCTGTGTGGCTCAGTCGGTGTAGGCGAAGGCGCGGTACTCGTTCGCGTAGGGCTTGTAGAGGAAGACGCCCGCGCGGCCCGACAGGTTGCCCACCGCGACCCAGACGTCCTTCGTGTTGCGCAGGTCCAGCCCGAGCCGGGCCGGAGGCTTGCCGTACTTCTTCTCCATCGCCTCGAGCGACAGGACCTCCACGTCGTAGAGGGTGACCAGGTCCGTGCGCTTGAGCCGCAGCTGCTTCACCCACGAGGCCACCAGCTCCTCGGGCGTGGCGAAGCGCTTCTCCTCGAGCTGGAAGGGGTAGAACAGCTCGTTGGCGGTGCTGCGCACGTCCCCCGTCAGCAGCGTCTGGAAGAGGAAGCGCGCGCTCGTCTTGATGTCGGCGAGCCGGATCTCCTCGGGCGTGAGGAGGGGCGCCTCCGGCTCCAGCGGCACCTCCGGGCGGTTGATGGCCGGGGTGGGCGCGGCGGGAGGCGGGGCCGCGGCCGTCGCGGGCTTGGGCGCGGGCGTCGGCGGGCGTCGGAGGCGGCGCGGCGATGGTCTCGGGCCGGGCCTCGGTGCCAGGGGTGGCGGGCGCGGTGGGCGCGGCGGCCTCGGCGGTGGGCTTCTTCCTGGCCGGGCGAGGCTTCACCTCCGGCGCGGCGGGGGGCGGCGCGGGCGGCTTCTCTTCGGCCACCGGGGCGGAGGCGGGATCCTCGGCCTTGGGGGCGGCGGGCTCCTCGGCCTTGGGGACGGTGGTCGGAGCAGGGGCCGGCTGTTCGGCGGGAGGGGCGGCGGGCTCGGGCGTCGCGGGCGCCTGGGCGAGGGCGTGCGCGGAGAAGGAGAGGATGAGGGCCAGGGACCAGCGACGCATGCGACCTCCGAGAAGGGGCGGAGCGTAGCAGAGCCGGGGGGCGTGGGGTGCCCACCTGTCCTCCCCCCGCTTCGATGGCTGGATGCTCCGGGCTCCCGCCCCCGAGGCGCCCGGGCGTCCAGGCGTCCTGACGCCCGGGAGGCACGAGCCACACAACATCCGTGCATGCGGCGTCAGACGTTGGTATGGGGGCGCCCCGATGCCCAAGCGTACCGATATCCGCAAGGTTCTGGTGATTGGCTCGGGCCCGATTGTCATCGGGCAGGCCGTCGAGTTCGACTACTCCGGTACTCAAGCCATCAAGGCTCTCCGGGATGAAGGCGTGGAGGTGGTGCTGCTCAACAGCAACCCCGCCACGGTGATGACGGACCCCGAGTTCGCGTTCCGTACCTACATTGAACCCATCACGGTGGATGCGGCCGAACGCATCATCGCGGCAGAGAAGCCGGACTCGTTGCTTCCGACGATGGGCGGCCAGACGGCGCTCAACCTGGCGAAGGCGCTGGCCGAGCAGGGCATCCTGGAGAAGCACGGGGTGCGGCTCATCGGCGCGTCGCTGGAGGCCATCAACAAGGCCGAGGACCGCCAACTCTTCAAGGCGGCCATGCAGAAGATCGGCGTGACGCTGCCGAAGAGCGGCTATGCGAACACGCTGGACCAGGCCATGTCGCTGGTGGACGAGATTGGCTTCCCGGCCATCATCCGCCCCTCGTTCACCCTGGGCGGCACGGGCGGCGGCATCGCCTACAACCGCGAGGAGTTCGAGGCCATCTGCCGCTCCGGCCTGAAGGCCAGCCCCACGTCCACCATCCTCGTCGAGGAGAGCGTGCTGGGCTGGAAGGAGTACGAGCTGGAAGTGGTCCGCGACACGGCGGACAACGTCATCATCGTCTGCTCCATCGAGAACCTGGACCCCATGGGGGTCCACACGGGTGACTCCATCACCGTGGCGCCCGCGCAGACGCTGACCGACCGCGAGTACCAGCGGATGCGGCAGGCCTCGCTGGCCATCATCCGCGAGATTGGCGTCGACACGGGTGGCTCCAACATCCAGTTCGGCATCAACCCGAAGGACGGCCGCATGGTCGTCATCGAGATGAACCCGCGCGTGTCCCGCTCCAGCGCGCTGGCCTCGAAGGCGACGGGCTACCCCATCGCGAAGATCGCCGCGAAGCTGGCCCTGGGCTACACGCTGGACGAGCTGCGCAACGACATCACCCGCGACACGCCGGCCTCGTTCGAGCCGACGCTGGACTACGTGGTGGTGAAGGTGCCGCGCTTCAACTTCGAGAAGTTCCCGCACGCGGACCGGACGCTGACGACGAGCATGCGCTCGGTGGGCGAGGTCATGGCCATTGGCCGCACCTTCCCCGAGGCGTACATGAAGGCGCTGCGCTCCATGGAACTGGGCCGCGTGGGCCTGGAGTCCCCGGACCTGCCCGCGGAGAAGGAGGAGCGCGAGAAGGTGCTGCGCGAGGCGCTCCGCGTCCCCCGTCCCGAGCGCCCCTGGTTCGTGGCCCAGGCGTTCCGCGAGGGGATGACGGTGGAGGACGTGCACGCGCTGTCCGCCATCGATCCGTGGTTCCTGCGCTACATCGAGATGCTGGTGCGCGAGGCGCAGTCCATCCAGGAGTACGGCCGGTTGGATCAGCTCCCGGACGACGTGCTCCGCCAGGCGAAGGCGCACGGCTTCTCCGACAAGTACCTGGGCAAGCTCCTGGGCTACCCGGAGGAGGAGGTCCGGGCGCACCGGCACTCGCGCAAGATCCGTCCCGTGTTCAAGCGCGTGGACACCTGCGCCGCGGAGTTCGAGGCCTTCACGCCGTACCTCTACTCGACCTACGAGGAAGAGGACGAGTCGCCTCCGACGGACCGCCAGAAGGTCCTCATCCTGGGCAGCGGCCCCATCCGGATTGGTCAGGGCATCGAGTTCGACTACGCGTGCGTCCACGCGGCCTTCGCGCTGCGCGAGGCCGGGTACGAGACGGTGATGGTCAACTGCAACCCGGAGACGGTGTCCACGGACTACGACACGTCGGACCGCCTCTACTTCGAGCCGCTCACCATCGAGGACGTGCTGGAGGTGTCGCAGCGCGAGAGGCCCATCGGCGCCATCGTGCAGTTCGGCGGGCAGACGCCGCTGCGCATCTCGGTGCCGCTGGAGAAGGCGGGCCTGCCGATCCTGGGCACGTCGCCGGACGCCATCGACCGGGCGGAGGACCGCGAGCGGTTCAGCACGCTCATCGAGAAGCTGGGGCTGAAGCAGCCGGAGAACGGGGTGGCGCGCAGCCACGCGGAGGCCTTCAAGGTCGCCGAGCGCATCGGCTACCCGGTGATGGTGCGTCCGTCCTACGTGCTGGGCGGCCGGGCGATGGAGACGGTGTACGACGCGGCCAGCCTGGAGCGGTACATGCGTGAGGCGGTGAGCGCGTCGCCGGAGCATCCGGTGCTCATCGACCGCTTCCTGAAGGAAGCCATCGAGGTGGACCTGGACCTGGTCGCGGACCGGACGGGCGACGTGATGATTGGCGGCGTGCTGGAGCACATCCAGGAGGCGGGTGTGCACTCGGGTGACGCGGCCGCGACGCTGCCCCCGCACTCGCTGTCGCCGGACCTCGTGGAGCGCATGAAGGACCAGGCCATTGCCCTGGCGCGCGAGCTGGGGGTGGTGGGCCTGATGAACGTGCAGTTCGCCATCCAGGGCAAGGTCATCTACATCCTGGAGGTGAACCCTCGCGCCAGCCGCACGGTGCCGTTCATCTCGAAGGCGACGGGCGTGGCGATGGCGAAGATCGCCGCGCTGTGCATGGTGGGCAAGACGCTGAAGGAGCTCGGCGCGACGAAGGAGCCGGAGATGCGGCACGTCGCGGTGAAGGAGAGCGTGTTCCCCTTCGCGCGCTTTGCGGGCGTGGACGTCATCCTCGGGCCCGAGATGAAGTCCACGGGCGAGGTGATGGGCCTGGCGCAGGACTACGCGTCGGCCTTCGCCAAGAGCCAGCTGGCGGCGGGCGTGAAGCTGCCCAAGTCCGGCAAGGTCTTCATCTCGGTGAAGGATGACGACAAGCCGGCGGTGGTGGACCTGGCCAAGCGGCTGCGCACCATGGGCTTCACGCTCATCGTCACCGCGGGCACGCACAAGTACCTGGCGACCAAGGGCATCGAGGCGCAGGTGGTGCAGAAGGTGAAGGAGGGCCGGCCGAACATCGTCGACAAGATTGTCGACGGGGAGATCGTGCTGGTCATCAACACCACCTTCGGCAAGCAGGAGATCGCCGACAGCTTCTCCATCCGCCGTGAGGCGCTGATGCACTCGGTGCCGTACTACACGACGGTGCAGGCGGCGCGGATGGCGGTGGGCGCGCTGGAGGCGCTCAAGCGCACGGAGCTCGAGGTGAAGCCGCTCCAGGAGTACCTGGGCGTCACCAGCACGGTGCCGGGTCGCGCGCGCCGGTAGCCGACGCGACTCACTTCCGAAGTCATGAACGGCCTCGCTTCCTCACGGGAGCGGGGCCGTTTGCTTGCGAGGGACTGAAGGGGGAGTGTCTGGACTTGCCTCTCCCTGCCTGGGTATGGAGGGGCCCATGTCCACTTCCGTCTGGCGGGTCTCGGCCGCCTGTTGCCTTCGCGCGGCGGCCCCTCTGCTGACCGCACTCGTGCTGATGCTGTGCACGACGGTGTTCGCGCAGTCGGCGAAGGTGACGTATCGGCCCGAGGCCGGGTCCTTGTTCGCGTCATGCAAGGTTCAGCCGGAAGGCTCCATCGGTCGCAACTACCTGTGCCCGGGGCTGACGGCGACCATCGCTTGGGTCGAAGTGCCGGCGGAGTTCAGTGACCAGCAGATGCTCGGGCACTTCCGGAGTGGAATCGCCGCGATGTCGACCGGAAAGCTGGAGTCGAAGGAGACCAGGCTGACGCTGGGCGGCATCGAGCGTGACACCTTGGAGTTCCAGATTCGCGACCTGGGGGATGGGAAGAAGGTCCAGGCCGCGGGCCACGCCTCACTCCTGCGTCAGGAGAAGGGCGGCTGGTATGTGTCCTGCGCGGCGGATCCGGCGCGGCGCATCGCGGTGAAGCACTGTGAGCGCATCCTGGAGTTCTTCGCGGTCCATGGCGTGCCCGAGCCCATCGACCTGAAAGCCCACGCGAATCCTTCGAAGCCTGTCGTGGGGACCACGGAGCTGGTGGTCCCGGAGGGCTGTACGGTTTCGGGACCGAAGGAGGCCGGTCAGATTCGGTGCTCCGGCAGCTTCCTGGGCTGGGTCGTGGTGCCGCATCCCCCCAGCATGAAGAAGTTTCGTGAAGAGCAACTGGTGCCCATCCGCAAGCAGTTCCAGGACCTGGCGGCTTCGAAGGGCTCGGTGCTGGAAGAGAGCGATGTGGAGTGCCGGGTGATGGGGGAGCAGGGTGTCTGCCGCCAGCTCTTGTTGCCCATGGGCGCGGGGAATCTCCGGTCACTCAGCGGTGTCACGCGCCAGGGGGCACAGACCATCCTGCTCTTTTGCGTCCAGGGAGACCTGGCCAAGGAACTCCCGGCGGTGTGTCGTGGGCAGATGGAGCTGATTCCGACGGCCCCGGCCGAGGAGAAGACGCCTCCCGCGGCCCCGAAGTAGGCGAGTGAACGGGGACTCCGAGCCTGCCTGCGGCGGCAGGCCCGGAATCGCTTTGAGGGGGCCCCGAGCACGACTACCGTTCACCCCTCCGTCATCCCTGCTCGAGGAGCTTCACGCATGTCGTCCCCCGTGCCCCCCACCTTCAACATCGCCTCCGTGGACGTGGAGGGCTTCCATCGGGAGCTGAAGGCGCTGCGCGCGGAGCTGGACGCCAACGTGGGCGAGGCGGACCTGAAGCACCTGCGCAAGATTGAGCGCTGGGGGCGCATCGGGACGCTGCTGGGCATGGCCACCTGCTGGATTGCGCCGAATCCGTTCAGCGCCGTGGCGCTCAGCGTGGGGCGCTCGACGCGGTGGCTCCTGATGCACCACGTGGGGCACCGTGGCTATGACCGCGTCCCCGGCGTCCCCGCGTCCCGGACGGGCAAGGGCTTCGCGAAGGGCACGCGGCGCTACCTCGACTGGCTCGACTGGATGCTGCCCGATGCGTGGGTCTACGAGCACAACGTCCTGCACCACTCCTTCACGGGGGAAGACGCGGACCCCGACCTCCTGGAGCGCAACGCGGAAGGCACGCTGCGCAACCCCGACAGGCCGCTCGCGCTGCGCTATCTCCAGCTCGGCCTGCTGGCGCTCACCTGGCGTGCCTCGTACTACGCGCCCGAGACGCTGAGCGCCCTGCGCCGCAAGGGACGCCGCGACGGTGGCGCGCTCACGGGCGCCGAGTGGAAGGAGCTCCTGCTCCAGTGCTACCTGCCGTACTCCCTCGTGCAGTTCGTGCTCTTCCCCGCGCTGTTCCTCCTCATCGGGCCGTGGGCGGCCTTCAGCGCGTTCTGCAACTCGGTGATGGCGGACGTGCTCACCAGCCTCCACACGTTCCTCGTGGTGGGCCCCAACCACACGGGCGAGGACCTGTATCGCTTCGATACGTCCCCGGCGAACAAGGGCGAGCGCTACGTGCAGCAGGTCATCGGCAGCGCGAACTACCGGACCGGTGGCGACCTGAACGACTTCGCGCACCTGTGGCTGAACTATCAGATCGAGCACCACATCTGGCCGGACCTCTCGATGCTCAAGTACCGCGAGGTGCAGCCGAAGGTCCGCGCCCTCTGCGAGAAGTACGGCATCCCCTACGTGCAGGAGAGCGTCTGGACGCGCGTCCGGAAGATGGTGGACGTGGTGGTGGGCAAGCGCTCCATGCGGAAGCTCGCGCCGCGCGCCGTCGACGCGGAATCTCCCGCCGCATCCAACGGGCTCCAGGCACACGGAGCCTGACGGGGGTGGTGCGTGCCGCCCAGGGCCCTCAGCCCGGAGCGGCGCGCCGCTGACGTGGGAGTGCCGCGCGGGCCAGCGTCTTGTCCTCGGGAGGAGGTGTGTCCTCTCGGCGCAGGACCTCCGCGTCCACGACGCGGGCGCCATCCGCGGAGACAGGAGGGCCGAGCGTCACCACCAGCACGCGATACGCCTCCTCCAGCCGCTTGTGCAGCTTGGTGAAGTTCAGGTGCGCGGTGCCGGGCATGTCCTCGGTGTACGTGAAGTACCAGCGCATCTCGTCCAGGGTGCCGTAGTAGCGGTCCACCACGGCCTGCTCCTGCTCGGGCAGGTGGAGGAGGTGCTCGAAGGCACCGTCCGCGTAGCGCGAGGCGATGGTCTCCAGGAGCGGCTCGCGGCTGCGCAGGCGCGAGAAGAGGTTGAACATCTCGTCACGCCGGGACTCCAGCCGGCGCATGATGCTGGCGGCATCCATCGCCAGCAGATTGCGGACGCGAGCGGCCATCTCATCGGCCTTCTTGCGACGAGCCATGGCGTGGCAGCCTAGCGCCCCGACACGAGCGAGGCCAATGGGGGCCCGTGCCTCCTGGGGCTCAGTAGACCCGCAGCAGCTTGGATTGGCAGAGGAACCGGGGGTTGGTGAAGTCGATGACCTCGATTTCGCCCGTGGTCTCCTCGAAGCGGCCGGCCAGGACGCCCGCTGCCATCGCGGCGCCGAGGTACAGGGCGCTCCGGCCCTTCAGGTCCTTGACCTTGCGGTAGTAGACGACGCGTCCTTCCACGGACCAGAGGGTGTGGATGCCCTCGGGTTTGATGCCGCGCGCGCCGTCTCGAGGTGGGGGAAGCTTCGCGAGCGCGCTCGGTACGGCGTTGAGCACGAAGGTGTCGTAGGCGGGGATGCCGCTCACCGACACGAGCTTTGCTTCGCGCAAGGTGCCATCCGGGGCCTGGAGCAGCTCGAGGGTGACGACGAGCTTCCCACCGCTGCCTTCGGCGAGCTGATGCAGCTCCGAGCCCGCCTGGACGCGGCTGCGCAGGTGCTCCAGCGTGTTCCGGCCCAGTCGCCCCTCCAGGGCCTTGAGCTGCTCGGACGCGGTGGTGGCCTTGGGGACGGGACCGCCTGGTGAGCCGGAGGCTCCGAACTTCCCCGCCTGAGCAGCCCAGGACGTGGCGATCTGTTTCTCCAACGGGTTGCCTGGGAACACCGGCGCATTTTCGAACCCCTTCTCGAGCGCCTTGCGGACCTCGGTGAAGTACGGGTCGATCAACCCGTTCGTCACGCGGAGGGCCGCCTGCTGGTCGTCGATGAGCCCCTGGACGCGGCCTCGGACACGCTCGCGCTCCTCGGCGATGAGCGCCTCTCGGGAGGGGCCGGGGTCTCCAGGCCGGAGGGTGCGTCCGCTCTGGAAGGGAAGACCCGAGGGGAGTGAGAGCCCTCCGGGCGCGAGCGGCTTCGGGAGGGAGGCAGGGGGCGCGGCCGCGCGAGGTGTGTCGCTCCGGTCCGGGGGCGGGACGGCGGGCGCGATGGCAGGAGGGGTCACCACCGTGCGAGGTTTCTTCGCTGGGGTGCCTCGGTCGCGAGCGGGGGGCTCGGGCTTCGGGGCCTCTTCGACGACGGGCGCCGAGGGGACTTTGGGGGGCGCGTGGATGACTTCCACGAACAAGGGGGCGGGCTTCGAGTCGGGAGGATGGGGCGGTGGGCGTAACGAGGGCTCCGTGTTCGCGAGGAGCACGAGGAGCACCGCGTGAATGGCGAGCGAGGCCAGGGCGGCCCACCCGAGACGTCGAGACCGCCGCATCGCGACCTGCAAGCTCCGTGGGAACGGTGTCGTCCAATATTGTCACTGAAGTGTATCAGTATCTCCGAGTCGACATGCGAGCCCGCGGGGGCAAGGTTGGCACGGGGCGGGAGGTGAAGTCTCCCCGGGGCGGAGGAGCGTGTGCTGCCTGACGCTTCGTCGACTGTGGCGGTGGGCCTCGAGTGATGCTGGAGGATGCCTCGATGGGCCTGCTACGCTCGCGGGATGGTGCTCAAAATCGTCCAGGCGGGAGAGCCGGTGCTGCGGCAGAAGGCGCGAGACCTGACGCCGGAGGAGATGGGGAGTCCCGAGATTCAAAGGCTCATCGTGCTGATGCGCGACACGATGCGCGATGCGCCCGGGGTGGGCCTCGCGGCGCCGCAGGTGGGCGTGGGGTTGCGGTTGGTGGTGATTGAGGACCGCTCGGAGTACCAGGCGGGAGTGGCGCCCGCGGACCTGGCGGATCGCGAGCGGACGCCGGTTCCGTTCCATGTGCTCATCAATCCGAAGCTGACGGTGGAGGACCCGGCGCCCGCGGAGTTCTACGAGGGGTGCCTGAGTGTCTCGGGGTTCGCGGCGCTGGTGGCGAGGGCGCGAGGGGTTCGGGTGGATGCGCTGGACGAGCAGGGGAGGCCGGTGACGATTCACGCGCGAGGTTGGTATGCGCGCATCCTCCAGCACGAGCTGGACCACCTGGACGGGACGCTCTACGTGGACCGGATGGAGACGCGCAGCTTCGTGACAGGGGAGAACCACCGTCGGCACTGGGCCGGGCGAGGAACGGCCGAGGTCAGGGCCGCGCTGGGGCTTCCGAAGAAGGCGGATTGAAGGTTGCTGGACTTGTCCTGGGAGGCGACATGAAGCCCGTCATCATCGGCCGTTCGAGTTCACACTTCACGCGCATCGCGCGCATCTTCGCGGAGGAGTCGCGCGTCGAATACGACTTCCACATCCTGCGAGACATGATGTCTCCGAAGCCGGAGGACTACGGCGGCAACCCCGCGCTCAAGATCCCCGTGCTGAAGACGCCGAGCGGGTCTTGGTTTGGGGCGCTCAATGTCTCGCGCGAGCTCTGGCGGCAGTCGAGTCACAAGCCGGATGTGAGCTGGCCCGAGGACCTCACGGAGCCGGTGAGCGCGAATGCGCAGGAGCTGGTGCTCCAGTCGATGGCGACGGAAGTGACGTTGATCATGTCGCGAGTGAGCGGTGGGACTGAGAACGGTGCTCACCAGGACAAGATGCGCCTGAGCCTGGGGAACATGCTGGGCTGGCTGGATGAGAACGCGGCGTCGGCACTCAACGTGCTCCCCGCCGGGCGTGAGGTGAGCTTCCTGGAAGTCTCGCTCTACTGCCTCGTGAAGCACCTGGAGTTTCGAGAGGTCCTGCCGACGGCGCCGTACACGGCGCTGACGGAGTTCTGTCAGCGCTTCGGGACGCGGGCTTCGTGCGCCGCGACGGTGTTCCGCTTCGACACGTGAACCGCGGCATCCGAACGGTGTGTGTAGTGTCGATCAGGAGGAACCAAAATGCAGAGCCTCTTCGAGTCGATGGCGCGTCACCGCCCTGAGTGGCTCGCTCAGGGGTTGCTCATGCGGGCGATCACGACAGAGCCGTGTGTTCGCAAGTTGTTGCTCGAACGACTCAAATGGAGGCAATGCCCTGGTTTTGAAGAGGTCCCATCGGTGACAGAGGAGGAGCAAACGTCCTCCAAGTGGCGTGCAGACCTCTGTGTTGCTTGGGCTCAGTCAAAGGCCTATCTCGAGCTGAAGATTCTTGCTGGCTTTACTGTGCGACAGGAAGAGGCGCTCAAGGAGCGCAGGATTGATCTGGTCGTGCTGCTGCGTCCAGATGGGCGAGAGCTACCGGTGGGAATGCCCGTCGTCACCTGGGCCGAGGTTGCCGAAAGGGCGACGGAGGTGAATCTGAAGCTTTTGTTGGAGCAGGTCACCACCAGCTTCGACTGGCGCCAGGAGGCGCTGCCAGCAGACGTGCTGGAGGAGGAGTTCGCCGGGTTCATTGCAGGTGCGATTGAGGGACGTTGGCCGAGGATGTATCGGTTCCTCAGTACGGTTCATTCGCACCTGAGAGAAAGTGCGGAAACGGAGACTGCGTATCGAGCCAGCAATGCTTGGTCATTCGCGCGGAAGTCTTCGGAGCCCTATTACGGTTACTGTTTCTGGCTCGGCGAGCAGGACGTTCCACTTTTCTGGATGGGATTCTGGCGCAGCAAGGAGACCGGGGAGATTGTCTTTGGCGTCTCAGTACCAGGAAGGAAGGGACGCTCCGTACTGCTCGAGGAAACACTGCGATTTGACGCCGCCGATCTGGCGACTCGTGCCCTATCCGCCGCTCGCGGCCACATCCAGTCCGAGAGGTAGGCGTGCGCTGCTGATCGCGTGACGATGGTTTTGCGCCTGTCGAACCGAGCATTGCGGTGGAGGGGGCAGACGCGTCATAACCGCGAGGATGACGCTCACCGAAGTCCAGGCGGGTCCCTACACCGTTCGAGGCATCTCCGTCGGCGGTGTCTACACCTCCCTCCAGGTGCCGGAGCTGGACGTGGTGCTCGACGTGGGCGTCCCCATCCGCTCCTTCGCGGGCACGGAGCGCATCTTCCTCAGCCATGCGCACCCCGACCACGCGAGTGCGCTCGGCGCGCTGCTGGGCATCCGCCGGTTGCTGGGGAAGGGGGCTCCGCAGCTCTTCCTTCCCGCGGAGATCGAGCCCACCGTTCGCGAGGCCCTGGAGGTGCTCTCCCGGCTCCACCACACCCCGATGGAGGCGCGGACCGTCCCCATGCTCCCAGGGGACGTCCAGCCACTCGGCCAGGGCCTCCACGTCCGCGCGTTCCGCACGCACCACCCGGTGCCGTCGCTCGGCTACCAGTTCCTCCGGCGCGTCACCAAGCTGCGTCCCGAGCACCTGGGCATGCCCCCGCAGGAGATCGCGCAGCGCCGCAAGGCGGGCGAGGACCTCTTCACGGAGGTGGACCACCTGGAGCTGGCGTACGCGACGGACACGCTCGCGCGTGTGCTGGAGACGGAGCCCATGCTCTTCGACTCCCGCGTCCTCGTCATCGAATGCACCTTCGTCGACCCCAAGCGCTCCGTGCAGGACGCGCGAGACCGCGCGCACCTCCACCTCGACGAGCTCATCGCCCACGCCGACCGCTTCCGCAACGAGGCGTTGGTGCTCATGCACTTCAGCCAGTCCGTGGGGCCCGAGGAGGTGCATGCGATGATTCGAGAGCGCCTCCCCGCCTCGCTCCTGGAGCGGGTCCGCATCTTCGCGCCGGACTCCGGCCGGTGGTTCGGCTGAACCACCGGCCCAGGCTCACCCAGGTTGCATCAGTCCCAGGTGGTCCAGTGTCCTTCGTGGCCCCGGTCGATGAGCTTCAGCCACGTGAACTGACCTTGGGTCTTGGTCAGGAGTGCGGCGTTCTCCAGGTCCGACTTGGGGGTGCTGTAGATGTAGCCCGAGGGGCACTGCGGATTGTCGAAGTTGCCCGCTCCGCCGAGCGCCCAGTAGTCCGCGGGGCACGACGTCGCCGAGCAACTCGCGCCGAACTTCCGGCATGCATGCGCGTAGCTCTCGGCGCAGTTCGAGTCGTACCAGGTCCCGTTCGCCGTCATCAGCGCGCAGTGCTCGACGCCGTTGTAGTTGTTCGGCTCGGTCGACGCCCAGCGCGTGTACGGGACGGGCGCGCCGCCCCAGTGCACCCAACGTCCCTCGCGGGCCTGGTCCGTGAGGTTGACCCAGACCGACGTGTTCTGGAGCTTCTGCTTGAGGGCCTCGTTCTCGGCGGAGTTCCTGGGCGCCGAGAATGTCCAACCGTCGCCGCAGGTGCTCTTGTTCCAGGCGCCCGCCGTGTCCGACAGCTTCCAGTCATTCAGCGTGCAGCTCTGGCTGGTGCAGCGGCACGCATGCTTGATGGAGAAGCCGCAGGGCTCGTCGTTCCAAGTGCCGTTCGCGTAGGTCCGCACGCAGTGCTCGTTGCCGAACTCGTTGTTGGGTTCACCCGCCGCCCAGGGTTGATAGGGGGCTTCTTCCCAGCGGCCCTCTTCGAACTGGTCCGTCAGGTTGACCCAGGCGTTCTTCCCGGAGAGGTATGAGAGCTCCTGGAGCCGGTAGCCGGTCGACGCATTGCGGGGCGGAGCAAACTCGTAGCCCGCGGGACACTGCGGCGTGTTCCAGGGGCCCGTAGCGTCGGTGATGATCCAGGGATTGGGGAGCGCCGCGTAGGTTTCCCGCGTCGTGCCAATCTTGAGGCACGCATAGGCCCGGGTCATCGAGCAGGCGATGTCGTTGAGGCCATCCAACCCCTGCCACACCGCGCAGTGTTCGGTGTTGCCGTAGTTGTTGGGCTCACCTTCGGACCACCACTGGAAGCCCTCGTACTGCCATTTGCCCTCCGCCAGTCGGTCCGAGAAGTTGATCCACGCGCTCTCGACGCCACCCAGCCGGTCGTACAGCTTCTGGTTCTCGAAGCCGTTCTGGGGCGGAAGGAAGTCATAGCCATCCGGGCAGAGGTTGTACTGGGGAGCCCACGGATAGGCGAGAGACGTCACCGTCCAGAAGTCCGAAGGACAATAAGAGGCGTCACACGTCGCCCCCACCTTCCGACATGCGCGCTTTCGGTGTGTGGAGCAATCGAGGTCATTCCATTGACCTGTGCTGCCTTTGAACTCCGCGCAGTCCTCGTCGCCTACCTTGCTGTTCGGCTCATCCTCTCCGAAGGACCAGATGGCGGACCGCATGGCGCTGAAGTAGTCGTCGAAGGGTGCGTACTTGAGGTTCGTCTCGACCTGGTCCATCGAGATGCTGAAGCCACATTTCGTCGCTGTGTCGTAGTTCAGGTAGTCCGAGAAGGCGCTGTAGGGGAGGCTGCAATAGACGTTGTGGTCGCAGATGCGCAGCTCGGAGAACTCCGTCCAGTACAGGCCCAGTGCGCCTGAGAGGTCGCTCGACCCGCACGAGGGATACCCCGTGAACTTCTTGGCGGCGTTCGCGGGATAACCAGGGGCGTTCGTCCACACGTCCGGCTCAGCCGAGCCACCCTGGTAGTGCCCGGAGCTCTCGGAGAACACCCAGTCCTTGAGGGTGGCACCGTTGCCATCGGGAAGGCTTGCGTAGTTGAAGCGGTCCTTCACGGAGATGATGACGCGCTTGCCCATCCTGGCCAGCTCTTCGTTCGTCGGCCAGCGGTTGGGATGGTAGGGGCCGGCGGCCCGTGTCCCCGGGCCCATGGGCCAGGGGTTCGAGAAGTAGGTCCGCAGGTCCTGCGGGGTAAAGATGAGGCTGCCGCGCGTGTCTCCCGGGACGTTGGGATAGGACTGGTCGAGGAAGTGGCGCAGGAGGTTGACGAGCCGCTTCCGCGAGTCGTCGGAGGTGACTTCGTTGTCTTCGATGCCGATCAGGATGACTTCGTTCTGGTTCTGCGGCTCACGAAGCCACGTGGAGATCTCTCCGAGGATTCCGTTGACCGGCGTCGAGAAAGGCTCGGCGCCATGGCTGAAGCACAGCCCCTTGGCCTGCTCGTTGCCGTAGGGGTCGTTCGGCTCATCCTTGTCGTAGAAGCAGCCGTGATCCCAGACGTCCACGTAGAGCGCCCGCATGCCCATGGCGAGCTGGTTGTAGACATAGCGGTGTTGATTGATGCGGGTGTACCAGCGTCCCGCATGGGAGTAGGCGTTGCTGACATGGGCATTGTGGGCGCCCAGCCGCTGGAAGCGCTGAATGGGGATGTCGCGCTGCAGCTCGGTCTGCTGGAAGCGGGCTGCGTGGGCGGCCCAGTAGTCTCCCGGCTCCATGGCCTGCGAGGTGGTGTGCTCCTCATGCGGGGGAGGGGGCTCTGCCTGCGGTGTTCCGCAAGCGAGGCAGGTGAGCAGGAGGAGCAGACTCGCTCTGGCTCTCTTCATGAAGATGCTGTCCTAGGGTGACCCAGGGCCCGGCATGGGCGAGGGGGGGCGCTCACATAGGGTTTTGATCGATTTCACGACAATCCCGGATGGTGGATTGTTCTTGTAGTCAAGTTTCACTTCTGTTGGTGCGAAGTAAGGCCGCTTCTGCGGGCAGTGGCCTTTCGCCAGCGGCTCCCCATCCCATTTCTCGAGGGTGGTCATGCAACTCACTGGAATCACAAGGGTTTCGAAAAGAAAATAGAGGTCATGTCGATCTGCCGCTTGGATATTCGTTGCCAGTTTGAAGGGCGGGAACCTCCCCGCCACTGAACGAGGAGACGAACATGCGCGTGATGGTCATCGTGAAGGCGAGCCCCAACTCCGAGAAGGGCGTCATGCCGAAGGAGGAGATGCTGGCGGCGATGGGGAAGTACAACGAGGAGCTGGTGAAGGCGGGCATCATGCTCGCGGGCGAGGGCCTCCACCCCAGCAGCAAGGGCAAGCGGGTCGTCTTCGGAGACGGGAAGAAGCCGAGTGTGGTCGACGGCCCGTTCACCGAGACCAAGGAGCTGATCGCCGGCTACTGGCTCTGGCAGGTGCGCAACATGGACGAGGCCCTCGAGTGGGCGCGTCGCTGCCCGAACCCGATGCCCGGCGAGGAGGGTGTCCTCGAGATCCGCCCGGTGTTCGAGGCGTCCGACTTCGGCGAGGAGTTCACCCCCGAGCTCCGCGCTCAGGAAGATCGCCTCCGTGTGGAACTGGAGCAGCAGCAGCGGGCGAAGTAGCCAAGGCCCTCATCCGGGTCCTGGCCCGCCTTCAGCCGAGATGAGACAGCGCGCCAGTGTTCCCATCGCTGGCTGTCGATGTCTTCGTTGCTTTCACGGGAAAGCGCCCATTCCATCCCCGCTTTCTACCAGCGCGAGCGGTGACGCGTCGTGGGTGCCACCGCCTCAGGAGAGCGACGCGTGATTTCATCCGGGCAACTCGGGTAGAGGAGGCGCGGGGGCGAAGTCGCCACGTCGGAGTCGCCCCACCCGAGGGGGAAGTACCCATGGAGTGCTGTTCCCGCTGGCTGTTCGTCGTCGCGCTGCTCGTGAGTGTCACCGCCTGCAAGCAGGACCCGCCCGCTCCTCCGCCGGCACCTCCCGTCGTGGCCGCCGTCGAGCCGGAAGACCCACCGTTCCCCGAACAGGCCCTGCCGCTCCCCGCCGAAGACGCGCAAGCGAACGCCATCCCCGCGAAGCCGCCCGAGCCTCCCTTCACCGGAGACCTCCCCGCGCTTCGCACGCGCGGCGTGTTGCGAGTCCTCGTGGAGACCATCGATGAGCGCTCCCTGCCACGCCAGGGCATGCCTCGTTCGCAGGACCGGGCCATCCTGGAGCGCTTCGCCGAGAAGCACGGGCTGACCGCCGAGTTCATCCCCGTCGAGCGCTTCGACCAGCTCATCCCGATGCTGCGTGAAGGCCGAGGCGACGTCATCGCCGCGGACCTCACCGTCACCCCCGAGCGCGCCAAGGAGCTCGCGTTCACCCGACCGCTCGCGCTCGTCAGCGAAGTGCTCGTCGGCAAGCGAGGCGCCTCCGGTTTGCCTCGCAAGCCCGAGGAGCTCGCGGGCCGCACGGTCCATGTGCGCGCCAGCTCCACTTTCGCCGCATCCCTCGCGACCCTCGCCAAGGACAAGGCTCGGGGACTCGTCGTCGAGCCCGTGGCCGAGAGCCTCGACTCCGAGGAGCTGGCCTGGAAGGTCACCCAAGGCGAGCTCCCGCTCACCGTCGTGGACAGCCACCTGCTCGCCGCCATCGAGACCTACAACCCGAACGTCGAGGCCCTCTTCACCATCGCGGAGAAGCGCGCCCTCGCGTGGGGCGTGCGGCTGGACAACCCCGCGCTGCGCGGTGCCCTGGATGCCTTCCTCATCGAGCGGGCCCTCACCGAGCATCACCAACAACTGTTCACCGGAGACCTCGACGGCATCCGCAAGCGCGGCGTGCTGAGAGTCCTCACGCGCAACAGCCCCGTCACCTACTACCTCCACCGAGGAGGACAGGCCGGCTTCGACTACACGATGGCGAAGCTGGTGGCGGACGCTCTCAAGGTGCGGCTCGAGATCCTCGTCCCGCCTTCCTATGAGGCGCTCCTCTCCTGGTTGAAGGAGGGCAGGGGAGACATGGTCGCCGCCGCGCTCACCGTCACCCTGGAGCGTCAGCGCGAGGTCGCCTTCTCGAGCCCGTACCTCTTCGTGGACGAGGTCCTCGTGCAGCGCGCGGGCGCAGAGAAGCCCACCACCCTCGCGGACCTGAAGGGCCGCGCGATTCACGTCCGCCGCTCCTCCAGCCACTTCGCCACCTTGAGCGCCCTGGCTCCTGGGCACGGCTTCGTCCTCGTCGAGGAGCCCGAGGACCAGGACGCCGAGACGCTCATCGAGCGGGTGGCCCGCGGAGAGATTCCCTTCACCGTGACGGACAGCCACATCCTCGCCGCGGAGCTCGTCTATCGCGATGACGTGGAGGTCGCGTTGACCGTGCCCGGTCAAGGCACCCCCGCGGGCAAGGAGGGGCACTACGGCATCGCCTTCGCCGTGCGCCAGCAGAGCCCGAAGCTGCGTGCGTTCCTCAACGGCTTCGTGAAGAAGACCTATCGCGGCACCGAGTACAACCTGGCCCGCCGCCGCTACTTCGAGGGGCGACGTGAGGAGGCCCCCGCGACCACGGAGGAGGCGGTCCTCGCGGGCACCATCTCGCCCTATGACGGACTCGTCCGCTCCTACTCCGCGCGCTACGGCCTGGACTGGCGGCTGATGGTCGCGCAGATGTTCCAGGAGAGCCGCTTCGACCCGCGCGCGAGGAGCTGGGTGGGCGCACAGGGCCTCTTCCAGGTCATGCCGAACACGGGCACGGAGCTGGGCTTCCGGAAGCTCGAGGACCCCGAGCAAGGCATCCACGCGGGCGTGAAGTACATGCACCAGCTCATCGGCCGCATCGCCCCGGAGATTCCCTTCAAGCAGCGGCTGCGCTTCGCCCTGGCCTCGTACAACGCGGGGCTCGGCCACGTGCTGGATGCGCGGCGCCTGGCGCAGGAGCAGGGCCTGGACCCCAACCGCTGGTTCGGCCACGTCGAGAAGGCCATGCTCCTCCTCGAGAAACCGCACTACTACCGCCGCGCCCGGCACGGCTACTGCCGAGGCTCCGAGCCCGTGAAGTACGTCTCCGAAATCCAGACGCGCTACGGGAACTACGTGGCCGTCGTCCAGCACTGAAGGCCGAGTCCCGCCCGGAGGAACCTCACGGGCGAGACCCAGGCCAGGACGCCCTACAGCCCCGCGACCTTCGACGAGCTGGTCACCGTGTAGACCAGCGTCAGCTCCTGCTGGGAGCGCGGAGGCGCGGTCAGCTCGAAGCGCGCGATGCCCTCCGTGCTCACTCGCGTGGGCGCGGGCCGTGTGGCTTCCTTCTGGAGCACCACCTCCACGGACTCCACCTCGGAGACAGGAAGCCGCTCCTCGAGCGCCACCGCCGCGGGCTTCGGCCCCATGTTGGAGACGAACATCCGCACGTGGTGCGTCTTCACCTTGCGCCCCGTCAGCCGGCTCACGTCCTCCTGGAGGTCCGTCTGCCGAGCCACCCGCAGCGAGTCCTCACTCCCGAAGCCCAGCCGCACGCGCTCGCCCTTCCCGGTGAAGCGAAGCTGCGAGCGGCCGACGTAGCCACTCTGCCGCACCAGGTCCACCGGGCCCGCGAGCAGCACCGCCGGACTCACGTTGTCGAAGCGCGCCACCCGATGGACCAGCGGTGACAGCTCCGGACACACGAGCAGCTCGGAGGCCGCGGGCGCGGTGAAGTGGAACAGGGGGACGCGATGCGGCTCGCCATCGGAGGGAACCGTGGCCCGATGAGGCGCCGCGAGCGTCAGGGCCTCACCGCCGTCATCCATTCCGGGCAGTCCCTCGTCGCGCTTCGCCGCACCGCCTTCGCCCGCCGTCTGGATGACCTCCTCGCGCACCGCCACTTCGACGACCTGCTTCTCCCGGTCTGTCTTGTCGCGCAGGAAGAGCCAGTCCGTCTCCAGCCGAGGCGGCGCCGCGCCCAGCGTGGGACGCGCGGTGGAGAACGCCAGCTCCACGTCCTTCCACTCCTCCTCCGTGCGCTGCCACACCACCGCCTCGCACTCCAGCCGCACCGTCGTGTTCGTCCCCTCGGACGACGACTCCAGCGTCGCGCGATACGCGGGGCGCCAGGCCGCGCAGGGCACCAGATACGTGACGGACAAGAGCGCGGTGCCACCCGCGGGGTGCCCCACCTCCAGCTCCGCCTGGACGTCGAGCCGTGCCTCCTCCTGCTGCGTCCCGGCGCGTGCGCGACGTGCCTCCTCCAGCTGGTGCTGCACGCGGAGGTGCTCGCGCTGTGCCTGCCGCAGGGCCTCGCCCGCGGCCTCCAGCTCCTGGCGCACGGAGTCGAGCTGTTGCTTCCACGTCTCGGCGCGCGACATGCCTCCGCCGGCCTGCTCGGAGATGGCGCGGTAGACATCCGCGTGCGCGGTCGTCAGCAGGTCCTGGCGAGCCGTCAGCCGACTCACGTCCGAGCTGCGCTGGCGTTCCTCCTGCTCCAGGTCCGCCACGCGCTGGTCCAGTCGGGTGGTGTGCTCGCGCAGGGCCTCGGGCGGCTGGGGCTTGCGCGCGCGGCGCACGCGGGCCTGGGACACGGTGCCTCCGGCGAGCTTCGCTTGGAGCGAGCGGTCCACGGCCAGGGGCGACAGCCCGGAGACGACCAGTCGCTGGGCGCCCGGAACCAAGGGAACCTCGCCTCGGCGCTCGACGAGGGCGCGGTCTTCCAGGAGGGTGACCTTGACCACCGGCAGGGTGAAGGGCGTGCTCATCAGGTCCTCCTGTTTCCGCCGCCCAGCATCTTGCTGGCGGGAATCTTCACGGTCCATGTGGCCTTGAGCGTCTGGGCTTCACCGGGCTGGAGCACCACGCGCCACGCGCGCTCTCCCTCCACGGGGACTTCCCCTGGCAAGGGCGTGCGTTTCTGCCAATGCGGCGCCACCTCCGTCTCCTCCACCTTGATGTCCTTCTCGAAGTTCGAGGGCACCGCGGGCACGCGCTCGCACACCTCGATGAGGATTCGATTGGTGAGCCGGTTGGCCAGCTCCACCGAGACCTGGTGCGTGAGCATCGTCGCGCCGCCGAAGATGCCGCCGGAGGCTTCGTCGAAGCGCGTGTTGCGCGCGACCTTGATGGACTCCTCGACGCCCAAGCCCAGGCGCTGCGTCGAGCCTGGAGGCATGGTGGGCAGCGGTGACGTCATCAGGAACTCGTCGCCGAGCGTGACATCCACCGGGCCCGCGAGGAGCGGGTAGGGCGTCCGGTTCTCCACGCGCACCGTGCGGAACGCGCGGGGCTCCACGGAGGGCACGCAGACGTACTCGGGCGACAATCCCACGGGGACGGAGAGGACAGGCAGCGTGTGCCACGTCCCATCGGAGGGCACGTCCGCGCGGGTCTCCACGTCGAACCGCGCATCGAAGTGCATCGCCGACTCGCGCGGGGGAACGGTCCAAGCGGGGGCGGGGACACGCCAGAGGCTGGCCACCTCCCGCTCACACACGGCCACGAAGGAGACGACGTTGACCTGGACCTGGATGGCCGACAGGGCCATCACCTCGCGCGTGACGTGACTGGGGCGAGGGTGGAGCCGGCCGCGCGCGGAGGACTCGCCATCCGCGGGGCCCAGGGACAGCCGCTCGTAGTCCAGCCACTGGTCGGCGGGGTCCAGACGCGACGTGGCGCCCGGCTTCTCGGCCGAGCCCCCGAAGCCATCCTCCGACTCGGGCTCCGGGGCGAGGTCCGCCATCATGGGCTCGTCGAGGGACAGGCTCTCCTTGGCCATGTCATCGTCGTCCATGCCCTCGTACTGCTTCGGGGAGGGGGCTCCTCCTCGGAAGCCGCGCGCGCGGCTGCGTGCGGGCATGTCCTCTGGCTCCATGCGGGCCAGGTTCTGCGAGGGCTTCGAGGCCATGGGCGCCGACGGGGGACGTGGCGCGGACCGGGAGGCAGACGCGGAGGCGGGTCCTCCGGGCGCGGCCATCGCGGGTGCCGGGGCCCCCGCCATGTCGACGTCCCGATGAGGCCGTGACTTCTTCTTCGCCTGAGGCGCGCCGCCGGAAGTGGCCTCCTCGAGCTGAGCCGTCATGTCCGGGGCCGCCGCGCCTTCCTGCGGGAGCACGCCGCCGATGGCGGCCTGGTACGGAGCGGCGCCGGGGCCGTTGAGGGGCTGGTTCTTGAATGCGGACGCGGGCGCGGGACGGAAGGAGTCGTAGCCCGCGAAGAGCTCATCCAGTCCCGGAGGCGGCTCGCGCCAACCGGAGCGAGGCGGTGCGGGTTGCCGACGTCCGATGCGCAGGGCCTTGAGCTCGGGGACCTCGGCCCTTCGGTCCAGCGCGGCGGTGGACACGGCCAGCTTCACGCCGGACCAGTCCTCGCCCGTGCGCTGGATGATGGACGCGCGCATGCGCATCGTTCCTTCTTCCAGCGTCTTGGGCAGGTGCAGGTCATACGTGGGGACCCAGCGCGCGCCCGGTACGGCGTACTCCAGGGCGATGAGCGCGGGTGTCTCGCGAGGCCAGGGGGTGCCGGACAACGTGAGCACGGCGGCGCGATACACGCGGGCTCGCTCACCGCGCACGGCACTGGAGGCTTCGTGCAAGCGCTGTCGCCGCAGTTGTACGTCGGCCTCCGCGTCGCGCAGGTCTCGCTCCAACCCCAGACGTCGCGAGTGCAAGGCGGCCAGCTCCGCGTCCACGAAGGACGTCAGCGACAGCATCGCGGCCAGCGGTGCCTCGTGCGGCTGGTAGTGGTCCTTGTTCTTCGGAGCGAACGTGGGCTTGAGCGCGCCAATGGCTTGGAGCTCGCGCTGCAGTCCCGCCAGCCGCGTTGTCACATCCGAGACCCGCGCGCGGGCCGCCTCCAGCGCTTGATGCTCGCTGGGCACGTCGACTTCAGGTGGAAGCTGGACGTCGTAGGTCGGGCGGATGGCGCGGACGGTGAGACCGGGTGGTCCTTGTCTCACGCTGGCTCGGAGTGTTCCGGCACGCAGTGACAGGGGAAGACCGTTGAGCTGGACTTCGGTTGGAACGCGGCCCTCCACCAGTTGCAGGGTGGCGACGCGTGTACACAGCGCCCCCTCCGCGTGAACGGTGACCGCATCCAGGATGGATGGCACGACGAGCATGCGCCCCCTCGGCTCGAAGAGAAGCGATAACGGTAATCGAGATGGGACCTGGAATCATGCCCTCATCGGAGATGTGCGGTCAGACCCACCGCATCACTCGCCCGCCGGGGAGCCTCAGGGCCACTTGCCATCGCCGGGTGAAGGTGTCTCGCCGGATGACGAGCGCGAATCCGCGGCGCCGCACCGCTTCTCCTGTAGCTATCCAGTTCCACCGTGCATCGAAGTCGAGCAGGACCCCGGAAACCGATGCGGGGAGGAGACCGGGTCCTCGGAGTGTTTCAGCGAAGCGTCGCCCCTCGGCGCGTGGGTCTGGCTCCACGGACATGGGATGGGCGCGGGCCCAGGAATCGAAGTGGCGCGCGAAGTCAGGGCCCAGGGCCGAGGCGAGCTGGGGCCAGGTGTTCTCCACGGCTCGGCGTCGCTTGTGAATCAAGGCTTGGGCGGCGGCCTGGACGCGCGCTGTATCGAAGCCCGCGGGAACGGGGCCTCCCACGCCGAGCGCTCGCACCAGCTCCCCCTGGGCCTGGGCCAGCCGCTCACGCGCGCTCATCCGTGAGCCTCCGCGCGCTCGCGTGTGACACCGCGCTTCATCGCGAGGGACATCTCCGCGAGCTCCGCGGACAGCTCCGTCTCGGAGGGGAAGCGGTCATCCCGTTCGAGCATCACCGGCACCGGGCCGAGCCTCCGCGCCAATCGCTCCAGCAGGGACAGCGGCCCCGTGGGCACGGGGTGCGCGTGGGTGTCGTGATACAGGCCGCCGTGTTGGACGCCACCGGCCACATGCACATAGGCCAGTCGCTCACGAGGCACCGATGCCAGGACCGCGTCCGCGTCCGTGCCGTGGTTGAGCGCGTGGGCGTGGAGGTTCGCGACATCGAGCAGCAGGGAGGCGCTGGTTCGCGCGAGCACCTCGCGCAGGAACTCCGCTTCGGTGAAGGCCGCGTCGGGCCACTCGAACAGCGAGGCCACGTTCTCCAGCGCGAGCGGGACGGGCAGCGCGGCTTGGGCTCGCGATACATTCTCCGCCAACACCTCCAGCGCATCCGTGGTGCGAGGGATTGGCAGCAGATGGCCAGCCTCAATGCCTCCCGCGCGGACAAAGGCCAGGTGCTCGCTGATGCAGACCGCGCCCAGCCGCTCCGCCAGTCGCGCGAGCCAGGACAGCCGCTCGGAGGACAGCGGCTCCGCGGCGCCGAGGCCCAGGGAGACGGAATGCAACACCAGGGGGACACCGCGCTTGCGAAGCTGCACCAGCGGCACGGGGATGGGGCCCGTGGGAGGAAGGTGCTCGGCGAGGACCTCCACGAAGCCGGGGGAAGGCATCCGGTCGATGAACAGCGCCAGCTCCCGTCGCCAGCCGATGCCCACGCCCTGGAGCGAGACCCCGCTCAATCACCACCTCCGCCACAACCGCCGCAGCCGCTGCTCCCACAGCTGCTACTGCTGCTGCAGCTCCCGCCGCTGTCGCTGCTGCCGCCCGCGCAGCCGCTGCTCCCTCCACCACAGCCGCCGCTGCTGGAGCTGGAGTCTCCTCCGCTGGAGACCTCGGGGGCGATCTGCCGGCGCAACAGCTCGAAGTCGGTCAGGGGGACCACCCCGAGACCGAAGAGGGCCACCGCGAGCGCCAGGTCGTGGCTGTTCATCACCTCGGGAGACTTCGCGCTGCGCGCGGTGAGTCGCAGGGCCTGTTGCTCCGTCCGCAGGACCCACAGGACCTCATCACCCAGGCGGGTGCGCCAGGTCTTCCGGGAGAACAGGTAGACGGCGATGAAGCTGAAGATGCTGAACAGGAACAGGATGCCCACGGGCTTGTCGCGCGACAGGCCCACGAGGATCTTGGCCAGCCCCACCACCAGCAGCACGACGCCGAGGAGCGGAGGCAGCCACCGGGCGAGTCGTGCCCGAGGGGCGTCGACCAGCAAGCCCTGTTGGATGAGCGGCTCCTTGAGCTGCTCGATGGCGGGCTCTGCTCGGGCATGCAGCTCCGCGAGGCGCAGGGACTGACCCGAGACCGCGCCGTAGGTGGCGCGCTCGACGGGCGAGCGGAGGGTGGGACGCTTTCCGGTGAGCTCGATGTTCGTGCCGTCCATGCGAATCACGCCCTCGTGCAGGAGCCGGGCGAGGGCGGTGTGGACGACTTCCTTCGGACCCGACAACAGCGCGACGTCGTACGGGTCGAGCGCCTGGTGCTCGCGTCCCGTCCGTCCGCCGGGGCCCCGCAGCAGGCGGCGAAGCGCGATGCCCGTGACCACGGCCACCACGAACATCGCGACGTACACCCTGAGGAACTGCGGACCTGACCAATCCAATGGATTCATCGCGCCGACCTCCACGAGAGTTTCCCCACCCATGAACGGGGCGCGGAAGGCGACGATAGCCTGAGCGCGTGACGTCTTTGTGACGTCGTGAGCGCCCGCATGGGGCGTGGGTGACTCAGCTCGGGTCCTGGGTGGCCACGGGCGTGGGGGGCTCGGGCGGGCGCGTCTTGCGGCCCAGGCAGTCGAAGCCGGCCACGGGAGGGAAGGTGCTCCGAGGGTGGTACTCCCAATGCCACGGCTCCGAGCGCACCGTGCGGCGGAAGCCGAAGCGACAGGCATTGGCCTTGAGCCATCGGTAGCGCTTCGACGTGCGCTTGCCCACGATGAGGTCCACCGCGATGCCCAGCTGGTGTTTCGACTGGCCGGGCCGCGCCGCCTTGTTGCCGCTGCCTTGCCGGTACTGCTCGTAGAGCCACCGCTGCTCATGCGGGGAGCGGTAGCCGCTCGTGACTGTCAACACGATGCCGTGCTTCGCCGCATCCTGGGCCATGCGCTGGTACGCCGTCGCGGTGTCTCGGTGGAGCTGGTGCCCTCCCGGGAGGCTCACGAGCCTGGGGGCCTTCGCCTTGTTCTTCCGCGTGCGCACCTCCCCCGCGACGGCGGCCGAGGTGAACAGGCACAGCAACAGGACGACACTCCAGCGGAATAGCGCGAGCGACATGGCGGAATCCGGCCCGAGGGCAAGAGCCCGACTCTCGCGCGTCTATTCCCGCAGGCAAGCAGCCGGGAGGCCGAGCCCTTGGTGCAGGATGTGACGTGTCAGAACAGCTGAAGCTGCGCGGAGGCCGGTTTCTCGGCGGTGCGCGGCAGCGTCTGGAAGCCATTCGCGCGAGCCCACTCCTCGCTGGGGCCGCTCCAGTGGTGCGCGTCCATCCGCGCGTTGCCGCGCTCGTCGAAGGCCACGCCTTCCTCTTCGAGCCGCTCGCGCTGCCCATGCCCGGTGAGGCTGATGCCGCCCGTGCGGTTGATGATGCGCTGCCACGGCACGGTGGCGGAGCGAGCGCCCAGGGCGCCGAGCGCATGACCCACGACGCGGGCATCACAGCCGTCTCCGACGAGGGTCGCGATGTCGCCGTAGGTGGCCACCTTGCCCCAGGGCACCTGCTCGACGGCGGTGTAGATGCGTTCGAAGTAGTCGCGCTCGTCGCGAGGGCTCTGCTGCGTCATGGTGTCCTGGCTCCTGGGCGCAACCTATCCACGGGACGGGGGGCGAGGCGAGGTCTAGCCGCTGCGCGAGCCCAGGCCGGTGGCCTCGCCCGCTCGCAGGCGCTCATGCAGCGTCTTCGATTCCAGGTACCAGTACTGGACGTTTCCGAAGCTGAGGATGTCGCCGTCGCGCAGCGTGGCCTCGCGCTGTCCCAGGGTGCCGGCGTTGAGGAAGGTGCCGTTGGTGGAGCCCAGGTCCTGCACGGTGCAGCGGTGGTCGGCCTCGCTCCAGCGCAGCTCGGCGTGCAGCTTGGAGACGGACGCGTCGTCGATGACCAGGTCGCAGTCCATGCGCCGGCCGATGCGCAGGCGGTCCGTCGCGTGGAGGGGCGGGAGGGTGGCGACGCGCAGGTGTTCGAATTCAAACAGGAGCGACATCATGCCCAGGCTGATGTCCTCCGGGTCCGCCATGCGGGTGGGCGCGAGCACCGCGGCCGAGGCCTCCGAGGGGGGACGCTGGATGAGGGCGAAGGGCCCCAATTGCCGCTCGAAGTCCTTGGCGGACAGAGACGCGGCGAGGGCACGCAGTTCCTGGACGGACAGCACGAGGGGCAGCCTAGCGGCTCACCCCGCGTGCGCCCAGCGACTCCGAGGGCCATGTACGGGTTTCGTTGACCTTCAGGACTCGGGTTCCCTACATTGAGTCCTTCATCATGGTGGGGGCCGGGCTCCGGGAGGGGTGCCGGCCCTCAATCGTTAGTGAACCTGGGAGTGGTGGAAGGAGCTGTGTCGATGGCTAGCGGGAGCGACAACATCCCGATGACCCCCTCCGGGCTGCGCAAGCTCAAGTCCGAGCTGAAGCACCTGCAGTCCGTCGAGCGGGGGAAGATCTCGCGGGAGATCGAGGTCGCCCGGGCTCACGGGGACCTCCGCGAGAACGCCGAGTATCACGCGGCGAAAGAGAAGCAGTCGCACATCGAAGGGCGCATCCTGGACTTGAATGACTGGATTGCTCGCGCCGAGGTCATCGACCCCAGCAAGCTGGGCGGTGACAAGGTGATTTTCGGGGCGACGGTGGACCTCTTGGACACGGAGACGGACAAGCCCGTCTCGTACCGCATCGTCGGTGAGTTGGAGGCGGACCTGAAGAAGCGGTGGATCGCCGTCACCTCTCCGGTGGCTCGGGCGTTGATTGGCAAGCGCGTGGGGGATGTCGCCACGGTGCAGAGCCCGGGCGGTGTGCGCGAGCTGGAGATCCAGGAGATCCGCTTCGAGGACCCTGAACCCGAAGCCGTCCCCGGCGAGGGCTGAGCCTCGGGCCATTCACGGAAGGGAACCACGGGGGGGCGGGCCACGGCTCGCTTCCCCGGTTGCGTTTTCTGGGAGACGTCACCCCCGTTCCGTAGGATGGATGGTGTGAATCACGCGTGAACCATCCGCTCGCCAGTCTTGTGGGACCCCTCCGGTACGCGTGCCAGCGCGACTTCGCCATGCTCGCGACCGTGAAGGGGCTGACCCCCGTCTTGGAGCGCGCCCTGGCGGGAGCCAGCGGCGTGAACGCCGAGGCCTTGCGCCTGCTCCGCGCGGCGCTGCCGCATGTGGACCACCCGGTTCCGGAGCATCGCAAGGCGGCGCTGCGGCGGGTAGTGGCGGGGCTGAAGCTCGGGGGCGTGGTGCTGCCCGTGGAGCTGGAAGGGCTCGCGGAGGAGCCCCCTGCGGCATCCCCGCTGGGGCGTGAGCCCGGCGCGCGAGGCGGTGGTGGCGAGCCAGGACGGGATGGAGCGAGCCCGCGGCCAAGGTCCGCTGAACCCCGCGGGGCGGTCGGGACGAACGCTTCTGAGTTGAGCGCGCCGGATGCACGGGGAGCGATGCCCCGCTCGGCGGTGATGGGAGGGGGGCAGGGGGGCGCCGCACCGGGAGCCCAAGGTGCGAGGCCCACGGCGCCGCGAGTGGATGCGGGGGCCGCGAGTGGTCGTGCTCTCGGAACGCCGGATGTTCATGCCGAGGCGTCGAGAGCGCCTCGTCAGCAGCAGGATGCGATGTTCGATGGGCCCCACGCGGCGGCGGGTTCCTCCTCCGCCTCCGCGCGAGCTCCTCGGGCGAACGCCGAGACGTCGAGGGCGCCTCGTCAGCAGCAGGATGCGATGTTCGATGGGGCGCACGCGGCGGCGGGATCCTCCTCCGCGCGAGCTCCTCGGCCGAATGCCGAGACGTCGAGGGCGCCTCGTCAGCAGCAGGATGCGATGTTCGATGGGGCCCACGCGGCGGCGGGATCCTCCTCCGCGCGAGCTCCTCGGCCGAATGCCGAGATGTCGAAGGCGCCTCGTCAGCAGCAGGGCGCGGGATTCGAAGGGCCGCGCACGGCAGCGGGCTCCTCCTCCGCGCGAGAGCCTCGGGCACGTGGGATGGAAGGGCAGTTGGAGCCCTCGGCACGGGGCCGCGCGTTGGGAACCGACTCGGTCGCGCCGCCTCCGGGCTATGTGCAGATGCCTTCGTGGCGGTCGAGCGAGCCCGCTCCGGCCGCGCCTCGGGCGAAGGACGCTGATCCGCGTTCGGGCGCTTCCTCGGCCCGGGGCGATGGCCAGTCCTATGGCGCGCACGCGGGCCTGACACGACCTGCTGCCAGTCCTCCCGCACGAGGTGGCGAGCCTCGCCCCGCTGGACGCGGCGCACGCCAGGCTTCGCTCGACACCGGTCCCGAATCCAAGGCCCCGGCCAAGGCCCGCAAGGAACAGAAAAAGAAGAAGCGCGCCGTGGCGGCGGAGGCGTCGCGCTCCGAGGCGAAGCTCCTGTCCATCGCGCCTCGCTCCGGCCCGCTGTCCTCTCCGCTGAAGACCCTCGGCAAGCGCCTGGGGCCTCGGCTCATCTCGGCGCTGGACAAGAAGGGGCTGCGCCGGATGGGCGACATCCTCTTCCTCCTGCCGCGCTGCTACGAGGACCGCAGGCGTCTGCTCACCATCGCGGAGCTCGAGCCCGGCGAGCGCGGCGTCACCGTGGGCATGGTCAAGGTCGCGGACTTCGTCCCCGGCAAGCAGGGCCGGCGGATGTTCCGCGCGGTGGTGGGGGACAGCTCGGGCAGCATCGCCGCGACGTACTTCAACGCGGGCCCCTGGCTGAAGAGCCGCTTCACGGTGGGCAAGCGCCTGGTCCTCTCCGGCGAGGTGCGCGCGACGATGAGTGGCCGGGAGATGGCCCACCCTGAAATCGAGCCGGCCGAGGACCTGGACTCCGCCACCTCCGTCCACTTCAACCGCATCGTCCCCGTCTACCCCGGCTTCGAACGAGGCGAGCAGCGCTCCTTCCGCGAGCTGGCTTCCCGCGTCGGCGAACAGTACGCGCACGCCCTCGAGGACCCACTCCCTCCAGAGCTCCGCCGTCGCCTCGAGTTGATGGGGCTGCCGGACGCGCTGCGCTTCATCCACTTCCCACCCGAGGACGCGGACCTGGAGGCGCTCGATGCGCACCAGAGCCCCGCGCATCGCCGGCTCGCGTTCGACGAGCTGTTCTTCCTCCAGCTGGGCATGGCGCTCAAGCGTCAGGGCATCAAGGCGGAGCAGGGCATCAGCTTCGACGTGTCACCCGCGTTCCTCGAGAAGGCGCGCACCGCGCTTCCCTTCCAGCTCACGGGCGCCCAGGCCCGAGTCGTGGAAGAGCTCAGCCGGGACATGGCGCGCGCCGAGCCGATGAACCGGCTGGTGCAAGGAGACGTGGGCAGCGGCAAGACGGCGGTGGCCATGGTCTCCGCGCTCGTCGCGCTGCAGAACGGCTACCAGGTCGCGGTGATGGCCCCCACGGAGATCCTGGCGGAGCAGCACGAGCGCAACTTCCGCAAGGTCCTGGGCCCGCTCGGCTTCCAGGTGGGCCTGGTGAGCGCGTCCGGCACCGCGAAGGCCAAGCGCCAGGTGCGCGACGCCGTGGCTCGGGGCGATATCCACCTCGCGGTGGGCACGCACGCCCTCATCCAGCAGGAGATTGCCTTCGACCGGTTGGGGCTCGTGGTCATCGATGAGCAGCACCGCTTCGGCGTGCTCCAGCGTCACACGCTGATGAGCAAGGGGCTCAAGCCGGACGTGCTGGTGATGACGGCCACGCCGATTCCTCGCACGTTGGCGATGACGCTGTACGGAGACCTGGACCTCTCCATCATCGACCAGCTCCCGCCGGGCCGGACGCCCATCAACACGCGTGTCTTCAACGACAAGCAGCGCGCCCGCGTCTACGAGTCCATCGCCGCGGAGCTGGCCAAGGGGCATCAGGCCTACGTGGTGTACCCGCTGGTGGAGGAGTCGGAGAAGCTGGACCTCGAGGACGCGACGCGCGGCGTGGAGAAGCTGAGCAAGGTCTTCCCCGAGGCGCGCGTCGGCCTGCTTCACGGGCGGATGAAGGCGGAGGAGAAGGACGCGGTGATGGAGGAGTTCCGCGAGAAGCGCATCCAGGTCCTCGTGTGCACCACCGTCGTGGAGGTCGGCGTGGACGTGCCCAACGCCTCGGTGATGGTGGTGGAGTCGGCGGAGCGCTTCGGCCTCTCGCAGCTCCACCAGCTCCGTGGCCGCGTGGGCCGTGGCGCGGCGGCCAGTCATTGCTACCTCGTCGCCGGGAGCGCGCGCTCCTGGGAGTCCGCCGAGCGTCTCGCGGTGATGGAGCAGAGCAGCGACGGCTTCGTCATCGCCGAGAAGGACCTGGAGATTCGAGGGCCCGGAGAGTTCCTGGGGACGCGGCAGAGCGGCCTGCCCGAGCTGGCGGTGGCGAACCTCGCGCGCGATGGAGACCTCCTCTCAATGGCCCAGGCGGAGGCCCGGCGTATCCTCGCGAGGGACCCGGAGATGAAGTCCCCCGAGCACCTCGCGCTGGTGAAGGCGCTGGAGGAGCGGTGGGAAGGCCGGCTCGCGCTCGCGCAAGTGGGCTAGCGGACGCGAGGGAGCCTCGGGCGAGGGGCTCGTGGCGTCGTTAGCTTCGAGGAATGGGTGACCAGGCACGCGCGGACTTCTTGTCCCAGGAGGGCATTCACGACGAGCGGGTCCTGGAAGGAGTCGCTCGGCTGACGCGGGCGGACTTCGTCCCGGAGGCGGCTCGGGGCGAGGTGGCCGCCGACGTGCCGTTGCCCATCGGCCATGGGCAGACCATCAGCCAGCCCTTTGTCGTGGCGCTGATGACGCAGGCGCTCCAGCTCCAAGGCCACGAGCGCGTGCTGGAGATTGGCACCGGCTCCGGCTACCAGACCGCGCTCCTGGCGCTCCTCTGCCGCGAGGTCTTCTCGGTGGAGATCATCCCCGAGCTGGCCCGCTCGGCGCGCGAGCGGCTGAAGCGTCTGGGATTCGACAACGTGTTCCTCCGGCAAGGGGACGGAGGGGAAGGGTGGCCCGAGCAAGCCCCCTTCGACGCCATCCTGGTCACCGCCGCGCCGAACGAGGTCCCCACGGCCTTGCTCTCCCAGCTTCAGGGAGGGGGGCGGATGGTGGTTCCGGTGGGCCCCACCGGGGGCACGCAGGAGCTGCTGCGCATCCGCAGGGCCCGGGAGCCGGGGATGCTCCCCCAGGTGGAGTCCTTGCTCCCCGTGCGCTTCGTTCCCATGACGAGCGCGGCCGCGTTGCCCCCGAGTGTGGGCCCCCGGTAACGTCGCGCGCATCATGATCATCTGTCCGGTCTGCGACCACGTACAGCCTGAGGGGATTGAGTGTGACGTCTGCGGGAAGCGGTTTCCAACCACCGTGACCGCGACTCCTCCCGTGGCCCGGCTGCCGGAACTGGAGCTCACTCCGCACGCAGGGGGCCGCGATGCCGTGCTGGCCCCCACGCTGCCGGAGCTGGACGAGACTCGCCTGCGCAGTGGCCCGGACCTCCCGGCCCAGGTGGTCCAGGACCTGGAGCTCACGCTGTCCGGCCCCACGGCGGATGCCCCCACCGGGGGACTCGATGGCCTGGACACCGGGCGTGCGCCGGACGACGGCGTGCGCACCCCGGCCCCACTGGGCGCGGTCGCCTGCCGCTACTGCAGGCATGTCCAAGCCACGGGGCTGCTCTGCGATAACTGCGGCATGCGAATGCCTCGGGCGCGTGTGGCGCAGGCGGTGGTGGTGACTGGGACGGCGGAGGAAGGGGAGGGGTGGATGGCCTGCCCGACGTGCCACACGCCGGGCCGCCCGGGACGCAACTGCAACGAGTGCGGCGCGCGTCTCGCGGAGGAAGCATGAGCGCCCAGGGGCCCGTGTTCCGGGCGGAGTATGCGTGCAGCGAGGGCTGTGACTTCCGCGCGTCGCTGCTGGAGGTCGTCTACCGCTGCCCGCGTTGCGAGGGATTGCTGGAGGTTCGTCACGATGTCGCGGCCCTGCGCACCGTGCCCGCGGAGGAGTGGCGCCGGCGCTTCGAGTCGCGCTTCGGGTCGGCGAGGCTGCCGGATGGCTCGGGCGTCTGGGGCAAGCGCGAGTGGGCCTATCCCCAGCTCCCCGTGGAGGACATCGTCTCGTTGGGCGAGGGCCGTGTGCCGCTCAAGCCGCTGCCGCGCATGGCGTCGGAGCTGGGGCTGGCCGCGCTCGACTTGAAGGAATGCGGCGTGTCGCCCACGGGCAGCTTCAAGGACTGGGGCATGACGGTCCTCGTCTCGGCCGTGAAGCACATGCGGGCGAAGGGCGTGCCCCTGCGGGCCGTGGCCTGCGCGTCCACGGGCGACACCTCCGCGGCGCTGTCCGCCTACTGCGCGGCGGCGGGCATCCCCGCGGTGGTCTTCCTGCCTCGGGACAAGGTCTCCCTCGCGCAGCTCGTGCAGCCCATCGCCAATGGCGCGCGCGTGCTGTCGCTGGATACGGACTTCGACGGCTGCATGCGGCTGGTGCAGGCGGTGACGGCGGACACGGGCCTGTACCTGGCCAACTCGATGAACTCGCTGCGCATCGAGGGGCAGAAGATGGTCGCCGTGGAGCTGTGCCAGGACCTGGGCTGGGATCCTCCGGACTGGGTGGTGATTCCCGGTGGCAACCTGGGCAACGCGAGCGCGCTGGGCAAGGGCTTCGAGCTGATGTTGGAGCTGGGCCTCATCAGCCGGAGGCCGCGCATCGCCGTGGCGCAGGCTCAGCGCGCCAACCCCCTGGCCCGAGCCTTCCGCGGAGGCTTCCAGGAGCTGGTCCCCATGCAGGCGCAGACCACGCTGGCGTCCGCCATCCAGATTGGCAACCCGGTGTCCTTCCGCCGCGCGGTGCGAATCCTCGAGGCGTTCGACGGCGTGGTGGAGGAGGCCACCGAGTCGGAGCTGGCCAATGCGGCCGCTCGCGCGGACCGCGAGGGGACCTTCACCTGTCCCCAGACGGGCGTGGCGCTGGCGGCGCTGGAGAAGCTCGTGGCCCAGGGAGTCATCGCGAAGGGCGCGCGCGTGGCGGTGGTGTCCACCGCGCACGGGCTGAAGTTCGCGGACTTCAAGGTGGGCTACCACCGGGGCACGCTGGCGGACGTGGCCAGCCGCTACGCGAATCCGCCCGTCGCGCTGCCCGCCACGCTGGCGGCGGTGCGAGAGGCCCTGGCGGACCTGGGCTGAGGCCCATCGGTGCGGGGGCTCCTCGCTCGGGGAGCCCCACGCACGGGGGGAGACCGCTCAGTCCGCGACGAGCGGGATGCGCTTGTCGATGGTGAGCCCGAAGCCCGCGAGGCCCCGGTAGGTGATGTCCGAGTTGGTCATCACCTGGAGCGAGCGCACGCCCAGGTCGTTGAGAATCTGGCAGCCCATGCCCAGGTCTCGGGACTCGCGCGGGCCGGCGCCCAGGGAGGCGCTGCCGTCCGTGTTGCGCTTGTGCTGGATGCCGAAGTCGTCCCCGTGCATGCCGGGCAGGTAGACCAGCACGCCATTTCCTTCGCGAGCGATGCGGGCCAGCGCCTGGTCCAGGAGCACGTTGCAGTTGCACGTCGGCGAGCCGAACACATCGCCCAGGGTACAAGCGGCGTGCAGGCGCACCAGCGTGCTGGGGCGGGAGGCGGGGTCGCCCTTCACCAGCACCAGCGACTTGGCGCCGTCCGGCGTCCACGAGTACGTGAGCGCGGTGAACTCGCCATAGCGGGTGGTGACGGTGTGCTGGCCCGGCTCGCGGCGCACCAGCCGGTCCTTGCGGCGGCGGTACTCGATGAGGTCCGCGATGGTGATGACCGCCAGCTTGTGCTCCCGGGCGAACACCTGGAGGTCGGGCATGCGCATCATCGTGCCGTCGTCCTTCACCAGCTCACACAGGATGCCGGCGGGGCCCAGGCCCGCGAGGCGGGACAGGTCCACGGTGGCCTCGGTGTGGCCCGCACGGCGCAGCACGCCGCCCTCGCGGTAGCGCAGGGGGAAGATGTGGCCGGGGCGCAGGAAGTCGCTCGCCTGGCTGTCCGGGTCGGCCAGGGCCAGGATGGTCTTCGCGCGGTCCGCCGCGGACACGCCCGTGGTCGTCCCGTGCTTGTAGTCGACGGAGACGGTGAAGGCGGTGCGGTGGGACTCGTTGTTGTCGGCGACCATCTGCGGCAGGCGCAGGGCGTCCAGCCGGTCCGCCAGCATGGGCATGCAGACGATGCCGCTGGTGTGGCGCACCATGAACGCCAGGTGGTCCGGCGTCACCTTCTCCGCCGCCATGATGAGGTCGCCCTCGTTCTCCCGGTCCTCGTCGTCCGCGACGATGACGAACTTGCCGTCACGGATATCGCGAATGGCGTCCTCGATGGAGGACAGCTGGGTGTCGTGGCGTGGGGTGGCTTCTGTCCGCTCGCGGGTCTGCATGTGCTGGCGCATGTAGCGTCTGCGTTTCGGGCTGGCAAGCCAACCCGCGACCAGCCGTGCGCCCGAGTGATGGGGCGGATGAGCCCGTCGCGAGGGGGGCCTTGCTCCCTCGTTGCGATGTCGTTGAAATTTCCGGAGGGCCGGTGGGTGGGGGTGGGGGGAGCTGGATGACTCGACGCGTGAGACGGGGTGCTGTAGGGTGCCCGGCTCCGAAATGAGCGCCGATACCCAGGACTTGAGGAATCAGCTCGACCGGCTCCAGGAGAGCCTGTCCGTCCGCCAGAGCACCACGCACTTCGCGCACACGGGAGTGGCCACCATGGTCGCCCTGATGTTCGGGGGGGCTGCTGGCAAGCTGTTCTATGACTCCCTCCGCACGCCGCTGCTGGCGTGGGGCGTGGCCCTGCTGTCGGTGGTGCTGCTGGGGTACGCGCTGCGCCGCTACCTCCTGGGCCGCCGCGTGCTGGCCGAGGAGCTGAAGGGCTACCAGGCCATGCTGGCGCTGCGCAGCCAGCTCCGGCTCGACGAACCCGCCGCGCTGCTGCCCCGGTGAGCGCCGCGCGAACGGCCGCCCGCAAGGGGCGGTTCATCGTCCTGGAGGGGCTCGACGGTGCGGGGACCACCACGCAGGTGGAGCGGCTGGCCTCGGCGCTCCGCGCGGAAGGGCACGTGGTGGTGACCACCCGCGAGCCCTCCGATGGGCCCGTGGGGACGATGATTCGCCAGGCCCTCACGGGCCGGCTGGGGCTGCCCCATGGGGCCGGCCCGCTGACGTCCGAGACGCTGGCGCTCTTGTTCGCAGCGGACCGCACGGACCACCTCGCGGCGCGGGTGTTGCCCGCGTTGGCGGAGGGGAAGCTGGTCCTCTGCGACCGGTATGTCCTGTCCTCGCTGGCCTACCAGGGAGCGTCGCTGCCCATGGCCTGGGTGGAGGCCATCAACAGCCACGCGGTGTCCCCGGACCTGACGTTGTTCGTGGGAGTCGCCCCCGAAGTCGCGGCGAAGCGGCGCGCGGTGCGGGGGGGCGCGGAGGAGTTGTTCGAGGCGGATGAGGCGCAGCGGCGCATCGCGAAGCAGTACCTGGCCGCCATCCGCCGCCGCGCGAAGAAGGAGCGCATCGTCCACATCGATGGCGAGCAGGGCATCGAGGCGGTGACGGCGGCCTCCCTCGTGGAGATTCGCAGGCTCCTGGGCCGCAAGCGCTGACGGAGACGTCAGCGCTGCAGGTCGAAGCGCAGGTCGGCCTCGGCATCCATGACGGGGCAACGTCCCCGGGTCGCCCCCGTGCTGCGCAGCTCGAGACGTCCCCGGAGTCGCGTGGCCGTATTCTCCTCGAACACCAGGGTGCCGGTGAGCTCCTGGGTCGTGTCCCCTCGCTGGGGCGGTGCGAGGCAACCACCCGTCGAGAAATAGGCCTCCTTGATTTCGGAGGAGTTGCCCTCGCGGGGGGTGATGGTGGCGTCTCCGGTCGGGGGGAGGAGGGCGCCGAGCTTGATGGTGAAGCTCTTGGGGCCCGTGCCGAGGGCCGCTTCGTCGAACGCGACGTTCGCACAGGCCGTCGACTCATCATCGACAGTGTTGGGGTCCGGGTCGCTCCACTTGCACAGTCCCAACCGCCGGGGCGCTCCGTCCTTGAGCTCGAATTGCGGGTTCAAGTGAAAGAGGACCTGGGTGGGCTTGCTCGTCCGGATGTAGCCCGTGGCGTCTTCATCCCCTGGCTTGGCGTCGTCGCCGCAGGCGGTGAGCGACAGGGCCAGGGCGAAGGGGAGGGCTGCGAACGTTCGGAGGGAGACATGGGGGGCTTGGGGCATGGTGCCCGAAGTGTGCAATTGAAATGCCCCCACTGTCAGCCCCTGGGTGGTCGCGCTAGAAGGTCAGGGCTTCGAAGCGAATCTGGAGTGCCGCCTCATGGATTCTCGGCAACAAGGGAAGGGCGGCGAACGCCCGGAGGCGCGACTCGCTCGTCGACCCGTGGACGAGCCTCTGTGGAGCAGAGGCCCGCCACGGATTCCTGAAATGAAATTCTGAGACAACGGGGTCAGCGGGCGATGTCGAAGCGGATGTTCACCTCGGTCTTGTCGCCGAAGGTGCAGCCCACCGTCTTCCCGATGCTGGTCGCCACCACGTAGCCACTCAGCCGCGTATCGCTGTTCTCTTCCAGCACGACCCGGCCAGACACGTCCTGAACGGCGTCTGCCCGGTCCGAGGCCGCGCAGAAGATGCTGGCGTAGGCGTTCTTGATCTCAGGCGAGTGTCCCGCCCCTGGGGTGAACGTCGCGGAGGACCCCGCGACGGTGTAGCTGCTCTGCCCGGCGACCTTGAACTTCTTGGGGCCGGTTCCGAGGACCGCGTTGTCGAGGTCCAGGACCATGCATGCCCTCGAGTCACCATCCACCCCCAGACTCCCACCCGGGGCGAATGTGGCGCACGCGCCGAGGGAAGGGGTCCCTTCTCGCACGAAGCCCAGGTAGCCCCCCGGGAACAGGTCATAGGAGAGGGTCCTGAGCTCCGAGTGTGTCCCCACGCGAGAAGTCACCCAGACCGACTGGGGCGGCACTCGCTCCGGATTCAGCTCATCGCCGCAGGCGGTGAGCGACAACGCCAGCATCATGGGGAAGACGGGCAGCGTTCGGCGGAACATGGAGAATCTCGCGGTCACGGTCGGGGAACAGACGCTCGTCATCAGGGGGGCTCCGGAATCGGCAACGCAGCCGGCCAAAGCGCATCCCGGCCACGGTGCATCTCTTGCGCTGAGCAATCAGTATGCCGACATGGGAAATGGACACTCACCGTGTGGCGCGAGACTCGCGCGGCGCATCTTCACCTCCATGCGGTAGAGTCCCCGACTCCATGGAGCGTTCGGGTGCGGCGGCAATCATCATCGGCAATGAGGTCCTGACCGCGAAGGTCCAGGACCAGAACGGTCCACACCTCATCAAGCGGCTGCGCGAGGTGGGCATCCCCCTCCGCTCGGTGGAGACCATCCTCGATGACGTGGACGCCATCGTCGATGCGATGAGCCGGGCCCGTCAGAAGGCTCGCTACGTCTTCACCAGTGGCGGCATTGGCCCCACCCACGATGACGTCACGGTGCGGGCGGTGGCGCTGGCCCTCGGGAAGCCGGTGGTGCGGCTGCCGGAGATGGTGTCGCTCATCGAGGCCCGCGCCCCGGGAGGCAAGGTCACGGCGGAAGGCATGCGCCTGGCGGATGCGCCCGAAGGCGCCGTGCTGCTGCCGCAAGCGGGGACGTGGTTCCCCGTCCTGACCGTGGGAGACATCTTCCTGCTGCCCGGCGTGCCCCAGCTCTTCCGGATGCAGTTGGAGACGGTACTCGCGAGGCTGAGTGGCACCCCCGTGGTGCTCCACAACCTGTTCCTGGGCCTGGGGGAGAGTGAGATCGCCGCCGTGCTGGATGCCGTGGCCTTGAGCATGCCGCACGTGGCCATCGGCTCGTATCCGGAGTTCGACCCCACGAAGGACTACCGCGTGAAGATCACCATCGAATGCGCGGACCGGGGCCCCGTGGAGGAGGCCGTCGCGCGAATCGTCGGCGGACTTCCCGAGGGCGCGGTGCTGCGGCGGGAGTAGCGAGCCTCCCGCCGCCAGCCGTCACGCTACAGCGACAGTCCCAGCCGCTGACGCAGCCGGAAGAAGTCGTCCGTGAAGGACCACGCGAGCAACGTGCGCAGCCGCGTTCCATCCCGCACCGCTTGGATGACGGGCTCGGGAGCGTCCAGCTTCGCGCCCGCGTAGTTCGGGTCCTCGCGCAGCACCATGCCCAGGCCCACGGACACGTCCCCGGTGATGAGCAACCCGGCCCGGTCCGCCGAGGAGTCCAGCGCATCCAGCCAGGGCGACAGCTCCAGCTTCGCGACGTCCCCCAGCGCCATCGCCGGGCTCTCCAGCGCCTTGATGGCCTTGCGTGAGAAGGCCTTGCGCAGCTGCTTCACCGTCTCGTCGTTGCGTCGCCCCATCGCGGCGAACTGCGGCGCGTGGATGCGCACCGCGCTGCCGAAGAGGTCCGCCGTCTCGCCCTGGGACAGCTTCTCCAGCACCGCCGCCTTGTTGAGCAGGCCCATCGCCGCGCGGCCCAGCAGGAACTTCTGCTCCCGGGCGTTGAAGCGCCGCACCACGTCCTGGCCGATGCACACGGACATCGGCTCGGTGGTCTCCAGCACGGCCAGGCCACGACGCGACTGGTACGCGTCGAACTCCTCCACGCCGAACACCTGCGCCACGCCGCGGATGGCCTTGTACACGGCGCTGTCCGGCTTGAGCTTGTCCGTCTTGGGATTGACGCCGACGATGTCGAAGCTCGGGGGATACACCTTCTCGAGCTGGTCGCCGATGGCGCGCAGCACCTCGAGCAGCGGCCCGCGGACACCCGGATGCAGCAGCACGGTGTCCACGTCCGTCGACGTGAGGGCCTCGCGAGCCTCCTGCGCCAGCCGCGTGCGGCCCTCCGTGTAGAAGGCCAGCTCCACCTCGTTCGCCGAGCGCAGGAACTGCAGCACCGACGCCACGCAGAACGCCTTGTCGAGCTGCCGCAGTCCCTCCCACAGCTTGAACAGCGCATGCAGGCTGTCCACGCGCGTCGGGTCCTGGCGGAGGATCTGCCGGTGCTCCTCGACGGCCAGGGGCACGGACGAGGTGTCCCGCGCATACAGCCCCGCGAGCGCCGAGCGCGCCGCGAGATGGGCACCGTCGCTGTCGACCACCTGGCGGTACAGCGCGGTGGCGCGCGCGGGCTCGGACAGCGGGCCGGCGTACAGCTCCGCCACCCGGATGCGCAGCGCCGCGGCCCGCTTCGGGTCCGCCGCCGAAGCCGAGGACTGCGCCTGCGCCTCCAGCATCTGCGCCAGCTCCGGCAGGTTGCGAGCCCGCTCGTACAGCGTCACGAGCCGGTCCACCAACGCCGGGTCTCCCGGCGAGAGCTCCATCGCGCGGCGATACAGCGGGGTGGCCGCGGCCGCGTCGCCCAGTCCCTCGTCGTAGGTGCGCGCCAGGTCCAGCGTGAAGCGCGCCCGCGACTCCACGGGCAGGTCTTGCTGCAGGAGCTTGTGCAGGCAGTCCACCGCGCCGGTCCAGTTGCGGGCCTGCGCATGGATCGAGGCCAGCCGCTCCAGCGCCTCGATGTGCCGAGGCTGCGAGGAGAGCACGGTCATCAGGTGCGCCGTGGCGCGCGTCGGGTCCTGCAGATGCGTCTGGTACAGGCCGCCCAGCGTGAGGTGGAACGCCGCGAGCGTCCGAGGGTCTCCCCCTTGCTGCACGCGCTGGCTCAGCATGGCCGCGGCCTCCGCGTACTGCTGCGCCTCCAGGAGCAGCGAGCCGCGCAGCTCCAGCGCCTCGACATGGCCCGGCTGCGCCATGAGCGCCTTCTCCAGCAGCGCCACCGCGCGAGTCCTGTCGCCCAGGGCCGCATGGTGGAGCCGCGCCGCGCTCACGAAGCCCGTGGCCGCCGCGGTGCTGTCCTTCTGCGCCAGCTTCGCCTCGGCGCGCCGCTCATGCAGCGCCGCCA
The DNA here is from genome assembly GCF_000331735.1 of Myxococcus stipitatus DSM 14675. Lineage (GTDB taxonomy): Bacteria > Myxococcota > Myxococcia > Myxococcales > Myxococcaceae > Myxococcus > Myxococcus stipitatus. Next base: position 5,833,158 of record NC_020126.1, on the reverse strand, counting down.
GGTCCGCGGAGCCCCCGCGCTGGGCGAGCAGCTCCTCCAGCCCCGCCTGCGCGGCCGGGTGCAGCGGGTCTCTCTCCAGCGCCTGCTTGTAGAGCGCCGCCGCGCCGTCCGTGTCCTTCTGCACGAGCGAGGCGAGCCGCGCCGCGCCGATGAACGCCTCGATGGCGCCCCGCGGGTCCTTGCTGAGCCGGGCCTCGGTCTCCAGCGCGGCCCGAGCCTCGGCCGCATCCCCGCGCCGCATCGCCACGCGCCGCGTCCCCTGCAGCGCCGGGATGCAATGCGGTTGCAGCTCCAGCGCCTGCTTGTAGAGGGCCGCCGCGCGCTCCAGGTCCCCGAAGCGGACCTCCGCGAGCTCGGCCGTGCGCAGGAGCATCTCCAGTGCTTCATCGGCGTCGCGGGCGTGGGCGAGCCGCAGCGTGTAGAGCCGCGCGAGGCCCGCCACGTCACCGGCGAGCCGCAGGGAGCGCTCCAGCGCGAAGGCGAGCCGCGCATCCGCCGGGTCCGCCTCGAAGGCGCGCTTGTACGCCTCCAGCGTTCCCTCGGCGGGGCCCTTGTCCAGGTCCACCGCCGCGGACAGGCGCAGCGCGGTGGCCAGGCGCGGGTCCTTCACGCGCTCGGCCAGGCGCTGACGCAGCTCCGCGCGGCGCGGCCGGTCCGACGCGCGGATGCGCTCCAACAGCGTGAGCGCGGTGAGGTTGCCCGCGTCCAGGCCCAGCACGGCCTCGCAGCACAGCGCCGCGCGCGAGGGCTCCTGGAAGCGGTCCAGATAGAGCCGCGCCAGCTTGAGGTACGCCGTCACCTTGGCCGCGGGCGTGCCGCCCACCTGCGTCTCCCGGTCCAGGATGGCCACCAGCTCCTTCACGTTGTCCTGCGCCAGGAACAACCGCTCCAGGGCGCGCAGCGTGGCGGCATGGCCCGGCGTGAGCCGCAGCACTTCCTGATACGTCTCGATGGCCAGCTCGGGCCGCTGGAGGGCGTCCTCCCAGATGACCGCGGCCTGGAACAGCGCGTTGGCGCGCTCCAGCGGGTCCGTGCGGTTGGCGGCCTCCTCGCGCAGCATCTCCACCAGGTTCTCCCACGCGCCCTGCGCCCGGTAGATGCGGGCCAGCGCGCGCAGCGCCGGGAAGTAGCTGGGCGCCAGCATCAGCGCCTCCTGGTACGACGCGATGGCCTCGTGCTCGCGAGACATCCGCTGCTCGTACAGCTCGCCAATCTTGTAGATGAGCGCGGCGGCCTGCTCGGTGGACGTCGAGCTCTCCGACTCCGCCCGGTACATGTCCACCAGCTTCTCCCAGCGGCCGTCCTGCGCGTACAGCCGGCCCAGAGCCTTGAGCGCGGGCAGGTACGAGGGAGACAGCGCCAGCACGCGCTCATACGCGGCGATGGCGCCCGGGCGGTCCTTCAGGTTCTCGTCGAGGATCTCCGCGTTGCGGTGCAGGAGCGACAGCACCTGCTTGGTGTCGCCCGCGAGCGACGCCTCCAGGTCGTGCGTCTCCAGCAGCTCCCGGTAGCGGCCCGCGCGCTCGTACAGCCGCGCCAGGTTGCGGATGGTGGGCAGGTGGTCCGACGCCAGGTCGAGGATGCGCTTCATGCACTCGATGGCGTGGTCCAGGTCTCCCAGCCGGTCCTCGTACACGCCGGCCATCTTGTTGAGCGTGGTGATGAGCTGGTCCCGGTCCGACGTCTGGAGCAGGTCCTGTTCGAACATCGCCACCAGCTCCGCGAAGCGGCCCTGTCGCTCGAAGAGGCGGGTGAGGGCCTTCTGCGCGGGGAGGTAGCCCGGCTGCAGCTGGAGGCACGAGTTGTAGCGGGAGATGGCGTCCTCCTGCCGACCCAGCCGCTCCTCGAGAATCTCCGCCGCCTTGTACATGCGCGCGGCCTTCTGCTTGGCGTCCTCGGCGGCGGCGACCTCCGCGTCGAAGACGGAGACCAGCCCCTCCCAGTTCTGCATGCGGTAGTAGAGCTTGCCCAGGCCGGCGAGCGCCGCGGCGTGGCCGGGGATGCGCGCGACGATGGCCTGATAGCGCGCCGCCGCGTCCACCTCGCGCTTGAGGACCTCCTCGTAGAGCGCGGCCAGCCGCAGGTTGGTGGCCACCAGCTCGCTCTCGTCGTTGAGCGAGCCCACGCGCGCGAGCAGCACGTCCGCCAGCTCCTCGTAGCGGCCCTGCGTCTCGTAGATGCCGGCCAGCTCGCTGAGCACCAGGGGCTCATGCGGCGCGGCGCGGCGGCCATCCAGGAGCGCGGCGAGCGCCTCTTCCTTCTGGCCGATCCGCTCGTGCACCTTGGCGATCTGCAGGTACGCGGGAGCGGCCTGCGACCCCAGGAGCGACGCCTCGGCGGTGAGGGCCTCGAGCAGTTCGTCGGTCCGGCCCTCGCGCTCCGACACGCGCTTGAGCGCGGCGAGCAGCAGCGGGTCCGTGCGGTCCAGCGCGAACGCCTCGCGCAGCAGGGCGGCGGCGGGCTCGCGCTGCTTGAGCCGCTCCTCCAGCAGCAGGCCCGCGGACGTGAGGTAGTGCGCGCGCAGCGACGGCTGCTGCACCGCGGCCGCGAGGAGCCGGTAGACCTCCACCAGCGCGGCGGCGTCGTTGCGCGCGGCGTAGACGGACTCCAGCTGCGTGAGGACCACCACGTCCGTGGGCCGGCGCTCCAGGCACTGGCGCAGGCACGCGGAGGACTCGTCGTCGCGAGACAGCCGCTCCTGGAGGACGATGCCCTTCTCGAACAGGAGCGCGGCCTGGTGGCGCGTGTCGTCGGTGGCGGCCAGCTCCGCGTCGAGCAACTGGATGACCATCTGCCAGTTGCCCACGTCCGCGAAGAGCCGGCGCGCGGCGCGGATGTTGACGAGGAAGCGGGGCGCCAGCTTGTAGGCGTTCTGGAACGCGACCGCCGCGTTGCGCGGATTCTTGAGCGGCTCCTCCCAGAGCAGCCCCACCTCGTGGAAGAGCACCGCGGCGGCCTGTCCGTCGGTGGTGCTCAGCGCGCGTGCCTCACGCTCCAGGGAGGCGATGCGCTCGCGGGCCTCGTCCTCCATGCTGGGCGAGGGGGGCGCCGCGGGCGCGGCCTGGACGGACTGGGTGAGGACCTCGCTGGCGGCGGGGGCGGGCTTCACGGGCGCTCCAGGAACCGGAGGCGCGGCCGTGACGGGGGCCCGCGGAATATCGTTGCGCTCGCTCATGGAAGGCCCGCTCCAGGGGCCAGGGCGTGGGTAGGGAGAATGGCCGCAGGCGGTCGTAACACGCGCTCGGCCGGTCCCTCAACTTCCCGACTTTCCTCGCGATTTGGGTGTCCGGATACCCGGGGAGCAGGCGGGCGCGAGGCCGGGACACCCCGTGGGAGCCCGTGGCGCGGACGGTCGGGGTTGTCCGCGCCACGGGGGTGTTTCAGCTCACGGCCTTCACGGGTGGCTCAGCGGATCCGCGGGGTGGGTGCCCGCGCGCCGCTCGTCGCCGTCGAGTGCTCCGTCCAGGTCCCGGTCGATGCCGATGCGAACGCCCGAGCCCGGAGGCACACACGTGTACGTCAGCGTTCCACCGTTCGACGTCGCGGCCGCGCGCAGGTGCGCATCGGACACGGGGCCCACGTCGTGGCGGTCCACGGTGAACTGGCCATTGCCGGTGTAGAGGAAGCCCGCTTCATGCGGGCCGAAGCGGCCCTTGGCGACCAGCTCGCACTCGCCCGCGTTGGCGCGAGCCACCATCAGGTTGATGCGAGGCCCGGCGACGGCGCCGAGGCCCGCCGTCAGCGTCACCTGCTGGCCCACGATGGGGGCCAGGTTGGTGTCGAAGGCGAGCATGAACTGCTCCATGTTCTTCTTGATGGCGTGGCCTTCCGGCGTATTGGGGATGCCCACGGCGTTCTGGATGGGGTCGAAGTCGAAGCCGCTGCCGAAGTTGAACAGGGTGGGGATGGAGCCGTCGCTGTTGAAGCCGAAGCCGCGAATCTGGTCCCCCATGAAGGGGTCGATGGGCTGCTTGCCGAACACGACGGGCGTGCCGAACATGCCGACCTTCTGGTAGGCGTTGCGCAGATGCGGCACCCGGGGGAAGAACGTCGACACGTCGAAGGACGACCGGCCGTCCGAGCCGAAGAACCCCTTGAACGGGCCCTCTCCCGGGTTCCCGTTCGGGTCGATGGTGTGGCACGCGGCGCAGGCGCCGTGGAAGAACGACGTGGTGTTCACGAAGAAGTCCCGGCCGGCCTGCTGCGCGGGCGTCAGGACATTGTCGAGGTTGCGGATGGGGTTGGGCGGGTAGGCGACCTGGAGGATGAAGTCGGTGAACTTCTGCATCTGCTCCGGGGGCAGCTGCGCGCTGCGGCCCAGCAGGTCCATGAACGCCGGGTTGAACTGCTTGAAGCCCTCCGCTTCGTTGAAGGCGCCGCTGTTGGGCTGGAGGCTGGGAGCGGTGAAGCCTCCGTTGCGGTCGCCGCGCCAGTGCATGGGGCCATGGTTGGCCATGCCGCGAAGGCTCTGCGTCGACAGGGGCCCCTTCAGCGGGTGGAAGGACGTGTTCTGGCCGAACGTGGGGTCATCGCCGAACTCGGGCAGGTTCGGGACGATGGGGTTGGGGTTGGCCTTCACGTCGAGGTCCGGGTTGCCCAGGTTCCACGACAGGCTGTCGAAGTCACCGAAGATGTGACAGCTGCCGCAGGACGAGTCGCCGTGGCTGGAGCTGTTGCGGGCGTCGTAGAGGAACGGGCGACCTTCCACCACGCTGCGAGGCTCCGGGTTGAACATGGACAGGTGGGCAATCTCCTGGCGCGTCGTGGTGTTGATGACGGAGATGCTGTTATCGAAGCGCGTCAGCACGTAGATGCGGCGGCGGGACTCATCCAGCACGAGGCCCGTGGGACCTCCGCCGGTGAGCTGGATGTGGTTCGCGCTGTTGGGCACGAAGGTGTCCGTCTCCAGGGCCGCCGTGGAGTAGATGCCCAGCTTCGACGAGCCGAACGCCGCCACGTACAGCGTCGCGCCATCCGACGTCACCGCCATGCCCGTGGGCTGCGCGAGGCTCTTCTCGCTCACGGGGTTGGGCGTGGGCGCGCAGCACGTCGAGTAGTCGATGTGCTTGTTGAGGTGGCGCGGGGTGACGCTGGAGGCGCCCAGCACGGTGATGCGGCTCTCGTGCAGGTGGCCGCGCAGGGAGGAGCCGGCGTAGGTGCCGGGGCCCTCGAAGCGCAGGTCGTTCCGGGCGTCCGTGTTGCTGACGTACACCTTCCCGTTGGCGGGGTTGACGACCATGTTGAAGAGGATGGTGCCCACGCCGGAGAAGACGCCGCCGGGGCCCGTGACAGCCGCGGGCGGGTTGGCGGTGGCGTTGATGGCGAAGACGTCCTTGTCGGGCAGGGTGAAGCGGACCTTGGACGTCCACGAGCGGCCCAGCACGTCCAGCCACTCCTGTCCTTCCTGCTTGAGGATGATGGACGTCTCGTGGGCGGGGATGCCCGCGTAGTTGGTGTTGGGACCGGGGACGCCGCCCACGGCCTCGCCGCCATCCGGGACCGCGTCCTCGTGCAGCGCCGTGGTGCGGTTGCCGGAGTGGAACGCCGCCGCGTAGACGCGTGAGCCGTCGGGCGTCACCGCCAGCGCGCGAGGCGTGTCCGCGAAGAACGTCAGGATGTTGAGCGGCGTGCCGCCGAGCGTGTTGCCCAGGTTGTCCGAGTCGAAGACCCAGACGTCCGCGCGGCCGATGCCCGGCGTGGTGAGCTGGGGGTTGAACGGGGCATTCTGTCCGCGGTGCGCGGCGGTGATGAACGCGCGCCTGCGGCCGTGGCCCGCGAAGACGATGTCGCGGGGCTCATCGCCCACGAGCAGCGTCCGCGTCACCGTTCCACCCTGGCCCTCGTCATTCACCCGGACGACGCTGATGCTGTCCGACAGGTGGTTGACGACCCAGACCTCCTCGTTCGTGCGAGCCGCGACGGCCACGGGCTCCAGGCCCACGGGCACGGAGCCTCGATGGCTCAGCCCGTTGTTGCCGACGCGAAAGATCTCCAGACGGTTGTCGGGGGTGTTGACGGCGAAGAGCAGCTTTCCATCCGGCGAGAGGGCCAGGGGACGAACCTGTCCGCTCTCGAAGACGGTGAAGTGGGCAGCGGAGGCCTCGCCGCCGAGGAGTCCTCCTATCAGCAGCAGGGCTGCGACAATGACTCTCGAGATACCAAGGTGAACTGACGTGTGTGTGATTCTCAAGACACCCTCCAGGGAGAGTTGCGGTTCCCTTCCTCCGCCAGCGGCGCTGGGCGAAAGGGAACGCTGAATCTTCGTTGGATTCAGGGTGAGGCGTAAATGCTGACATCTCCTTTTGGGCTTCATTCCTGCCGGAGGGATGGACAGCCTTGGGCCACTTCGGCGAGAACCGCTGTTCTGTGCGGGCAAGCCGTACTTTTACAAGGGTGTGTACGAATGGCTTGGAAGATGCCTGAAGAGCCTTTTATTGATGGAGATCCAGGGTCCGCGCTGGAGACGGTGATTGTTCCTCGCACGAGGGACTTGGGGGATGGGTTCGAAGTGCGCCGGGCCTTGCCTTCGTCGAGGCGGAGGATGGTGGGGCCGTTCATCTTCATGGACCAGATGGGGCCGGCCATTCTCCAGTCGGGGAAGGGGTTGGACGTGAGGCCTCATCCCCACATCGGACTGGCGACGGTGACGTATCTCTTCGAGGGAGAGATTCTTCACCGCGACACGTTGGGGAAGGTCCAGGCCATTCAGCCAGGCGCGGTGAACTGGATGGTGGCGGGGCGCGGCATCGCGCATTCGGAGCGAACCCCTCCGGAGGTGCGGGCTCATGGCAGCCGGCTGTTTGGCATTCAGTTCTGGGTCGCGCTGCCCGGGCGCCACGAGGAGGACGCGCCTTCGTTTGTCCATACACCCGCGGAAGCATTGCCGGTCATTCAAGACCCAGGGTTGGAAGTGCGCCTCATCGCGGGGGGGATGTATGGGGCGCGTTCGCCAGTCCAGACGCAGTCCCCGCTCTTCTATGCGGATGTAAAGCTTGACGCGGGGACACGCATCCAGGTGCCTGTCGAGCACGAGGAGCGCGGTCTCTTCGTCGCGGAGGGGGAGGTGGAGGTCGGGGGACAGGGATATGGCCCGGGTCAACTCCTGGTGCTTCGTCCAGGGGCGCAAGTGGTGGCGAAGGGCGGGGGGACGTCGCGCTCCCGGCTGTTGCTCTTCGGGGGCGAGCCCATGGACGGACCGCGTCACATCTGGTGGAACTTCGTGTCGAGCTCGAAGGAGCGCATCGAGCAGGCCAAGGAGGACTGGAAGGCGGGCCGGATGGGGCAGGTTCCTGGCGAGACGGAGTTCATTCCGCTGCCGGAAGCCGAGCCGAACGTGCCGCGTTATCCCTGAGCCGATACGGATGGATGGGATGAGCAGGGATTGGGTAGTGTCGGGCACATGACATCTGGAAACCGCGCGAGCGCTGATGCTCCCGTGGAGTGGTCCGACGGAATCGGTCTCTACACTCCGCTCTCGACCCTCAAGCCGTTGGCGGAGGACCTCTGGATGGTGGACGGCCCCGTGGCCAGGATGAGCATGGGCCCGGTGTCACTGCCGTTCCCCACGCGGATGGTGGTGGTCCGGCTGCGCTCCGGGGGCTTGTGGGTGTGGTCGCCCACGGCGCCGACACCGGAGTTGTTCGCGGAGGTCGACGCGCTGGGGCCAGTGGAGCACCTGGTCTCACCCAATCGACTCCACTACATGGCCATCTCCGCCTGGAAGGCTCGCTACCCGAAGGCGACGGCGTGGGCTTCTCCGGGTGTCCGTGAGCGCGCCCGCTCGCAAGGCTTCGACGTCACCTTCGATGCGGACCTGGGTGATGCGCCGCCGTCCGCGTGGGCGGAGGACCTCCACCAGCTCATCTTCCGAGGCAGCCGCTACATCGAAGAGGTCGTGTTCTTCCACAGGGCTTCTTCGACGTTGATTGTCGCGGACATGGTCCTGGCGCTCGAGCCCGAGCGTGTCCACACGCGCTTCCGCTGGCTGTTGTCCCTGGGGGGAGCGATGTGGCCGGGCCAGACGCCTCGCGAGGTCCAGGTGACGACGTGGGGGCGCAAGGCACGGGCGCGTGAGTGCTTGCAGCGGATGATGGATTGGAAGCCCCAGCGCGTCGTGGTGGGCCACGGCCGCTGCTATCTCGACGACGTGCCAGCCCGACTCGAGCGCGCGTTCTCCTGGTTGCGTTGACGCACGTGTGCGTCGTGTATGGGGATGCAGGCTGGTTGTTGCTATTCACTTCGGGTGTTGGTCGTGTTCTCTTTGAGTGTTTTGCGTGCTATTCTTTGAATGCTGTGAAGTCCAGACTTTGTCCCTGGAGGCACGCATGCATGCAAGAAGGCTCATGAGCGGAATGTTGTTCGCGGTGGGGCTGATGCTCGCGGGGTGTGGTGGGTCCCCGGTGGATGACGTCGAGGCGCAAGACCTGGGGACGCGCGAGGACCGCGTCCCGGATTGCTCGGGCTCGACGACCGGGACGCTCTACTATTCCGATGCCACCTATCGGTACTGGGTGGGCTACAGCGGCTGTGGTTGTGGGCGATGGACTCAGTGGGGGTCCTCGTCCGCATACAGAACGACCACCGATTTGTGCCCGGTTCGGCCGGAGGACGTCATTCCAGACTGAGTCCTCGTCGCGCTGAACGAGAACGGCCCGCCCGGGAGTGCTCCGGGGCGGGCCGTCGTCATGTCAGCGGCGGATGCGAAGCGCCGCTCAGGCGGTGGCGGAGCGCACGGCCTCGATGATGGCGCCGGAGTCGACGAGCTGGGTGACGGCCTCGATGTCCTTGTGCAGCTCCCGGTCGCGGTCCATGTGCGGCACCTTCGAGCGGATGAGCTCGTACGCGGCCAGCGCGCCCTTGCCCGGCTTCACCGGCAGGCGGAAGTCCAGGGCCTGCGCCGCCACCAGCATCTCGATGGCGAGGCACGAGCGGGTGAAGTCGCTCACCTGCCGGCCCTTGAGCGCCGCCGTCATGCCCATGGACACGTGGTCCTCGCGGCCCGCCGACGACGGAATCGAGTCCACCGAGGCAGGGTGGCTGAGCACGCGCGACTCGGCCACGAGCGCCGCGCTGGTCACCTGCGCGATCATGAAGCCCGAGTTCAACCCCGAGTTCGCGAGGAACGCGGGCAGGCCCGACAGCAACGGGTTCACCAGCTGCTCCACGCGCCGCTCGCTGATGGAGGACAGCTGGGTGAGCGCCATGGCCACCACGTCCATTGCCAACGAGATGGGCTGCCCATGGAAGTTTCCGCCGGAGACGATGCGCTCCGTCTCCGTGAAGACGAGCGGGTTGTCCGTGGCGCTGTTGACCTCCACCTCGAGGATGCGCCGAGCGAAGGCCAGGCCCTCGCGCGCCGCGCCGTGCACCTGCGGCATGCAGCGCAGCGAGTACGGGTCCTGCACCTTGCTGCAGTTGACGTGTGTCTCCACCAGCTCGCTGTTCTTCAGGATGCGCCGCAGGTGCGCCGCGCAGTCCTTCTGGCCGGGATGGGCTCGGATGTCGTGAATCTCAGGGATGAACGGCTTGTGGCTGCCGAGCAGGCCCTCCAGCGTCATGGCGCCGGCGACGTCCGCGAGCGAGGCGAGGGACTCGGCGCGAAGCTGGAGCAGGGTGCCCACCGCGCACATGGCCTGGGTGCCGTTGACCAGCGCCAGGCCCTCCTTGGCCTCGAGGATGACGGGCTGGAGGCCCGCGCGCTCCAGCGCCGCTCGCGCGGGGAGCCGCTGGCCCTGATAGTAGGCCTCACCCTCGCCGATGAAGACGAGCGCCAGGTGGGCCAGGGGCGCCAGGTCACCCGACGCGCCCACGCTGCCGCGCTCGGGGACGACGGGGACGACGTCCCGGTTGATCATCTCCAACGCCAGCGCGAGCGTCTCCGGACGGACGCCGGAGTAGCCCTTGGCGAGAACGTTGCAACGAAGCAGCAACAACGCGCGGGCCTCGCCGAGCGGCAGGGGCGTGCCGACACCGCAGGCGTGAGAGAGGATGAGGTTGCGTTGCAGGTCCCTGAGGTCCTTCTTGTCGATGCGCACCTCGGCCAGGGTGCCGAAGCCCGTGTTGATGCCGTAGGACGGGGTGTCTCCCGCGGCGACCCGGTCCACGAGGGCTCGCGAGGCACGAACGCGGGCGGCGGCCTCGGGGGCCAGCTCCACGGTGACCTCGTTGCGAGCGACCTGGAGGATCTGCTCCAGCGTCAGGGTGTCACCGTCAATCAGGATTCGAGGGCGCGACATTGGGGCTCCAAGAGTTGGCGAGGTCTAAGGTCAGCGGCAGCGGGGCTTTACACCCGGGAGCGGTGCTCGTATAGCTCCGCGCGATTGACGCAGGGAGGTCATGGAGCCCGTGGCACTCATCGTCCAGAAGTACGGTGGTACCTCCGTGGGTGACACCGAGCGGATGAAGAACGTCGCTCGTCGGTGTCTGGCTGCACAGCGTGCGGGGCACGACGTGGTCGTCGTCGTCTCCGCCATGTCCGGGGAGACGAACCGGCTGCTCAAACTCGTGGCCCAGATAACCGACCGGCCGGACGAGCGGGAGCAGGACGTGGTCGTCGCCACGGGTGAGCAGGTGTCCATCGGCCTGGTGGCCATGGCCATCCACGCGCAGGGCGGCAAAGCGACGAGCTTCCTGGGGCACCAGGTCCGCATCGTCACCGACAGCACCTTCTCCAAGGCGCGCATCAAGAGCATCGACGCGCAGCCCATCCGCTCGGCGTTGGCCAAGGGCCACATCGTCGTGGTGGCGGGTTTCCAGGGCGTGGACGAGGAGGGGAGCGTCACGACGCTGGGGCGCGGAGGCTCGGACACGACGGCGGTGGCGGTGGCCGCCGCGCTCCAGGCGGACGCGTGTGAAATCTACACGGACGTCGATGGTGTCTATACGACGGACCCGAACATGGTTCCCGCCGCGCGCAAGCTGGAGCGCATCGCCTACGAGGAGATGCTGGAGCTGGCGAGCGTGGGCGCGAAGGTGCTGCAGATTCGCTCTGTCGAGTTCGCCATGAAGTACAAGGTGCCGCTCTGGGTGAAGTCTTCGTTCTCCCAGGACCCGGGCACCCTCGTTTGCGAGGAGGACAAGTCCATGGAGGACGTGCTGGTCCGCGGCGTGGCGTATGACCGGAACGAGGCGAAGATCACCGTCAGCGGGGTGCCGGATGTGCCGGGCATCGCGGCGAAGATCTTCGGGCCGCTCGATGAGAAGCACATCGTGGTGGACCTCATCGTCCAGAACCCGTCGAAGGACGGGCGCACGGACCTGACCTTCACGGTGGGCAAGTCCGACTTCGCCAAGGCGCAGGAGGTGGTGCGCAAGGCGGCGGCGGAGATTCAGGCCCTGGGCATCGAGACCGACGACAACATCGCCAAGGTCTCCATTGTCGGCGTGGGCATGCGCAACCACTCGGGCGTGGCGGCGAGGATGTTCACGGCGCTGTCCTCCGAGGGCATCAACATCCAGATGATCTCCACCTCGGAGATCAAGGTCTCGTGTGTCGTGCACTCCAAGTACACGGAGCTGGCGGTGCGCGCGCTGCACACGGCGTTCGGGTTGGACCAGCCGTTGCCTCCGGAGGGTGTGGTGACCGTGTCGGAGACGGCGGCCCTCAAGGGCGAGAAGGTCTGAGCCGGTGGCGAGGCGCACCGCGGCGCTCGCGGTCGTGGCGTTGGGGGTGATGGGGTTGGGGGCGGTGGTGCGCTCGCGTTGGCCGGATTCCGCGTCAGCGTTGGATTGTCCTCCGGACCTGGTGCGGCTGCGCGCGGATGGCGTGGCCACGTGTGGGGAGGGGGATTGGCCGACGGGGGCGCGGGCGCTGGCATTGGGGAGGCGGTTGGACCTCAATGTCGCCACGGCGGAGGAGCTGGCGTTGTTGCCGGGAGTGGGGGCTTCGCTCGCGAGGAGTCTGGTGGAGGCGCGCGAGGTGGCGGGCGGGTTCGGGAGTTGGGAGGCGGTGGACGAGGTGCCTGGAGTCGGGGCTGCCCGGTTGAAGACCCTGCAGACGGCCACGGTGCTGGGGGCGGCGCCCGATACGGGGGCTGTGTGGTAAGCACGCGACGTGCAGATCTCCTGCCCTCAGTGCTCGATGCAGTACGCCCTCGACGCTCGGCTGCTGCCGCCGAGCGGGGCGTCGATGCAGTGCACACGGTGTAACCATGTGTTCATGGTGGTGCCTCCGACGGAGGCGCCGCGCCCGGTGCCCGGGCCTGTGGAAGAGGCGGGGGGGCGCACACCGAGCGGCTCGTGGGCCTCGACGCCCGCGTCGATGAAGACGCAGCTCTTCGGTTCAGGCCAGACGCCGCCGAGCGGGCAGGGTGCGGTGGTTCCGAATACGACGCAGACGTTCGGGGCGGTGGGGCAGGGCGTCTCGAATACGACGCAGACGTTCGGGGCGGTGGGCGCAACGGGACAAGCTGCTCCGACTCCCGCGCGGACCTTGGGCGCGACGGGACACGCCGCATCGAACACGACTCAGACGTTCGGCGCGGTAGGCGCGACCGTAAACGCACACCCCATCCCGAACACGACGCAGACGTTCGGCGCGGTAGGGGCGAATGCAGCCGCGCAACCCATTCCGAACACGACGCAGACGTTCGGCGCGGTAGGGGCGAATGCAGCCGCGCACCCCATTCCGAACACGACACAGACGTTCGGCGCGGTAGGGGCGAATGCAAACGCACACCCCATCCCGAACACGACACAGACGTTCGGCGCGGTAGGCGTGACCGCAGCGGCTCCGGCCGTTTCGAACACGACGCAGACGTTCGGCGCAGTGAGCTCGGGTCACAGCGGCCAGACGATTCCGACTTCGACGCAAGTGTTCGGCGCCGCGAAGCCCGCGCAAACTGCTCCGCCGTCGAGCGCCCCCGTCACCCTGGGGGGCCCGGAGTCCGCCTCATCTCCGAGCAGTTCTCCCGTCTTCCCGGGGAACGCGCAGGCCCCCATCGGGCGCACCATGACCTTCGGTGCCGTGACAACCGATGCCCACGGTGCGGCCGCGACCCCATCGCTCCCAGGCGAGAGCCCGCTGCGGCCCGAACCCGATGCCACGGCGGGAGCACCGCGGGCCACGCAACTCTTCGGCGCCGCCGCCCCCGAGCCCGCCCAGCGAAAGACGTCGCTCTACGGTGGCGCATCGGGCGCGGAGCAGCCCCTTCCGCGCGTGCTGCTCCCCGTGGATGAATCACCCATCGGAAGCCCCAAGGCGAGCAGCGACAAGCAACCCGCCTACCTCCGGGGCCCGGTGTCCCTGCCTCCCGAGCTCCTCGCCGCATCGCGAGACTCCGCTCAGGACGCCCCGGGCGCGAAGCCAGCGAATCGCGCATCTCCTATCGTGTGGGGACTGCTTGTGGTGGGCGGAGTGCTCCTCGCGGGAGTGCTCGCCTATCCCGCCTGGCGTGACCGCGATGCGAACATGCCGACCGCGGCGGTCACCGCGAAGGACGAGGCCGCAGCGCTCCTCCGCCGGGACGACGAAGTCACTCGCGCCACCGCCATCGACAGCCTCAAGCGTCTGACTGTCGCGCATCCGAAGTACGTCGAGGCCCGCGCGGAGCTTCTCGTCGCGTTGAGCCTGCGCCTGGGCGAACTCCAAGCCGAAGTCGAAGGTCTCCGCCTCCGCGCCGAGCAGCTCCAGCGCGAGATGGGCACCCTCGAACCGGACTCCCTCGAGCTCGTCGCCCGCGCGGAAGAGCTCTCCGAGGCGACGCGTCTCGGTGGCCCGCTGAAGGCGGACCTCACCCGGCTCCGCGACGAAGTGGATGCCCTGGCCGCGACCCTCGAGCCAGCCCCGGAAGTCGAGCCCACGCCCGCCCTCGTGGCCCGAGTGAAGGCACGAGCCCTCCACGCCGCCGTGAGAGCCTCCCCCGACGCCCTGGCCCTGGCGGAGCGTCTGCGCAACGTCGAGAGCGCCCCCAAGGTCTGGAGCACCCTCGCCCGCGCCGAGTACGTCCTCAGCTCCGGCTCCCCGCCCACCTCCGTCGAGCAATCGAAGAAGGACCTCGAGGCCCTCCGCGAGGCGGACGGAACGCTGCTGCGAGCACACGTCCTGGGCGCGCGGATGGCCCTGCGCCAGGAGGACAAGGCGTCCGCCCGTTCACTTCTGGACGTCGTCCACGCCCTCAATCCCAACCACGAAGTGGCGCGCAAGCTGCTCAAGCAGCTCGAAGCCCACGGCTCCAAACCCTGAACAAACGCAAGGCGAATGACTGGATAAATTCCAGTCACGACGCTCGAGGTCCACGCGAAGCCTCTCGCCACAGGCGGAGCGCGGGGCATGCCTCTTGCTCATCCCCCGGGTGGAATCGGGGACTGGGTTTGGGAGGCAAGGTCGATGGCGGAAGTCTTCTTCTGGTGCGCCGCATTGCTGCTGGCGCACACATATTTTCTGTACCCGTTGAGCCTCTTCGTTCTGGATGGGGTGGCGCAGGTGGTGCAGAACATCCGGGCGATGCGAGGGAGTGACGCGGCCGAGGACCTCGTGGCCAGCCGCTCGCCGGCGCCCTCGGTGAGCCTGGTCGTCGCCGCGTACAACGAGGCGTCGTGCATCGAGCAGAAGCTCGAGAACAGCCTCGCCTTCGACTATCCCGCCGAGCGCTTCGAGGTGCTGATCGGCTCGGACGGTTCGACGGATGGGACGGACGAGCACGTGCTCCGGTGCCAGGATGAGCGGGTGCGTCTGTCGCCAGCGCCGCGCGCGGGCAAGACGACGGTGCTCAATCGCTGCATCCCCGCGGCCCGGGGCGACATCGTGGTGCTCTCGGACGCGAACACGATGATTGAGCCGGACGCGGTCCAGAAGCTGGTGCGGCACTTCGAGGACCCGGAAGTGGGGGCCGTCTGCGGCAAGCTGCGGCTCTTCAATCCGACGAAGAAGGACTACGAGGAGAGTGCGTACTGGAGCTACGAGTCCCTCATCAAGCTGTACGAGGGGCGCCGAGGCGCCGTGGTGGGCGCCAACGGGGGGCTGTATGCCATCCGCCGCACGCTCTTCACCCAGCTCCCCCCGTCCACCATCGTGGATGACTTCGTCATCCCGCTGCGCATCCTCGAGAAGGGCTACAAGGTCGTCTACGAAGAGGGCGCCGTGGCCCACGAGGAGACGACGGAGGACTACGGCAAGGAGTTCGGCCGCCGAGCGAGAATCGCCGCGGGCAACTTCCAGAGCCTTCGCATGGTGCCGGGGCTCCTGCTCCCCACGGCGGGCTTCCCGGCGTTCGCGTTCTGGTCCCACAAGCTCCTGCGCTGGTTCGCGCCGGCGTTGATGGGCGTCGCGCTGGTGGCCAACCTGTTCCTGCTCGACAGCGTGTTCTACCGCTTCACCTTGCTGGCGCAGGGGCTGTTCTACGCGCTGGCGTACCTGGGGAAGGTGGGGGCGCTGAAGCGGGGCACGGCGAAGCGGGTGGCCTCGGTGGCCTACTACTTCGTCACGATGAACCTGGCCATCGTCGTGGGCTTCTGGCGCTTCCTGCGCAACTCGCAGCGCGCCGCGTGGGACCGCACCGCTCGAGCGTCCTGACGCCGCGGGCGCTACCGGAGGGCCACAGGAATGGGGGCGGGCTTCTTCGGCGCGGGGGACAGGGGCAGCACGCTTCCGTAGGAGGAGAAGAGCTGCCCGGTGAGGACCGGGTCCCTGTTGGGGCCCGGGTGGCGGAGCAAGTCATTGAGGACTTCGCCCGTCTTCGGGTCCCGAGGCAGGTGGGGGCGGTCCAGGTTCATGCGGTAGCGCACGACGCCCCGGTTCACGCGGTGGATGACGGTGACGGTGCCCCGGGCGTCCACGTCCTCGACGATGCCGACGTGGGTGAGGCCGTCGTTGCGGCGGCCGTCCCGGTTCTGGTCATACGTCTCGCGGAAGAAGACGAGGTCACCGGGCACCGGGCGGCCGTCCTCGTACACGCGGCCATGGGCACGAGCGTAGCGGTAGAGCGCCGTGACGCCGTTGTCGCCGGGCTTGAGGGTGCCTCGGAAGGACAGGCCGGCCTGGGCATAGACACCCTCGATGAGGCCCGTGCAGTCCGCGGGGTACTTGCGCCCGTCGAAGGTGACCTGGGGCTTGCCGACCACGGAGCGGGCGGCGGCAATCACCGTCGCGCGGGCCTGGGGAGAAACGGCGCGAGGGGCCCTCGTGCTCACGGCCACGGTGGCGGGCTTGCCCTTCGGAGGCTTCGACGCGGTGGCGCGCGCGGGCGGGCGCCGGGCGGCGGGGGCCTTGGGCTCGGCGGAAGACGCCACCGCGCTCGACAGGGACTCGCGCGGGAAGGCGGGCGGGGAGGCGGAGTGGTAGCGGACGGCATACGAGTCCAGCCACGGCTCCAGGCGGTTGGAGGGGGTGGCGCATCCGGTCGCCATCATCGCGAGCCATCCCATCAGCGTGAGCCACCGCATGCGCGACCTCCCTGTAGCGTCCTGAGGCACCCATGCTCCCCCCGCACGGGTGTGTCGTCAAAAAACCTACCCAGGCAACCGGCCATGGCGGCTCGGGTTTCCGGGTGCGCCCGGGTGCGGTATTGCTGAGGGAGAATGGTCTCCCTCCGCCGCGCCGTCGTGGTCCTCGTGTTGTCCGCTGGCTGCATGCCATCCCCGTATGACCGCGCCGCGAGGACGGACACGGTGGAAGCCTACCGCGCCTTCTTGCGAGAACATCCCACGCACCCGGACACCGACGCCGCCGAGGCGCGGATGGAGGAGCTGGAGTTCGAGGAGGCGAAGCGCCTGCACACGGTGCTCGCCTACAAGCGCTTCCTGAGCGTGTACACGGACGGGCCGCACGCGCGCACCGCGAGGACGCTGCTGGAGGGCTTGCGCTTCAACGCCGCGAAGGAGGCCGCGACGGTGGCGGCCTGGCGCCAGTTCCTCCAGGAGCATCCGGACGGCACGCAGCGCGACGAAGCGAAGCGGTTGATGGCGGAGGTGGAGTCGCAAGAGCTCGCCACGACGCAGGACCCCCGGCGGCTGGCCGAGTACCTGCGTGAGAAGCCGGATGACCCGCGTCGCCTTGAGGTGGAGTCCCGCCTGGACGCGCAGGCGTTCGAGCAGGCGAAGGCGGCGGGTGCGACGAAGCTGTTCGGCTACCTCAAGGAGTTCCCGGCCGGCACGCACCGCGAAGAGGCGCGCATGCTGTTGCTGGAGCTGGAGGTCGAGGGGCTCCTCGTCTCGGGCCTGGTGGACGAGGCGGAGGCGCGGGTGAAGGGGCATCCGCTGGGGAGCAAGCTCACCGCGTTCCCCGCGCGCCTCGCCCGAGCTCGCGCCGAGCGGGCCGCGCTCAACCACCCCGAGCCGCTCGTCCGGGCCGCCTACGTGGGGCACTACCTCCGGGACCTCGAGGACCTGAAGCGCGCGCTGGTCGCGCCGGATGCGCTGGACCGCTGGCAGGCGGCGGAGGAGCTGGGGCAGCACGTCTCCGTGCGCGCATTGGACCCGCTGCTGGACACGCTGCGCGCCGCTCGCAACCCGTTGATCCGCCAGAACGCGCTGGAGTCGCTGCGCACGGTGCTGGCCGCGCTGCCGAAGCCGGTGGCGGAGTATGAGATTGCCTCGCGGCTGGACGCCCTGCGCGAGAAGGCCAGCAGCGCGGAGATGTACCTCACGGTGGCGGTGCTCCTGGACCTGTCGGGCCAGCTGGGCCAGGCGTCCACGGAGTACCAGCGCGCCTTCGACTCCGGTGTGCCGGACCCGGTGGTGCTGCGCCGGTGGGTGGACATCCGCGAGAGCCGCAAGCAGCCCTTCTCCGCGGCGGTGGCGGCGCGTCAGCTCGCGGTGTGGGCGCTGAGCGTGGCGCGCGAGGAGACGGTGTCTCCGGAAGGCAAGGTGCCGCTGGCCTCGGCGCGGCAGCTGTGCGCGGCGGCCGTCAACGCGCGGTTCGCGGCGGCGGCCATCGCCCGGGCCCGCGCGGCCTCCACCGAGTTCCCCGAGGACCTGGCCGAGTTCGAGCGCCGGGCCGAGGAGGCACGCCGGCTGTCGGAGGCGCGGCTGGCGGACGCGGAGCTGCTCCTGCGGGAGCAGACGCCGGGCGTGCGGACGTGCGCGGACCGGGGCGTCTCCGAGCGGCTGGAGGGTGGGGTGAAGGAGCGCACCCAGGCCCTGGCCTCGGTGGGCGCGAAGCTGCCCCAGGTGGGGCGCGTCCTGCTGGAGCTGGCCCGGGAGAGAGACCCGTCGCCCGAGGTGCGCGAGGCGGCGTCCTCGAGGCTGACCGCGCTCAAGCCGGTGCCCTAGAGTCCCGGGCCCCATGTCCACCTCGCCCACGCTCGCCCCGGCGAGCTCCTCGTCGCGCATCGACTACGCCGGGCAGCTCAACGAGGAGCAGTTGCAGGCGGTGGATGCGGCGGCGGGGCCGGTGATGGTCATCGCTGGAGCGGGCTCCGGCAAGACGCGCACGCTCACCTTCCGGGTGGCGCGCATGCTGGAGCGGGGTGTCCTCCCCGAGAACCTGCTCCTCCTGACGTTCACCAACAAGGCGGCCCGGGAGATGTCCCGGCGCGTGAAGGAGCTGGTGGGCTCCTTCGTGGACGTGGAGCGCATCCTCGGAGGCACGTTCCACCACGTCGCGCACACGTTGCTGCGGCGGCACGCGAGCGCGCTGGGGTACTCGGAGCGCTTCACCGTCCTGGACCGGGAGGATGCCCGGGACTTGATGGTGTCCTGCCTGGCCGAGCGCAAGCTCAAGAGCGACAGGCGCATCCCCCGACCGGAGCTGATGCTGGAGCTGGTGTCGCTGGCGACGAACCTCCAGCAGTCCCTCTCGGACGTCCTCGTCGACCGGCGCCCCCTCTTCGTGCCCATGGCCCCCGAGGTGTTCGTCACGGCGACGCGCTACCGGCAGCGCAAGGCGCAGCTGCACCTGATGGACTTCGACGACCTGCTGCTCAACCTGAAGCGGCTTCTCGTCGAACAGCCGGCGGTGCGTGCCGAGCTGGCGGAGCGCTTCCACAGCGTCCTCGTGGACGAGTACCAGGACACCAACAAGCTCCAGGGGGAGCTGGTGGATCTGCTCGCGGGGGAGCGCGGCGACCTGACGGTGGTGGGCGACGACTGCCAGTCCATCTACAGCTTCCGGGGCGCGCACTTCGCCAACATCATCGACTTCCCCGAGCGTCACCCGGGCTGCGCCGTCTTCACGCTCACGCGCAACTACCGCTCCACTCCGGAGGTCCTCCAGCTCGCGAACGCCGTCATCTCCCGGAACGAGCGGCAGTTCCCCAAGGTGCTCACGGCGCAGCGAGCCCCCGGGCCTCGGCCGGAGGTCGTGCCGGCGCTGGACGCGGCGGATCAAGCCCGCTGGGTCGTGGAGCGAATCACGGCGCTGCGCGAGGGCGGGCTCCCCTTGGAGGCGATGGCCGTCCTCTACCGCGCGCACAACCACTCGCTGGAGCTCCAACTGGAGCTGGCCCGTCGGAGCATCCCGTTCCGGGTCCGCTCGGGCGTCCGGTTCTTCGAGCAGCCCCATGTCAAGGATGTGCTGGCGCACCTGCGACTGGTGAACAACCCCGGGGACGAGCTCGCCTTCAAGCGGGTGGTGCGCGCGGTGCCAGGGGTAGGACCGACGACGGCGGAACACCTGTGGACGTCCCTGCGCGCGCTGCCGGAGGGCCTCCCCCTGGGAGAGGGCCTCGTGCGCGACGAGGTCCAATCCCACCTGTCTCGCAAGTCCCGGCCCGCCTTCGAGCGCTTCGCAGGGTTGATGGGGCGGATGGGACGTCCGGGGGCGGTGGCGGACCCGGGGGGCCTCATCGAGGAGGTCCTGTCCGGAGGGTACGCGCAGGCGCTCGCGGCCGAGGCGACCCCCGAGGACGGACGGGAGGAGGACCTGCGGCAACTCGCCGCGTTCGCCCGCCGGTTCGAGGACCTGCCGCGCTTCCTCTCGGAACTCGCGCTGGTCGCCGAGTTCGCCGCGAAGGAGGCCCTGGGGGCCGAGGCGGCCGGAGACGTCCTGACACTCTCGACGGTCCACCAGGCCAAGGGGCTGGAGTGGCGGGCCGTCTTCGTCCTCTGGCTGGTGGATGGGCGCTTCCCCATGTCCCAGGCCGCTCGGACGGCCGAGGAGGAGGAGGAAGAACGGCGGCTCTTCTACGTCGCCACCACCCGCGCGCGGGACGCCCTGGCGCTGGTGTACCCCCTGTCGGTGCTGCCCCGGGAGGGGGAGCGGATCCTGCTGCGCCCGTCCCGTTTCCTGGAAGAACTCCCGGCCGGGGAGGGGGCGCCCTATGAGCGGCTCACCCTGGCTTCCACCGAGGCGGTACGCGCGGGACCCTCCCTGGGGTCCGATGGCCCGGTGGCGCTCGTCTCCCCGGAGGAGGACTGACGCCCGGCGCCCAGAAACGCGCGCACAACGGCGCGACGTGATACAGAGTGGGGGACGGGGGCGCGTGCCCTGTGGCCCGCGCCCGTGAACTTCATGGCGGACAGACCTCGCATCGTCGGGATTGACCTGGGCACCACCAACACGCTGGTGGCGTCCGTGCGCAACCGCATCCCGAAGATCGTCCCCACGGACCGCGGCAACCTCATCCTCCCCACCGTCGTGGCCCTCTCGGGCAAGGGCGACCTGCTGGTGGGTGGCGTGGCCAAGGACCAGATGATCACCAACCCCCGGAACACGCTCTGGGGGACCAAGCGCCTCATCGGCCGCAAGTACCAGTCGAAGTCGGTGGAGGACCTGCGCGGCTCCTTCCCCTACGACATCGTCGAGGGGCCCAACGGCGACGCCGCGGTGATGATGGGCGGCAAGCTGTACTCGCTGCCCCAGGTCTCCAGCTTCGTGCTGGCCCAGCTCAAGACCATCGCCGAGCAGTTCCTGGGCGGCCCCATCGACGCGGCCGTCATCTCCGTCCCGGCCTACTACACCGACAACCAGCGCCAGGCGGTGAAGGAGGCGGGCCGTCTGGCCGGCTTCGACGTCAAGCGCATCGTCAACGAGCCGACCGCGGCCGCGCTGGCGTACGGGTTCAACCGGGGCCTGGACCAGAAGATCCTCGTCTATGACCTGGGCGGCGGCACCTTCGACGTCTCCGTGCTCCACCTGGCCGGGAATGTCTTCGAGGTCCTCGCCACCGGCGGCGACACCTTCCTGGGCGGCGCGGACTTCGACAACCGCATCATCGAGTACGTCCTGGAGCGCTTCCGCGAGGAGACCAAGGTCGACCTCACGGAGAACCCCATCGCGCTCCAGCGCATCAAGAACGCCGCCGAGGCGGCGAAGATCGACCTGACGCTGATCCCCAACGTCGTCATCGACCTGCCCTTCATCGACGAGCGCAAGGGCAAGCCGCTGGACCTGCGGATTCCCCTGACGCGCGAGTTCCTCAACAGCCTCACCGGCGACCTGGTGGACCGCACGTTCGAGATTTGTGATCGCGTGCTGGCGGAGAAGGGCATCGCCCGCTCCGAGATCGACGAGATCATCCTGGTGGGCGGCCAGAGCCGCATGCCGCTGGTGCAGCAGAAGATTCAAGCCCACTTCGGCAAGCCGCCCCGCAAGGGTGTCCACCCGGACGAGTGCGTGGCCCTGGGCGCGGCGCTCCTGGGGGACTCGCTGGGCAGCATCGACGCGGTGACGCTGCTGGACGCGGTGTCCATGCCCATCGGCTACGCGCTGCCCAACGGCCGCGTGAAGCGCATCATCGAGAAGAACTCCCTCATCCCGATGGTGAAGAGCTTCCGCCTTCCTCCGCCCAAGGAGTCCGGCTCGCAGTACATCGAGCTGGACATCTTCCAGGGGGACAGCGACCTGATGGTGGACAACGAGTATCTGGGGACGGTGCGCGTGTCGTCCGCCGCGGCGGGGCGGAAGATTGATTTCCGGCTCACCGAGGAGTGTCTGCTCCAGGTCGAGGTGGAAGACGCCAGCGGAATGCGGAAGGTGGACCTGGCCACGCGAGACACCCCGGAGCAGCTCAAGAAGGCGCTCCAGGAAGTCTCCGCGCGCAACACCCAGCAGGTGCCCAGCTCCAACGGCACCAGCGATGACCGGGGCCTCTTCTCCAGCATCAAGAGCATCTTCCGGAGAGGGTAGTAGGAGTAGGTCATGCCGAAGTTTCCGTCGAAGGAGTGGCTGGACGAGGCCGTCCGGCTCACGAACGAGGACCCCGAGTGCGCCGTGGCCGGCAAGGGCTGGAAGGGCGACTTCGGAGCCGTCATCGAAGCCGAGCCGGGCAAGCTGCCCAAGTCCTTCGTGGTGCATGTCGTCCCTGGGGACTGCCGCATCGAGAAGGCGCGTGTGCTCGCGGACCCCGATGACCTGGATGAGCTGGAGCCCGTGTATCTGGCGCGCGCGCCGTACACGGTCTGGAAGCAGCTCCTCCAGGGGACGTTGGATCCGGTGGAGGCGGTGCTCAAGCGCCGCATCACCATGAAGGGCGACCTTCAGCCGCTCATCGAGCGCATGAAGTACAAGGGCATCGCGGACCGCGTCTTCGCGCGGCTGCAAACGCAGTTTGTCGACGAGCCGTAGCTCGGGGGGCACGCCATGGGAATCCGCGATGGTCTGAAGAAGCAGGCGCTGGAGGTCTCCGGCAAGGCGATGGAGAAGCTGATGGCCGACGAGAAGCGGGCCATGGCCATCGCCAACGCCATCGGGAAGGTCCAGCGGGGCAAGCAGGCCCTGGACCGCGGTCAGGAGGAGCTGATGAAGGCGTTCCACTTCGCGCCGCGCAGCGACTTCAAGGCCGTGGGCAAGCAGCTGTCCGGTCTCAAGCGCCGCCTGCGGGAGTTGGACGAGAAGCTGGATGACCTCCCGTAGAAATTGCGTTGACACCTGAGGGAGCAGATGGCATCTAGCTCCCCGTCGCCGCCGCCGGTCGCACACGGACGGCGCGGCACACAGAGCAGGGGCGTATAGCTCAGCGGTAGAGCACTGCCTTCACACGGCAGGGGTCGCAGGTTCAAACCCTGCTGCGCCCAACAAGAAGAGGCCGTGAATCCAAGGGGAAACCCAAGGGTTCACGGCCTCTTCGCTTTTCGGCTCACGGCTTCTCGGCGCCCCGCGCGCTTCGGTCTGCTCGAGGAAGGGGCGCGCCCGGCTCGACTGCCAGGCGCGCCTCGGTGGGACGGCGTCAGCTCTCCGACGGCTTGGCCAGTGGATCCGCCGGCGGGTGCGCGGGCAGGTTCCGCGCCTTGATGAGCGAGGCGACGATGCTCGCGCCCAGCATGGTGGCGATGACGACCAGCGACACCATCGGGTGGATCTTCACGATGTCGATGATGGCCATCTTCGTGCCCACGAAGATGAGCACGCCCGACAGGCCCACCTTCAGGTAGCTGAACTTCTCCACCGCCCCGGCCAGCAGGAAGAACAGTGAGCGCAGGCCCAGGATGGCGAAGATGTTGGACGTGAAGACGATGAACGGATCACGCGTCACGGCGAAGATGGCCGGGATGGAGTCGAGCGCGAACAGGATGTCCGACGCCTCCACCAGCACCAGCGCCATCAACAGCGGCGTGGCCAGCTTGCGGCCGTTCTCCACGGTGAAGAAGTGGTGCCCGTCGAAGTTCGTGGTGGAGGGGATGACCCGGCGGGCCGTGCGCATCATCCAGCCTTCCTCGGGGTGGTCCTCCTTGTTGCGCTGGATGAAGAGCTTCACGCCCGTGATGATGAGGAACAGGCCGAAGACGTAGATGAGCCAGTGGAAGCGCTCCAGCATCGCCACGCCCGCGAAGATCATGATGGCCCGCAGGACGAGCGCGCTGAGGATGCCCCAGAAGAGCACCCGGTGCTGGTAGAGCTGGGGGATTCGCAGCGCCGAGAAGATGACGACGAAGACGAAGACGTTGTCGATGGAGAGCGACTTCTCGATGAGGTAGCCGGTGAGGAACTCCACCGCCGGTCCGCTCCCGAACTTCCACCACATGAACCCGTTGAAGACGAAGGCCAGGCTGATCCACACCGTGCTCCAGCCAAGCGCCTCCTTGAAGCCCACGACGTGGGCCTTCCGGTGGAAGACCCCCAGGTCCAGCGCGAGCATGGCGATGACGAAAGCGACGAAGCCGCCCCAGAGGACAGGACTTCCGACGGTATGTATGGGTTCCATAGGTGGGACTCAGATAAGAGCCGCCGTTCTCTTCGACAAATAGGGATTCCGGTCGCGCTCCATCGAAAAAACCGAAGGATGGACCCGGATTCGGGGCTGGTCGGGGGGACACCAGGCGGGCGCGGAGGGCTGGGGAAGGGCCGTGAGGGACGGTGGGTTGGGTGCCGTCCGGTTGGAAAATCAACAACACCGGGCCGTTGAGACCAACCAGGCGTCCCCGCACCGAGGCAATCCTGGCCTCAGGCGAGGTGGGCGCGGCGAGGACTCGCAGGGCGATCGGCGCCAGCGGTTCCTGTCTCTCTCTCGGCCCCTCGAAGAAGGACCGCCGCTTGATCCGGAATCGACTTCTTGCCTCGTTGTGCGGGGCCTTGCTCGCGTTGTCCGCCACGGGCTGCAGTGCCGACTCGGGCTCCAATGGAGTGACCTCGCCGGGTGACCTTCCGTCCCCCGGCGAGCAGCCGCACCAGCCATCCACCGACCCGACTCCCACGCCGACGCCGGATCCGACGCCCGTGCCCCCGCTTGTCCCGGAGCCGACCCCGAATCCCGACCCGACGCCGAATCCCGACCCGACACCGGAGCCCGCGGGCACCGACGCGTTCGGCGTGAAGATGCTCTACCCGTCCTTGTCCGGGGGCGAGGCCTGGAGCCTGGCGGACAACCCCAACGCGGACCCTCGGTTCGACCCTCAGGGCACCGTCACCCGCAACGCGGATGGCTCCTGGAAGATGAAGAGCAACAAGGTGCGCATGGGTGTCACCACGTCCACGGGCTACTCGGCCGCGAAGATTCCCACGTATGACCGGGACGTGCTGGCCAGCCGCGGCTACATGCAGGCGCCCAACGACTGGCGCAACGTGGAGATGACGGGCTTCGTGAAGCTCAACGCCTCGTCGGACACGTCGGACAACTTCGACTGGTATGCGCGCGGCGGCAAGCACAACGACAAGAGCTCCGGCTGCGAGGGCAGCAGCTACAAGGGCGGCCTGCACTACGACGGCCGCGCCCGGTGGCAGAAGGAGACGTGGCATGTCTCGTACGAGCAGGCGCCCTACAAGCCGGCTACGTCCGCGCTGCGAGGCCGCTGGGTGGGCTTCAAGGCGGTGATGCGCAACACCTCCGTCAATGGCAAGGACGCCGTGCGCCTGGAGCTGTACGTCAACGAGAACGCCGACAAGGTGACGTGGAAGAAGGTCCACGACATGGTGGATGCGGGGGACTGGGGCGGTGATGCCCAGCACTGCGGCGGCGCCACGGGCCCCATGCCCATCACGTGGGGCGGGCCCATCGCCACCTTCCGCTGGGACAACGCGGAGGACGTCGACTTCAAGTGGCTGTCGGTCCGCGAAATCCAGCCGTAGCCACACCTCGAGGGCGCGGGAGGCGATGACCTTCCGCGCCCTTCGTGCGTTCAGCGTCCGTCGTGTCATCGCGCGGACGCGGGCTCCCGACTGGGAGGCAGGTAGCCGGGGCCTCGGGCGCGGGCCAGCCTAGTTCGCGCCGGTGTGAGAGCGCGCGGCATGGGTGGGGGCGGGCGCGGCGTGGCGCTCGCCTGCTTCGGGCGAAGGGCGGGGGACATGCGAATCACTTTCCTGGGCCATGCGGGCTTCGCCGTGGAGACGGCGTCGAGCGTCGTCGTCATGGACCCGTGGTTGTCCGAGCGAGGAGCCTTCGACTCGGCGTGGATGCAGCTCCCTCGCAATCACCACCTGGCGCCGCGAGTGCGCGCGCTGCTGGAGACGCCGGGGCGCGACCGCTTCCTCTACGTCAGCCACGAGCACAAGGACCACTTCGACCCGGAGTTCCTCGCGACGCTCCAGCGCCGGGACTTCACCGTGGTGATTCCGCGCTTCCTGCGCTCGGAGCTCCAGGACGTCTTCGCGAAGTATGGCTGCAAGCGCGTCATCGCCTGCGAGGATGGCCGCGAGGTCCCCATCAAGGGCGGCTACATCAAGCTCTTCGTCTCGGAGCAGGGGACCAATCGGGACTCCGCGGTGATGGTGCGCGGGGATGGCCAGTGCTTCCTCAACCTCAACGACTGCAAGCTGCATGACCGGCTGGCGCGCATCGCCGAGGAGGAAGGCCCGGTCGACGTCTTCACGGCCCAGTTCTCCGGCGCCATCTGGCATCCGACTTGTTACGAGTACCCGCAGGAGACCTACGCGGCCATCTCGCTGAAGAAGCGCGAGAGCAAGTTCGAGGCGGTGTCGCGCGCGCTGGAGACCCTGCGTCCCAGGGCCTATCTGGCCTCGGCGGGCCCGGCGTGTTTCCTGGACCCGACGCTGTTCCACCTCAACCTCGAGAAGGTGAACATCTTCCCGAACGCGACGCAGCTGTTCCGCTTCCTGGACCAGCGCCTCCCGTCCGCGAACTTGAAGAAGCTGGAGTCGATGCCGGGCGACGTGCTGGACGCGGGGACGCTGGACTATGTCTCGCTCGACGGTGAGCGCCTCACGGAGGAGCGCTTCGAGGCGTACCTGCGCGCGTACGCGGCGGACATGGCGCACCTGTTCCGCGAGCGGCGCCGCAACATGCTCCGCGCCGAGGTCGATGAGATTCACGAGCGCCTCCGCGTGGAGCTCCAGCGCAAGCTGGACCACCTGGACCTGCACGCGCGCGTGGGGATGCCGCTGTATGTGGAGCTGACGGAGCTGCCGCGGCGACTCCTGCGAGTGGACTTCCAGGCGCGCCGCGTGGACGAGGTGCCTTCCATCCACGAGTCGACGCGCTACGCGATGAAGGTGAGCGCCGTGGACCTGGTCCGGGTGCTCGACCGGAAGCTGACGTGGGAGGACTTCCTCTTGTCCTTCCGCTTGCGGTTGAGCCGGTCGCCGGATGTCTATGAGCCCATCCTCCACGGCTTCCTGGGCGTGGAGATTGAAGACCTCCGCGCCTTCTGCGAGGGCGTGCGCTCCACGGAGTCCCAGCGTGAGCGGACGGTGGTGGACGCGGGGGGACGGCGCTTCACCGTCCAGCGCTTCTGTCCTCACCAAGGCGCGGACCTGTCGGAGGGGTGGGTGGAGGAGGGGCGCTACCTGGTGTGCCCTCGGCATCGCTGGCGGTTCGACCTGGAGGATGGGGGGCGGTGCCCCACGAACGGGTCGACGCTCTGCGCGGAGCACGCGCCCCAGCCCTCCGCGCCCTCCGAATCCGAGCCCGAAGTGCCGCTGCAGCCCGCCCAGGAGCCTCTCTCGCTCTGAGTCGAGGCGACGCGGGAGTAGGCGGACGCGGGAGGGGGAGCGCGCTAGGGTC
This sequence comes from Myxococcus stipitatus DSM 14675, assembly GCF_000331735.1. Lineage (GTDB taxonomy): Bacteria > Myxococcota > Myxococcia > Myxococcales > Myxococcaceae > Myxococcus > Myxococcus stipitatus. The sequence continues at coordinate 5,805,889 of NC_020126.1, read as the reverse complement.
CGCGCGACATGGCGCGTGCTCAGGATGCTCGGAAGAAGGTGGATGTCGCCCGGCTGATGAAGAAGGTGGACGCGTTGCTCGACGACGCGCCCCCTCAGCTCGACGACGCGATGGCCTTGTTGCGGCAGGTGCTGGAGGTGGAGCCGGACCGGCTCATGGCCTTGCACTCCCTGAGCTGGTCCTTGGATGCCTACCGGCGCACGGACCCGCTTCGCTGGGAGCGGGAGATGAAGGCGGAACACTGGAGGCTTCGCGACCAGGTCCTCGCCTTGACGAAGGGCACGAAGTCCGGGGGCAAGCTGAGTGATGCCCAGCGGGCCCGCGCCCTGGCGCTGAGCCTCTGGGCCGAGGATCGGGTTCGCGGCACGCCCTCCAACGCCGAGCTCGACGAGGTGGAGGCCGCGCTGGACGAGGCGGAGGGCTTCCGGGCACTGCCAGACCTCTCGCGAGGGCGCAGGGGCCTCGGGGCCTGGCGTGCCGTGCGGCAGGGCGTGAAGGGATATCCCTCCCTGCTCGACTCGATGGCGCGGACGCCCGCGCGCCGCATCCTCGACGTGCCCGATGATGACGACGCGTGCTTCTGTGGACTGGAGGGGGCCTTCGCCGACGAAGGCTTCCTCGCGTGGCTGCGGAAGCAGACGCCCGTGGCACGTCCCAAGGGGAAGAAGGGCAAGGAGCTGGATGCCGCGCTCCTGCTGGCCGCGGGCGATGATGCCGCTCCCTTCCTGGGACCCGGGTTCGGTGGATTCGGCCGCGTCGGGCGGGTGCTGGCCTTGCGTGCCTTGGGGGCGAACCTGGACCTCCGGAACGACAGCAAGCAGGGCCTCTTGCACGTGGCGGCCATGGTGGACGACTCGGCGCTGGTGAAGGAACTGCTGGCCCTGGGCCTGTCTCCCACGGCGGTCGACGACGAGAAGGCCACGCCCCTGCACCGCGCCACCGAGAATGACGCGGTGGCGTGTGTTCCCGTGCTGGTGAAGGGGGGCGCCGCCGTCGAGGCGCTCGACGTGAACGGCCGGACGCCTCTCTTCGATGCCCGGGTGCCCCAGTCCGCGCAAGCGCTCCTGGACGTGGGCGCCAACCCCAACGCGGGCAAGGGATGGACGGTGCTGCACCAGATGGCGTGCTTCCTGGACCGGGGGCCCGTCATCGAGCTCCTCCTGCGCGCCGGAGCCGATGCCCGCCGCAAGGACGCCCAAGGCAAGACACCCGCCGACGCGGCGGTGGAGCGCGAGCTCTCGCACATCGCCAGACTCCTGGGCGCGACGCCCGCCGCGAAGCCTGCGTCGAGCCGCAAGCCCAAGGCCCGGTGATGAAAGGGGTGTGTGACACCTCTCGCTACAAAGGGGTGTCACGCTCCCGTCTCTTGTGACTTTTCATGTCACACGGTGAGTCCGAGCTGTCTTGGGTCGACTCGGACGAGGTGTGACTGAATAGATATTGGTGCTGAGAATGAAATCACACGCATGACGCTGAAGGCGTCAGATGATTCACGTACTATCGGTGTGGGTGGCGTTGGATTGGCGTCGCCTTTCTCGAACCCGGGGGTATGTGATGCGTTTGTCAAGGATTGCTGGAAGGCAATGGCTGTGGTTGTGCGGTCTGCTCGGCGGCGCCGCGATGATGGGTGCTGGCTGTGGCGTGCCCGACGCGAGCGTCGAGCCGCAACCCTCCGCGGAGATGTCCACGTCGCTGGGCCCCTGTGTCCCGTCCACGAGCGGGACGACGGTCTGTGGCGCGGTGGTCACCGCCGTGGGAGTACCCATCGCGGGCGCCCAGGTGGACCTGCGCGGGACGCGCACGGTGACGGCCGCGGATGGCTCGTTCTCGGTCGCGGCGGCGGTGCCGGTCGGAGCCCCGCTGACCATCACCGCGCCGGGGTACATGCCCCACGTGGGCGCCGTCACGCGCAACGTGCTGGGGGCGACCTTCGTGCTGCACCCGCTCCATCGGCAGACCTTCACGGGGGGCACCGCGACGGTGACGGACCCTCGCAGCGGTGCGTCCGTCACGCTCAACCTGGCGTCGCTCCAGGGCGCGTCGGCGAGTGACCAGCCTGTCCCGCCGTTCACGGTGGGCGTGCGCTTCATCGACACGGGCTTCCTGGCGATGCCCGGCTCGGACGGCGCGGTGAACCTGACGGGCCAGCAGGTCTTCCTGGAGACCCGAGGGGCCATCTACACGGAGGTGCGTGACTCCAGGGGAACGCTGCTCAAGCTGCGCGCGGGCGCGACGGCGCAGGTCTTCATCCCGCTGACGCGGGACATGGCTGGCACGGCGCCGGCGAACATCGCGCTGTGGTCCATGCCGGTGGGCAGCAACCAGTGGGCGCAGCAGCCGTCCAACGCGACGCGCTCGGCGAACCAGAACCAGTGCTCCAGCCGCGCGACGGTGACGTGCAACGTGGATGACTGCAACCGCATCTCGACCAGCGGCTTCCGGGGCAATACCAACGAGATTGGCTTCATCAACGCCGACATCGAGAAGACCAACCCCGCGTGTCTGCGCATCGACGTGAACGCCGCCGCGCTGCCGCCCGGCACGGTGCTCCCCATCTGCCTGGAGCTGGAGATTCCCATCCCGTCCGGCGGCTCCCAGACGCGCAACATCTGCGTGGGTGCGGGCACGGACATCCTCTACAACCTGCCCTTCAACACCAACCTCACCGTCCGCCAGGCCGCGGGCATGGGCTGCCCGCCTCCTCCGGGCACCAGCGTGACGGTGAATACGGGGGCGCCGTGGGGCGGAACGGGTGTCCCGGCGAGCCCCAGCCAATGCAATGGCGTGCTGACGTTGCCGCCGCTGCCGTGAGGTTGATCCACGATTGAGGTGAAGGGGCCCCGGTCTTTCCAGCGCCGGGGCTCCGCTGTCCTGGGTGGATGTGCGCCATGCGCGGACAAGTCTCCGTCCGGCAATGGACAGGCCCCCGCGACTGACAGGCGATTACGGCCCCCCGCTCGAACGGACACCATCCCGCCATCGAGTGTGTGCCATTCCCAAGGGCCGAGCCCCTGCTCGTGCATTCCTCGCGACTGTCCCGAGTGCGAGGAGTGGGCGCCTGACCTCGACGCAACTTCATCACCCTAGCTGGAGGTCGTCCACATGAGGGATGTCGCGCATTCCACGCTGCCGCTCGCGGACTCTCGCAGTGCCTCGGAGTTGATTCGCAGCATGTTGCCCAAGCTGTATGGGGTTGAGGAGCACCCGCCCCGCGCCACGGTGACGGAGCACTATCACCCAGACGCCACGTTTCAAGGCCCGTGGGTGACTGTCCAAGGGCTCGAGAATGTCAGGCGACTGGTGTATGTCCATCGCACCTTCTTCTCCGGTTGTCAGCTCAGCTTCATCGACATCGCGGAGTCGGTCCGTCCGGATGGCCTCCGGGTGGTGTTGGCCGACGTGGCATGTGCACTGGTCTTCAAGCGCTTCCTGGCGTGGAGGCCTTGGCAGAAGCTGATGGGAGACACCGTCTCCTTCCAGGCGGTGCACAAGTTCGTGCTCGACGCGGACCTCCGGATTGTCTCGCACGAGGAGTCCTTCAGCGCGGGGGAAGGCGATGACGCGCTTCCCCTGGGTTGGATGGTCTACTCGCTGCTGCGCCGGGGCGGGACGTCGGACTTCGGCTACACGTTGAACCAGTACATCGCGGGGGACCGCACGGTGCGGACGGTGCTGTAGGCGGCCTGCTCGCGCCAGTCGCTGCGCGAGGGCCGACGGTGGGATAGGGTGGTGGCCCCTCTTGAACCGTGGGGCCGTCCGCCACATGTCCACCGAAGTCCTGGTCTCGGAAGAGGCTCGGCCCTCCGCCACCTGGAAGACCCGCCTGCGCGCCCTCGCCGCGGAGCTGTCCTTTCCGGTGGGACTCTTCATCTTCAGCCGGCTGGCGCTGTTCCTCCTCGCGCGGGTCTCGCTGCGGTTCGACCCCCGGCTGCATCGCGCGCCGTTCACCCAAGAGGGGCTCGCGGGGCTGGATGCGTTCTGCCGGTGGGACTGCGGCTGGTACGCGGAGATTGCCCGACAAGGCTATGCGCGCCCCGAGGCCACCAACTTCTTTCCGTTCCTGCCGCTGACGGCGAAGCTCCTGAGCGCGATCACGGGTATTGGCATCCCGGTGTCGCTGGTGCTCGTGGCGAACGTGGGCGGGTTGCTGTCGCTCCTCGTGCTGTATCGGCTGTTCCGCGCCTTGGAAGGGGAGGAGGTGGCACGGGTCTCGCTGCTGCTCTTCACGGCCTATCCCTTCGTGTTCTTCCAGTCCGCGGGCTACCCCGAATCGTGGATGGTGTTCTTCACGGCGCTCGCCGTCTCACTGAGCCTGAGTGGCCGTCCGTGGTGGGCGGCACTGGCCTTGGGATTCGGAGGGCTGGCGCGCCACCTGTCGCTGGTGGCGGGGCTGGGCTTGCTCTTCCAGCAGCTTCGCTCGCGCGGAGGTGGGTGGAGGGCGTGGTTCCATCGGGACCTGCTCGCGCTGGCGCTGCCCGGGGTGATGACCTCGCTCTACTTCGTCTTCCTGTGGCGGACGTTCGGAGATCCTCAGGTCTGGTGGAAGGTGCGTGGGAGTGGATGGGCGGGGGCCTGGGATGGATTGCGGAGCTGGTGGAACGGTAAGTGGGGGCCGGAGGTGAGCCTCTACGTGGTGACGTCCTTCATCCCAGGCGTGGGCGCGCTGCTGCTGGCGAGGCACCGCCGCTGGTGGACGCTGGCGGCCTTCGCGATACCCTTGATGCTCGTGATGTGGAGCGTGGGGGTGGTGGGGCTCGGGCGCTACAGTGCGTCCGCCTGGCCCGCGTTCCTTCCCCTGGGCGCCTGGCTCAGCCGGCACCCCGCGCTGCGAGGCCCCGTGGTGCTGGGCATGGCGCTCTTCCAGGGCATGCTCGTCTTCCTCTTCGTCCACGCGTACCCCATCAACTAGGGGGCACGGCGAGCTGCAAGCTCAGCTGCACGTTGTCCGAGCGCAGCCCCACGGGGCCCTCGAGCTCGAGCGCCTCCGAGGGGAGCGTCCCTTCCCAGACCAGGAGGTCATCCGCCCAGACGCGCAGCGTTCCCGCATCCAGGTGCGCGCGCAGGGTGTGCTCCGTCTCGAGCGAGGGGGCCAGGGTCCTCGCCGTGTGACGCACGGAAGGGCGGACCGTGGTGTAGCCCGCGTTTCCACAGTCATGGCTGTGATGCATGTCTGGGTTTCGCTTGTAGTTGACGACCACGCCGGGCTTGGGAGCGATTCGCCACATCACATACAGCACGTTGCAGCCATCCAGGGCTCGGAGCTTGAGGCCGACTTGCTGTCGCAGCTCGCCGGATTCCAAGGGGCGTTGCTCGGTGGATGGACCTGACAGCTTGAAGCGAAGCGTCGCTCGAGACGCCTCCAGCCCAGGAACGACGGCCCGCATCCGGGCGGTCCGCACGACGAGCCACCCATGGGGCTCCGCGTCCAACGTCCCTTGCGTCACCTTCATTCGCGCCAGGGGCACCACGTCGAGTGCTGTCATGGAGGTCTTGCCCCGTTGCACAGCGGCCTTCGGCGCCTCGGGAGGCGTGGCGCGAGGACAACCCCATCCGCCCAGGCAGGCGGCGAGCACCCTCCAGGGAACACCCCGGAGGAGGAACCTCACGGAGCCGCGGGCCCGAGGAGCGAAGCGAGCGACTCCACGTGGGCCGTCAGATAGGCCTGCTCGGCGCGCAGCCGCGCCAGCTCCAGGAGCAGATAGTCCCTGAACCGGCGGACCTCGCGAGTCTGGAGCGCTTCGACCTCGCGAAGCTGCCCCTCCAGGTCCGTCACGAGCGCGGACACCTCGCGCAGCCGAGCCTCCTCCGTCCGATGCCGCGAGCGCAGCTCCGTGAGCAGCTCGGAGATCTGCTGGTCCATGCCACCCACGTCATTCTTCGTCGCGCGGCGGCGCCCCTCTCTCGCCCGGGCGTTGGCCTTTCCCTGCCAGAGGTGGCCCAGGTCATACGTCAGCATGACCTGCCCGAAGAGCGGGACGTCCTGGTCCAGGTCGAAGACCTCGTCGTAGCCGCCGCGCAGGCTCAGCTCCCAGCCCTTCGCGCGACGCAGGCCCGCGGACGCGGCCTCCACGGCGTCATCCGCCGCGCGGAACTCCTCCAGCAGCGACTCGAGCCGCTGGCCTCGCGGAAGGTCCGGCTGCGCGGCCAGCCGCTCCCGCGCCATGGCGGTGTCGGTGCTGAGCGAGCGGAGGTTGTCCAGCCGCACCTGCACCGCGTTGAGCTCCTCCAGCGTGGCGCGGCCCTCGCGAAGGTCGGAGCGCAGGGCCGTGACGAGCGCCTCCGCTCGGGGCAGGGCCTCCTCGAGCACGCGGGCCCGCGCCTCCAGCGCGGACGCTTCTCCGAGCCCCGAGCCCTGTCTCAGGGCCGCCTGGAGCGAGGAGAGCGCCTGCTGCCGGCGACACTCGGCGGCGGCGCGGCGGTGAATCACCCGGCCTCGATACAGCCCGACGACGTCGTAGCTCACGCCCGCGGTGACGCGAGGCTTCGGCTTGCCCAGGTCCGTGCCGCCCTCGGCCTGCCCGGTGTTCACCACGCCGAAGCTGCCGAACACCTCCGGGGCCAGCTCCAGCGCGGCCTCCGCGTCTCCGACGCCCCGGACCCACTCGCAGTAGCCCTCCGCGCGCTCCTCCAACTGGGCGTCGGGGCTGGCCGCGAGGGCCGACGGTGTTCGCACGGCGAAGCACAGGAGCGCGCCGCAGGTGAGAGTCTTCCGCATGAGGCTCCTCACAGGAACAAGGGCGCACGGCCCAGGTGCAGCAGGTCCTCGCGTGCCGACGTGGAGTCCGTGAGCTTCAGCTCCACCATCACCCCGCGCAGCATGTGCTGGCGGATGGGGTGCTTGATGGACACCTCGCCCTCCAGCACCTGGCCCACGACGCCGACCTCCCGGCACCAGACGACCTTCGCGGCACACGCGAAGAGCGGCGTCCCGGCCCCCGCGTTGTTCAGGTTCTCGTAGGGAACGAAGGCCACGGTCAGGTCCTTCTCGATGGCGCGCAGGTACGGCGAGGCACGCAGCGACGCGATGAGCGTCTCGTAGCGCTGCGCCACATCCTCCAGGGCCTTCAGGTCCTGCTGCAGACTCCGAAGGGTCGCCTCCGCGCGAGCCTGCTCCAGGACCGAGTGCGTGTACTCCCGCTCCAGCAACAGGACATCCGAGGTGATGCCCTCGGGGACGCCGTCCTTGCCCACCCGGTCGCGCACCGCCGTGAGGCCGGCGATCTCCCGATGGAGGTTCTCCGTCCGCGTCTCCAGGTCCACGGTGGTCTGCGCCAGCGACAGGTTGCTCTGCGCGAGCTGGGCCAGGTGGTGGTTCAGCGTGAGCTTGTCCTCTTGTTGCAGCAGCTTCGCGCCGTACATCGCATCCGTGCGCGCGCGGGAGAGCCCCGCGTAGGCGCGGTTCGACTTGAGGATCTCGTCGCGGGCGCGGTTGTACTCGAGGCGCAGCGATGTCAGCCGCTTCGCGGTGCGGCTCTTGGAGTCGCGCTCATCGCTCAAGGCGACCAGGAAGCGCTGCTGGAAGGCGCGCTCGGCGGAGGCGGTGCGCTCCGCGTCCAGCAACTGGTTCTCGAGCGTGCGACGCTCGGCGAGCACATGGTCCCGGGAGGAGGTCTGCGCGGCGACCTGCGTGTTGAGCGTGAGGATGTGCGGGTCCGTGGGTGAAATCACCGCGGGCGTGGCCCAGCTCCGGCTCAGGAGGAAGAAGCCCTGGACCGACAGGAAGGACACCAGCGCCAGGAGGATGAGGCCCAGCAGCACCGAGCCCATGAGCTTGTACACGGAGACGGCGGCCGAGTTGATGCGGTTCGCGACGCGTTGGTTCATGGGGCGCTCTCACCGGCGGGATTGGGCGGAAGCTGGCTGCCGTCGCCAGCCACGGAGGGCGCCTTCGCCGCGCTGGGGCTGCCGCGGGTCTCCCAGCTCCCCGAGTCCAGCGTCAGCAGGGCCAGCGGCGTGAAGAGCGCGTACGTCACGGGCATCAGCAGCGCCATGGGCAGGAAGCACGCACCATGCACACGCCGGTCCTCGGGCAGGTGCCGCGTCTCCAGCCGGTAGATGATTCCCAGCAGTCCGATGACCAGGAAGTGAAACGAGAGGATGTCCAGGAACTCCCCGGTGAGGACGTTGTGGACGATGACCACGGGGTAGGCGAGCAGCAGCGCCAATTGGGACACGTAGTGGACGGTCACCACCGGGTGCAGTCGCCACGCGTGGGACAGGCCACCGAACAGGTCCACCAGGTTGGAGCGCCGCCACCGGAGCTGTTGAGAGAAGTAGCCCGCGAGGGTCGCGGGCGCGGCGGTGAAGCAGAACGCGTCGAGCGTGTAGACCGTTTCGTAGTCGTGCTTGACGATCTGCCGCGTCAGGAAGCGGTCCTCGCCGTACTTGATGGGCACCCCGGCGATGGCGCGCGCCTCCAGGATGGGCTCCAGCTCCAGCAGCACATGGCGGCGGTACGCGGTGAGACAGCCCGACAGGCACATCACCTGACGGAAGCTGCGCTCCAGGTCCTTGAGCCACTGCTGGGCGAAGTGGAACTTGATCTCCACCATCCGGGTCAGCCAGTTCTGGTGGCGGTTGGTCACGAAGGTGCGACCGCCCACGGCGGCGATGCGCGGGCTGACGAAGCGCCGCACCAGGTTGCGCACGGCGGACCGGTCCACGATGACGTCCGAGTCCACCGAGACGATGATCTCCGCGTCGACCGCGGCCTTGACGCCCCGGTTGATGCCCTTGCGCTTGCCCATGTTCTCGGGGTTGCGCATCACCAGGACGTTGGGCGTGCCCTCCGCGGCCTTCTGCGCCCACGCGTAGCTGTCGTCGTTGGAGCAGTCGTCCACCACCACGATTTGAAGCAGGTGGCTGGGATAGTCCTGCTCCAGCAGGCTGCGCACCGCGTGGTAGATGCCCTTGCCCTCGTTGAAGAGGGGGATGACGATGGCGACGCGCGGCTGGTAGGTGTCGTCGGCCTGGTCGATGTCGCGTCCGCGCAGGCGCCGCAGGAACGGACCGAGGATGTAGCGGTTCATCAACACGACGATGAACAGCAGGTGGATGGGAAAGAGCTCCATCAGGTCTCGCCCCCCATCACGCCGCCACTCCTTGCCCATGGCGGCCGCGCCGCCCCGCCTCTCCCGTGGGGGAGCGGTAGGAAAGTTGGCGGGACCGAGGCCCGCGCCAACTGCCCCCAGGGACGGTGGAACGGGGTTGCCCACTCAGACGCCAGCGCTCACCAAGGCGTGTCCTCCCGTCGTCACGGCCTGGAACGCGGAAGCCTCCGATGCGTCGTGGAGTGGACGCCCCCGACGCGTCAGTGCGCCGCCGCGGGCGAGGGCGACGTCACCGCGTCCGCGCGCTGCAGGTCCCGGGTGAGCTCCGCCTTGCGGGCATCCCGCTGCGCCGCGGACGTGAAGGCGATGCCCTCCATCGACTCTCGCGCCGCGATGGCCACCCGTGCCAGGCCATCGCGCGAGATGAGCCCCAGCGCGAAGGCCTCCAGCGCGGCGCCCACGTACGTGTCGAAGAAGTAGATGCGCTTGTCCCGCCACGTGCGGCGCGTGGCCTCGGGGGTCTCCACCACGTCGTGGATGAAGACGGCGTGGACGCCGTGGGGCGCCGCGGAGAGCATCTTGTCGCCGAACTCCACGTCCCCCTGTCCGCTGTCGCCCACGAAGACGAAGCCGTACTCGGGGAAGATGCGGGCGTAGCGCTGGAAGTTGTCGAACTTCTTCGCGGCGATGCGCGAGTTGCCCAACAGATGGGTGAGGCTCCCGGAGAGCACGACGTGGGGCGGCACGCCGTGCTTGCGCAGGCTGTCGAACGTCAGGTTCTCCACGGCGCCCAGCGGGTCCATGGGCCGGGCCGTGACGAAGGTGAGGTCTCCCTCGCGGCCCGGGATGAGGCCGGGGCCTCGGTCCAGCTCGGCGTAGAAGGCCAGCACGCCGGGGTACACCGTCTTGGACGGGTACCGGGTGTCCTTGAGGTTGGCGTAGAAGGTGTCGTCGATGTCGCTGAGGACCTTGTTCTCGCCACTCGGCGCGGCCTCCGCCTCGCGGCCGATGTGCGTGAGGATGTCCTCGCGAAGCGCCGGGTCATCCACGTCGTCGAAGAGCAGCTTCTCCAGGTCCTGGTGGTTGTTGCCCGCGTCGAGCAGGTTCTTGAAGGTGGTCAGCTCGCGGCCGTGGAGGCTCAGGAACAAGTCCCGGACACACCGCTCCGCCAGGGCGGGGGTGGCGCCTCGCTGGAGCGCCGTGACCAGGCTGGCGCGCAAGGGCAGGGCCAGCTGGGCGGCCCGCTCCCGGCAGAGCATGTCCAACAGCTGCGTGTGGTGGTCGGGTCCGAAGATGCCATCGTCCAGGTCACCCAGCAGGGACTCGAGGTCGATGTTGGCCAAGAGAAAATTCAGCTCCGCGGCGCTGGCGTCGCGCAACAGGCTCAGGATGCGGCGCTCCTCGCTCGTGTCGGTGTGGCCGGCCATGAGCATTCGCAGCGTCTCCAGCTTCTTCGTCGCGGCGTGCGAGTCCATGCTGTTCCCCCCGTTTCCGGCGCGGGGCCGGAGATGGACCCCGCAGCCTACGCGGGGCGCCCTTCGCCGTGGTAGATGAGAGTCATGTCGACTGTTGGCGAGCCACTGGAGCTACGTCCGGACGAAGTCCACGTGTGGATTGTCGAGCCCGAGCGCATCCACGAGCAGAAGCTCCTGGACGCCTACTGGGCCCTGCTGGACTCAGGCGAGCGCGAGAAGAAGCAGCGCTTCCGCTTCGAGCGCCACCAGAAGCAATACCTGGTGAGTCACGCGCTGGTGCGAGTGACCCTCTCACGCTACGCGCCGGTGGCACCCACGGCCTGGAGCTTCTCGACCAACGCCTACGGGCGGCCGGAGATTCGGGGCGAGTGGGGCGCGCGGCTGCGCTTCAACCTCTCGCACACGGACGGCATGGCGCTGGTGGCGGTGGGGCTGGACGCGGAGCTGGGCGCGGACGTGGAGGACAGCCAGCGCCCCGGGGACACGGTGGAGATCGCCGACAGCTTCTTCGCCGCCTCGGAGGTCGCCGCGCTCAGGGCGCTCCCCGTGGCCGAGCAGCGCAGCCGCTTCTTCGAGTACTGGACGCTGAAGGAGTCCTACATCAAGGCGCGAGGCGCGGGGCTGTCCCTGCCGCTGGACCAGTTCGCCTTCCACCTGGCGCGAGGCCAGGAGCCGCGCATCTCGTTCGATGCGCGGATGGCGGACACCCCGGAGACGTGGCGCTTCATGCAGTGGTGCCCCTCCGAGCGCCACCACGCGGCGGTGGCGCTGCGGAGCGCCCGGGCGAACCCCTTCCGGGTGCGCTGGCAGTTCACCGTCCCGCTGGCCTCGGATGCGCCGCCTCGCTTCGAGGCGGCCTGAGCGTCAGGCGGGCGTCGTCATCCAGCGCGTGAGGTCCTCGCCCAGCGCGGTCAGCAGGGCCGCCTGCTGCTTGCGGAGGAAGAAGTGGCCTCCCTCGAAGTGGCGGATGCGGAAGTCCGAGTGGCGCGTCTCCTCGCGCCACGTCTCCAGGCGGGTGAGGGGGACGTGCTTGTCCTCCGTGCCGCCCATGACGGAGATGGGGACGTCGAGCTTCACGGGCGACGGGCCGTTCTCCCACCACGCCAGCGCGAAGTCCGCGCGCAGGGTGGGCACCAGCAGCTCCAGCAGCTCGCGGTGCTGGAGAATCTCCTCCGGCGTTCCGTCGTAGCGCCGCAGCTCCTCGATGAACTGGTCCTGCGGCAGGTGGTGGATGGGCTTGCGGTCCGCCGTGCGCGGCGCGCCGGCCGCGGCCAGCACCAGTCCGCGGGGCAGCGGGCCGTTGCGCGCGTACAGCCGCCGCGTCAGCTCCAGGGAGATGCGCGAGCCCATGCTGTAGCCGAAGAAGACGAAGGGCCTGTCGAGCAGCGGCGCGAGCACGGGCAGGAGCGCGTCCACCAGCGCGGGCAGGTTGTCGATGGGCTTCTCCATCAACCGCCGCTCACGGCCGGGGAGCTGCACCGCGCACAGCTCGACGCCTGGCGGTAGACCTCCTTGCCAGCTGCTGTAGATGGAGGCGCTGCCGCCCGCGAAGGGCAGGCAGAACAAGCGCAGGCGCGGGTCCGGTTGGGGCTTGCGGGAAGGAAACCAGCGATCAGGGGCGTTCGGGTTCGAGGCGGGCGCACTGGGCATGACGTATGGCTCTGTCGCACAGCCGAGGAAAACGGGTCAAGCCCTCGGAGCTTCGGAAGGGTTGGAGACTTCCGTTGGACATGCATGAATAACAAGTTTGGCTTGGTGTCCGCGACTGGGTGGGCTCGCGGGGCTCGGTGGTCGCCGTGGTAGCTTTCAGGGCCGTGAGCTACGAGCTGTCGCACCTGGACGCCCTCGAGGCGGAGTCGGTGTTCATCATCCGCGAGGTGGTCGCCGAGCTGGACAGCCCGGTGCTCCTGTTCTCGGGAGGCAAGGACTCCGCGGTGATGTTGCACCTGGCGGTGAAGGCCTTCGCGCCCGCGCCGCTGCCCTTCCCGCTGATGCACGTGGACACGGGGCACAACTTCCCGGAGGTGCTCCAGTACCGGGATGCGCGCGTGGGGGAGCTGGGGGCGCGGCTGCTGGTGGCCTCGGTGCAGGAGGCCATCGACGCGGGGCGGGTGGCGGAGGAGAAGGGGCCTCGGGCCTCGCGCAACCGGGCGCAGACGGTGCCGCTCCTGGAGGCCATCGAGGCGCACCACTTCAACGCCGTGTTCGGCGGCGCGCGCCGGGACGAGGAGAAGGCGCGAGCGAAGGAGCGGGTGTTCTCGTTCCGCGACGAGTTCGGCCAGTGGGACCCGAAGAACCAACGTCCGGAGTTGTGGAGCCTCTACAACGGCCGCCATCGCCGAGGGGAGCACCTGCGCGTCTTCCCGCTGTCCAATTGGACGGAGCTGGATGTGTGGCAGTACATCGCGCGCGAGCAGGTGGCGCTCCCGTCCATCTACTTCAGCCATCGCCGCGAGGTGTTCCGGCGGGATGGGATGTGGATGGCGTGGTCGCCCTACCTGCCGCTGTTGCCGGGCGAGGAGGTGAAGACGGCCTCGGTGCGCTTCCGCACGGTGGGGGACATGACCTGCACCGCGTGCGTGGAGTCCACCGCGTTCACGGTGGACGAGGTGATTGCCGAGGTCGCCGCCTCACGCGTCACCGAGCGAGGCGCCAGCCGCGCGGATGACAAGTTCAGCGAGACGGCGATGGAAGACCGCAAGCGAGAGGGCTACTTCTAGTGGAACTGCTTCGATTCGCGACCGCGGGCTCCGTCGACGACGGCAAGAGCACCTTGATTGGCAGGCTGCTCCACGACACGCGCTCGATTCTGGAGGACCAGCTCGCCGCGGTGGAGCGCACCAGCCGCGCGCGCGGGGACGAGTACGTCAACCTGGCGCTCCTGCTGGATGGCCTGAAGGCCGAGCGAGAGCAGGGCATCACCATCGACGTGGCCTACCGCTACTTCGCGACGGCGCGGCGCAAGTTCATCATCGCGGACACGCCGGGGCACCTGCAGTACACGCGCAACATGGTGACGGGGGCGTCCACGGCGGACCTGGCGCTCATCCTGGTGGACGCGCGCAAGGGGGTGCTGGAGCAGACGCGGCGCCATGCCTTCATCGCCTCGCTGTTGCGGGTGCCGCACCTGGTCCTCTGCGTGAACAAGATGGACCTGGTGGGCTTCGACGCGGCGGTGTTCGAGTCCATCCGCGACGAGTTCCGCAGGTTCTCCATGAAGCTGGACGTGGCGGACCTGACGTTCATCCCCATCTCCGCGCTGGGCGGGGACAACGTGGTGACGCGCTCGGAGCGGATGCCCTGGTACGAGGGCTCCACGCTGCTGCACCACCTGGAGAACGTGCACATCGCGTCGGACCGCAACCTCATCCACGTGCGCTTTCCCGTGCAGGGTGTCATCCGGCCCATGTCCACGAAGTACCCCGACTACCGTGCGTACGCGGGGCAGGTGCTGGGCGGCGTGCTGCGGCCGGGGGACGAGGTGATGGCGCTGCCGTCCGGCTTCACCACGCGCGTGAAGTCGCTGGAGCTGGCGGGGCGTCCCGTGGCGCAGGCGTTTCCGCCCATGTCCGTGAATGTGTCGCTGGCCGAGGAGCTGGATATCAGCCGGGGCGACATGCTGTGCCGGCCGGGCAATCCGCCGATGGTGGGGCAGGACCTGGACGCGATGGTGTGCTGGCTGGCGGAAGGGGTCTGCCTGCAGCCGGGCGCACGCTTCGCGCTGAAGCACACGACCCGCTCGGCGCGCACGCAGGTGAAGCACCTGCACTACCGGCTGGACATCAACACGCTCAGCCGGGACGAGAAGAGTCCGAAGCTGGGGCTCAATGACATCGGGCGCGTGACGCTGCGAACCACGGTGCCGTTGTTCTTCGACGAGTACCGGCGCAACCGCCACACGGGCAGCTTCATCCTCATCGACGAGGCCACGAACGCGACGGTGGGCGCAGGGATGATCAACGGCCCCGCCGTCTGAGGTGCGCATGGTGCCACGGAACGCTGGGTTCATCCTCTGGTTGACGGGCATGTCGGGCGCGGGGAAGAGCACGCTCTCGCGGGCGCTGCGCGCGCACCTGGAGCCCTTGCGGTCCGTGGAGGTGATGGATGGCGACGAGGTCCGCACCTGGCTGACGCGCGGGCTGGGCTTCTCGCGCGAGGACCGCGAGGAGAACGTGCGCCGCATCGGCCATGTGGCGAGGCTGCTCGCGCGGCACGGGGTGGGCGTCATCGTCGCCGCGATATCGCCGTACCGGAGCTCGCGCGCGGAGGTGCGCCAGCTGGCGACGGAGGCGGGGCTCGCGTTCGTGGAGGTCTACATCCAGGCGCCGCTGGACGCGCTCATCGCCCGGGACGTGAAGGGGCTCTACAAGAAGGCGCTGGCGGGGGAGCTCCAGAACTTCACGGGGGTCTCGGACCCGTATGAGGCGCCCGAGTCCCCCGAGGTCATCGTCCGCTCCGCCGAGGAGCCCGTGGAGGTCGGACTGGAGCGCGTGCTGGCCGCGCTCCAGTCGAGGGGCTTGCTGGCGAGCCGCGCGGCCTAGCGGAGCACGCGCTCCATCTTGACGAACGGCCGCTCCGCGGGGACGCCCTTGGAGCGGCAGTGCTCCAGGAACTTGTTCGACTCGATGAGCTGCGGCGCGGTCTCGTCATAGACGAGGATCATCACGTGGCGCAGCCACGGCTCCTGGCCCATGGCGTAGACGTAGACGTCCTTGGGCGTGAGGTAGTTGGCGATCTCGACGGCGCGGGCGCAGTCGGAGCCGTTGAGGCGCCGCGTCTGGTCCATCTTCCGCGGCAGCGGGTTCGTCAACAGCGGGCCGTACATCCAGCTCATGGGGCCGCCTTCGCACTCCATGCCCAGGAACAGGATGTCGATGGGGCCGATGATGTCGCGCAGGTGCTGGTACATGCGCGGCTCCAACGCGTTGGAGTCGGCGGCCATCAGGATGGACTTGCCGTCCAGCCGCACGAGGTGCGCCGTCTTCGCCTGGATGGACAGGTCGCTGTGCTCGCCCAGGAAGGGCAGGCCGGTGATGGAACCCCCGGGGATGGAGATCTCCTGCAGGTCGTCGATTTCCACCACGTTCTTGAAGCCCGTGTGGTGCAGCATCAGCCGCAGCGAGGGGTCCGCCAGCGAGTTGCCGTTGTTGCGAGGGACGATGATGGTGCCCACGCGGTGACGCAGCTGGATGAGCGTCTCCATCATCAGGTGGTCGGCGTGGCCGTGCGTGAGGACCACGTAGTCGATCTTCTCGGGCAGGTCCGCGTGCGTGAAGCGCGGCAGCTCCGTGGGGAACTCGTAGCTGATGACGGGGTCGGTGAGGATGCTGACCTCCTTCGTCTCCAGCAGCACGCAGGCGTGGCCGAAGTAGCGCACGCGCACGCCTTCGCCGTCATAGCGGGGCGCCTTGCGCGGCACGACGTCGGTGAAGAGGTCCGCGAACGCGGCCGACGCGGAGGCCGGCACCCCGAGCATCTCCGCCACCTGGCCCGGCGAGCCCGGCGTGTGGCGCATGCGGAACAGCGCGTCCAGGCCCTCGTGGCGGTAGGGCACCTTGAGCCACAGCGGTGCGTCCTCTTCGAGGCGCGGCGTGCTGAAGATGTAGGGGCGCCAGTCCTTGTCCACCAGGGAGAGCGTCACGCTCTGGGAGGACTCCTGGTAGAACTGGCTCTTGTAGAGCAGGGGTTCGATGTAGCGAGCGCTGGCTCGGTTGCTCAGGTCATAGGTGAGCTCGACGTAGCCGCGCAGCAGGTCGGGGACCTTCGGGTAGAGGTGCTCCAGCGAGGCGCCGTTGTTGGGGGCGAGCAGCTGCTCCAGCTCACCGACGGCCTTGGTGTACGCGAGCATGTGGGCCTGCTCGCGCTGGGTCCGCTCCAGCAGCTCCTTCACCCGCGGCGCGCGCGCAGCGGCGTGGTTGATGAAGGGGCCTCCCATCAACATGGGGTTCTTCAGCGCGGCCACGTGTACGTCGGGATTCGCGACGAACGACTGCATCAGCTTCAGATGCAGGTTCGTCACGAACATGGGCGCCGTGGCGGGCGACAGCAGGTACCACCACGCGTACCACGAGTTGTACAGGGGCTCGATGGCCACGTTCGGCTTGAGGTACATCGGTCGGTCGAGCATCGGGTTCTCCAAGCGAGCCGCGATTATCTTGGAGAGTTCAGAGTCAGGGAAGCACGATGATGCAGTCGTCCCTGGTTGAGCGCGTGTGCGCCACCTGTCGGGTCTTCTTGGCCGCACGACTTGCTCTTGCGCTACAATTTCCGAGGGATTTGAGGGTTGCGCAGGATTTGCGCGTCATCGCGCGGAGGCAGTGAATCGTGACTTCACCGACGGCTTCCTTCGAGAACTCACTCGCCGGCTGGGCAAGGAAGCTGGCGCCCTCGGCCATCCAGGACATGCTCCAGAAAATCACCCGGCCTGGGGTGTACTCGCTGGCGCTGGGGCTCCCCGCGGCGGAGCTGTTCCCGAAGGAAGGGATGGCGGAGGCGGCGGCGAAGGTGCTCGCCGAGCAGGGTGGGGCCTTGCAGTACTCGCCCACGTTGGAGCCGCTGCGGGAGCAGGTGGTCCGGCTGATGGCGCGGCGGGGCGTCTCGTGTTCGCCCAGCCAAGTGTTCCTGACGACCGGGGCGCAGCAGGGGATGAACCTGCTGGCGAGGCTGCTGCTGGAGCCGGGTCAGGCGGTGTTGTTGGAGGACCGAGTGTATTCGGGGTTCCAGCAGGTGTTGGACCCGTTCCAGTCGAGGCGCCTCACGGTGCGGCGGGATGTGGAGCGGGGGTTGGACCTGGATGGGCTCGAGTCGCTCCTGGCGTCGGGTGAGCGGCCGGGGCTCTTCTACACGATGAGCGATGGGCACAATCCGCTCGGGACGAGCCTGGCGATGGAGGCCCGGGAGCGGTTGGTGCGGCTGGCGCGGGAGTACCGCATGCCGGTCATCGAGGATGATGCGTATGGCTTCCTCCAGTACGAGGAGGAGGGTGTGCTTCCGCCGCTGCGGGCGTTGGATTCGCAGTGGGTGTTCTACGTGGGGTCGTTCTCCAAGATTCTGGCGCCGGCGTTGAGGGTGGGGTGGGTGGTGGTGCCGGAGTCGCTGGTGTTCCGGCTGGCCACGGTGAAGGAGTCGAGCGACATCGACACGGCGACCTTCACCCAGCGCATCGTGCTGGCGTTCCTCGAGTCAGGCGGGCTGGACGGGCACCTGGAGCGGCTGCGGAAGGAGTACCGGCTGCGGCGCGACACGCTGTTGCGGGCGCTGGAGACGCACCTGCCGGCGGGGGCGAAGTGGTCCCGGCCGAGTCACGGGATGTTCGTCTGGGTGGAGTTGCCGGAGGGGCGGGACACCACGGTGTTGCTGGCGCGGGCGCTGGAGACGCAGCAAGTGGCCTACCTGCCGGGGCAGGCGTTCATGGTGAATGGGGGCCGCTCGGCGGCTCACTGCATGCGCTTGAACTTCTCGCACTGCGAGCCGGCGCGGATTGAGGAAGCGGTGCGCCGGCTCGGTGGGGTGCTGAGGGAGGCTCAGGGGTGAGGCTGTGAGGTGCCGGGCTTGGACTCGGCGCCTTCGATTTGAATCTGCTCGAGGACGGAGTCCTTCACTTCGATCTTCGCCTGGGACTTGAGCTTCTCGAGGAGGCTGTCCATGGACTTGGAGCGGCGCTCGCCTTGGAGGCGGGCCTCGATGCGGGGCTTGGCCTGCTCGAAGGTCTGGTCCATGCCGGCCTGGCGGCTCTGGAACTTGATGAGATGGATGCCCTTGTCGCTCTCGACGACCTGGCCGATCTCGGCTGGGGCTTGAAGGGCGAAGGCCGCGTCGGTGAAGGCGGCGCCCCAGGCCTGGGTCAGCTCTTCGCGGCTGCGGTAGCCGAGGTCTCCGCCGGTGGATTTCGAGTCGGTGTCCTGTGACTTCTGGGTGGTGGCGACCTCGAAGGCAGTCTTGAGGGGATCGGACTCCTTGGACTTGATGTCCGCGAGAATCTTCGTGGCCTCGGCGCGCGACCTGGTGCGGAGGGCGCTGTCCGAGGCGGGGGCGGCCAGGAAGAGATGGCTGACGCGGATGCGCTCGGGCTTGGTGAACTCGGACCGGTGCTCGTCGTAGTACTTGCGCAGCTCTGCTTCATCGAGAGGGGCCGCTGCGGCCGCTTCCTGCTGTTTGCGCAGGAGCTTCTGCACCATGACCTTCTCGAGGGTGGCCTTGACGTCGGGGTCATTCTCCAACCCCTGGCGTCGAGCTTCCTGAACGAGGAGCTCGAAACGGATGAGGTTGTCGAGGAACTCCTTCTTCTTCTCGGTCGTGGCGTAGCGGCTGCGGACGAAGAGGGGCTGTTCATCCAGCTTCGCCTTGACCTCCTGGGCGGACAGAGAGCGGTCATTGATGACCGCGACGACGGACCCGGAGTCCTGGGCACTCTGTCCCGATGGCCGGGAAGCTCCGTTGCCACAGGCGGAGAGGGTGATGGCTGCGAAGACCGCGGAAAGGACTCGTGTGGGGCGCGTGCGCATGGGTGGAATCAGGACGGAGGGCTCCATCTTGCGTTTGTTTCTCGAGGATGGATGACGGTGTGGAGTGTATCCCCAACGAGGTTCGAAGTGGGAGCCCCGGGGCCATGCTGGCGTGGGTCTTGCGGTGGTGAGGAGGGAACGCGTGATACATACCTACTCCAGACACGGCGTGACGTCGGGTCGATCCGTGAGTGGTGGCACCTGTCAACCAAAGCCTTTTCGGTAGGGAAGGTGATGAAGTGATCGTGGGGAGCTGAGGGCTCATGGCTTGGACTGCACGAAGTCAGTTGGTGGCCAGTGCTGAGAAACGAGGCGTTTCGTTTGATGAGTTGCCCATAGACGAAGTTGTTCGGTTGCGCGAAGCAATCATTTCGAAACTGGCCCCAAGTGAGAGCTACGCGAGTCTATGGTCTGATGCTTCTGATGCCTTGGGTCTCGAAACACTGGCTCCATGGGAGCATATTGGGCGAATGCCAATTGAGGGGGGCGTGTGGATGCTGTTCCCGCTCGACGAGGAGAAGGGGGTATTTCGTTTCCGCAGTGTCAAGGATGTCGCTTCAGTCTTGGTGGATTGTTCGCTTTTTGAGTTTGGACTTGTTGGGCCGGGATTTGGATATTTTGTCTGGTTTGATCCTCATGGATTTCTCCTCGGACGTGGGGCTGCCGCCGAGTGGCTCGACGAGTCTATTTAGTGGTTACTCCGTGCATGCGCCCGGACAAGTTCATTGGCCGGGTTCGCAGGGAGAGTTCGGCGCGCATGGCGATGTGAAGGTGACGCTCGATGATGGCGCGTGCTGCCAGTCGCTTGGCGGTTCATTCGACCGCCAGCCAGTGAGTGCTGCCGTCTTCAATCCGTGGTGCTGGCCGAACCAAAGGGCGAGTCGGAGACCGTGGCCGGGATTCCAGCGAGGGGGCGAGGCGTCGGCACGATGCTGGGTGGCACTGAGGAGGCATTCGTGTGTTCATGCCTGTCAGGGAGCCTGCGGTGGGAAATCACCCACTGCGAGCGGCTTCATCTGAGGGCGTTCGCCCCAGGATGTGCTGCTGATGTACTTCGGACGAGCACTGACAGCAGTGCTCGGTTGAGCCGATCTCGCGGGCATGATCTGCTCGGGGGATGACCCGACCGATATCCGAGGACTTACGTCGACGCATTCTCGAGGTGCGGGAGGAGAGCGGCAAGACGTGCGAGGAATTGGCAGAGCAGTTCCGTGTGGGCCGGGCCACGGTGAATCGAGCCGTCCGAGTGAAGTGATTCCCTGGCAGCCCCAGGGCTGAGGCTCACCAGGGTGGCACAGTCCCTGTTTCTCTACCCGGAGCTGTGGTTGGCCACTGGCGTTGTGCTCTTAGCGGCAGCCACAGCCTTGGCCGACGACCCATCGACAGCAGGCGTCTCCGCTACACGCGGCCTTCGTCTTGTTGGAGCATCCACAGGCAGATGTGGACGAACACGACCTCACGCTGTTGCCGGGCTCTTCACAAGCAATCTGGTCCTTGTCTGCGTCGAGGTCGGCTCGGCATTCCGGGTCATCATCAAATGCGGCCTGCGCGGCCCCCTGTGATGTGTAGTTGGCGCAGTTGGTGTCGGTACAACTGCCGGATGCGTCGAATCCACATGCCGAAAGAAAGAGAAGTGTTGCGATGAAGGAGACTCGGATGAGGGAAGTGAGCATGCGGGATTGCCTATCGAATACGCGCCTTGTGTCCATCCCCCCGTAGAGGTAGCGCTCCTGGCGTGGGGACGGACATAGAGTACTCACGGAAAACCCACTCGGGAGGGGCGCATGCTTTTCTTGGGAATTGTGGCACTGGTTGGGCTCGTTCGGCGACTCGGCCAGCGGTACTGGCTGACGGCACTTGCAGCCGTAGGCATTCAGTACGTTGCCTCATTCCTCTTTTCTGGAGGCGGAACGATCACTCATCCGGAAGGAGACGGCGTCATCACTCACATGGGCAGGGTGGCCACGAACGATGGTCCTGGAGTCCTCGCTGTAGCTCCATTGGCAATTGGGCTTGGTTGGGTTGTGCCCATCGCGCTTGTGAGTCGGGCATACCGAAAGGAAGTTGCTGAAAGGGCCACAGTCCCGCGACGGGCATGAATGGAATGCAGCCCGCGGACCGCCTCCCCGCGGAAGCAGGGGGAGGTTGGGGGGCGCACGGGGCCTTCCGGTGTCCAGTCGGGAGTGCCGCGACCCCAGCACTCGGGACACCGCCACGCGCGCCTTCGTGCCGGAACCGGCTAATCTGACCACTCATGATGCCGAATGAGTCAGTGGCCCGCTCTCTCAGCAAGGAAGTGCGTTGGCTCCTTGTCGAGCAAGGTTGGACCTCTGC
Organism: Myxococcus stipitatus DSM 14675; assembly: GCF_000331735.1. Classification (GTDB taxonomy): domain Bacteria; phylum Myxococcota; class Myxococcia; order Myxococcales; family Myxococcaceae; genus Myxococcus; species Myxococcus stipitatus. The sequence goes on along the minus strand of NC_020126.1, from coordinate 5,784,526 downwards.
CCGGCGGGCTCCCCTGGAGATAGCAGCGGCGTCGCTGACGCGCGAAGGTGCTGTGCTGCACGCCTATGCGGAGCAGGTTCTCCGGTCCATGGACGGGCTTCAGTTTCACTATCGCCCGACAGGAATGAGCGTGAGGGTGTGCGCGGATGACGTCACTGCGTGGCTCGACGAGGGAGAACTGGCGTACGTCCAGTCCTTCTTTTCGCCTTCAGCTTGCCCTGTCGCGCTGGGTGCTATCACCGGGCCCGAGTCCCGGAACTGGGGTGGTCCTACGGCAGAACCGTCTGTCTTCCCCGACGCGATGTACTTCGTCGCCGAGGATGGCCAATGGTTGTGTGTTGACATCTACTTGTACGTGGCTTGGTTCTTCCCCAATTGCGACGCGGCGCTTCGGTTCGCGCTGGGCATGGACGGTTCGCGAGTCCGTCCTGTGGAACTCAAGCGGAATGAAGAAAGGGACGTCACCGCGCCCCTTTCGGAAACCTGGGACAGGAAGCGGTAACTGGTTTTGGGAATGACGGTGGTCAGGTTGTCCTTCAAGTGCACCCCTTACGATGGGGAGCTGCCGTGAAGGGGTTGAAGCTGCTGTTGCTGACCTCGCCCGTGCCCGCCCCATCGGCACTCCGCCACAAAGGCGCCACCATGGAGGCAGGGGAACTTGAGTGACCCCGACAGGAATCGAACCTGTGGCCTGCGGTTTAGGAAACCGCCGCTCTATCCAACTGAGCTACGGGGTCATCGCCGCTGGGTGTAGTCAATACGGCGGCACAACTCAAGGGCACTTTTGACGTCGGTGTTCGCCTTCAACCGGTGCCATGGTGCCCTCGTGTCCCTGGATTCAGAGGGGCGCGGGCAAGTACAACCCACGGTCCCGAGGTGAGCATGCCGCTTGCCGCCCCCAGGTTCCATGCTCGCCAACCTCCACAACGCCGACATCCCCCAGCCCGTGCTCGACGTCATTGCCCGGCTGCGTGAGCTCGGTCATGCCGTGTACCTCGTGGGCGGCTGCGTCCGGGACATGGTCCGCAAGGTCCACCCCAAGGACTTCGACGTCGCGACCAGCGCCCTCCCCGAAGAGGTCCAGCGCGCCTTCCGCAAGGTCATCCCCACGGGCATCCAGCATGGAACGGTGACGGTGCTCCAAGGCACCACCCACGTCGAGGTGACCACCTTCCGCTCGGAGGGGGACTACCTCGACGGGCGCCGGCCCAGCTCCGTCGCCTTCGAACGCGACATCGTCAAGGACCTGTCTCGCCGCGACTTCACCATCAATGCGATGGCCTACAACCCGCTGGACCGGGACCTCGTGGACCCCTTCGGCGGCCAGTCGGACCTCCAGGCTCACCTCATCCGCTGCGTCGGCTCCGCCTTCGAGCGCTTCTCCGAAGACGGCCTTCGCCCCATGCGCGCCGTCCGGTTCTCCGCCGTGCTCGGCTTCTCGCTCGACCCGGACACTCACGCCGCCATCCCCGCGACCCTCGGCGTCTTCCGCAAGGTCGCGCTGGAGCGCGTCCGTGAAGAACTGGTCAAGCTGCTCCTGTCCTCCCGCGCCGAAGGCGGCCTCCTGTTGCTCGCGGACACGGGCCTCCTCGACGTGTTCCTCCCCGAGGTCGCCGGCGCCAGCGCGGACGAGGCCCGACTTGCTCGCGCCGCCGTCCAGGCCGCTCCCCAGGACATCGAGATCCGCATGGCCGCGCTCCTCGCGGACCTCGTTGACCGTGCCCGGGCTCGGGACATCGGCCTGCGGCTCAAGTTCCCCAACAAGTCCGCCGACCTCATCGCGCTCCTCGTCGAGAACGCGAAGCTCGAGACGCGCCTCTGGGACACCGACCCCGCCTTGAGGCGACTCCTGGCGCGCGTCAGCCTCGCCAACCTCCCCGCACTCCTTTCCCTCGCCCGCGCCCGAGTCCAGGCCCGCGCTCCCGATCAACTGTCCGCTCTGGAGCAGTTGTGCACACGCCTGGAGGCACTCGCCGCCGCGAAGCCCCCCCTGGTGCCCAAGGAACTCGCGCTCACCGGCGGCGACATCATGGCGACCCTCGGGGTCGGGCCGTCGCCCATCGTCGGCGAGGCCACTCGCTTCCTCATGGAATCCGTCCTCGACGACCCCTCCCTGAACACCACCGAGGCACTCAAGCGCCAGCTTCAAACCTGGCACTCCGCCCGCTCGACCTCCTGAGTCCGGGTCGTCCTCGGTCCAGTTCCAGCCGGCCCATGCGTCCTCCGCGTGCGCCCGGGCGTCCAGGCGTGTAGGAAGGGGCACCATGCGAGTCGTCGTTGCAATGAGCGGCGGGGTGGATTCCTCGGCCGCGGCTGCCTTGCTCAAGGAGCAGGGCCATGAGGTCATCGGCATCACCCTCCGCGTCTGGTCCTACGAGGGCAAGGCCAAGTGCGGAAGCTGCTGCAGTCCCGACGACATCGACGACGCACGCGCGGTCGCCCAGGCGCTCGGTATTCCCTACTACGTCGCCAACGCGGAGGAGATCTTCCAGGACCGCGTCGTCAACCCCTTCGTCCAGTCCTACCTCGGCGGCAAGACGCCCATCCCGTGCGTGGCCTGCAACCGCGACGTGAAGTTCAACTTCCTCCTCAAGCGGGCCCGGGCGCTCGGTGCACAGCTCGCCACCGGCCACTACGCCCGCGTCGAGGAGACCGACGGCCGCTACGCCCTCCGCCGGGGCGTGGACGCCGCGAAGGACCAGAGCTACTTCCTCTTCACGCTCGGCCAGGACGAACTGCGCGACATCCACTTCCCCGTGGGCCACCTGACCAAGGCGGAGGTCCGCGCCGTCGCCGAGCGCCACAACCTCCCCACCAGCCACAAGCCCGAGAGCATGGAGATCTGCTTCGTGCCCGACGGTGACTACGCGGGCTTCGTGGAGAAGGTCGCCGGCCCTCAACCCTCGGGCGAGATTGTCGACGGCGATGGGCAGGTGCTCGGCGTCCACCAGGGCATCCACCGCTACACGGTCGGGCAGCGCAAGGGCCTCAACCTCGGCGGAGGCCAGGTGCGCTACGTCCAGCGCCTGGAGCCGGAGACCCACCGCGTCGTCGTCGGCAGCGCCGAGGACACCGGGAGAGACCGCTTCGGCCTGCTCCAGCCCCACTGGGTCGACTCCCCCCCGTCACCCGAGACCCCCGTCGAGGTCCGCATCCGTCACCGTCACGCGGGAGCCCAGGGCCGGGTGGAGATTTCCCCTCACGGGCTCGTTTCGGTGAAGCTGGATGCCCCAGCCCGTGCCGTCACGCCAGGTCAGGCGGCAGTGGTCTACGCTCAGGACCGCGTGCTGGGTGGTGGTTGGATCGTCTGAGCTCGTGCCTTCAGGAAGGAAACCGGACATGGCGCAGCGCCTCGTGGGATGTCTGCTCGCGGCCGGACTCGCGAGCCTCGTCACGTCCTGCAAGGAGCGCTCGGACAAGCCCATCGCGGGGCTGCTCGCGGCCGGTGCCCCCGTCCTTCGCATCGAGGGCAAGGAGCAGCGCACCGTCGCCGTGGGCGCCCAGCTCCTGGGCGACGTGACGCTCACCGCCACCGGCCCCGCCGTGCTCGAGTACTTCGGCGGAGGCCTGCGCTTCCTCGAGAAGGGCGACACGCTGGAGGTCGGCGACGCGGGCGAGGCGAAGCTCCACGGCTCCAACCTCCCACCCCGTCGCTGGGCGGACGGCGCGATTCAAGAGGCCCAGCGAGTCCCGCGCATCGTCGCCGCGCGCTACACCAACGTGCAGGTGACGCCCGCCAGCGCCCACGAGGACGCATACTCCTCCACGCAGTACTTCGTGGCCTTCTTCACCCCCAACGGGCTGCAGAAGCTGGGCTCGGACACCCAACACGAAGGGCCGCACCAGCCGCTGCCCGCGCCCCCGTTCCGCCCCAAGGTCCCCTTCATCCACGCGGGGGAGCTGGGGGAGGGGGGCCTCGTCGCGGTGGTCGATGACGGCTTCGCGGTCGCCGAGACCGATGACCTCGCCACCGCCGTGCTGCTGGAAGGGCGCGAAGTGCCCCTGGGCCGCACCGTGCGCCTGCTCGTGCCGGATGGCTCCGAGGTCATCCTCAAGGGCAAGGACGGCACCGAGGTCGAAGTCGAAGGCCCCGTCGACCTGCGCCTGCGCTGAGCCCCCGCGACGCCCTGTCTCCGAGGGCGGTTTGTCCTCACGGGCATGCCTTCTGTAGAGTCCCCCGTTCCCTTGACGGGGGTGTGCCATGACGAGGAGTGAGCTCATCGAGCGCATCGCGGAGCGGGCACCCCATGTGCCGCGCCGGGAGTTGGAGGCCATCGTCCACGCCGTCTTTGACGGCATGGCGGAGGCGCTCGTCGCAGGCAAGCGCATCGAGCTGCGCGGCTTCGGCGTCTTCTCGCTGCGCATCCGTCGCGCGAGGACGGGGCGCAACCCCAAGACAGGGCAGCCCGTCGCCGTGCCCGAGCGTCGGACGCTGACCTTCTCCGCGGGGAAGGAGCTGCGCGCGCGGCTCAACGCTCCGGCGCCTCGGCAGGAGCCCGTGGGCGCGGTGCTTCCCACCGTGGCGCTCGCCTCCGCGCCACGCACGGAGACCTCTCCTTCGCTCGTGTCGTAGCGACGCGCGCGAGCGTGTTTCCGTGAATTTGACCCGTTGGGGGGTGGGGCGTACTTTGCCTCGACGCCGACGCTACAGGCCGCAACACGGACTCGTGTGGCCGTGCCGTCCGCGCACGAGGAACCCTGAGTCATGCGAGACGCCCACCGGATGAAAGAGAAGTTCGACGTCTCTCTCGACAACCGTCAGATTGTCAGTCTGTTGATTGCCGGCATCGTCGTGCTCGGCGCCGTGTTCGTGCTGGGCGTCGTCGTGGGGAAGAAGCTCGCCGGCGATGCGCAGACGGCCAGCGCCCCGGACCTGCTCTCCGCGCTGGATGCCAACGCGCAGGCGCTCCAGGCCGTGCAGAAGGAGCCGCACCTCACCTTCCAGGACGAGCTCACGCGCAAGGCCGCCGCCGAGCCCGTCGCGCAGCCCAAGCCGGCCCCCGTCAAGCCCGCGGCCGAGAAGCCCGCGCCCAAGCCGCCCGAGCCGGTGAAGACCGCCGCCCTGGCGCCGACGCCGGACCCGGACACGGGCGAGCTTCCCCCCGAGGAGCCCACCGAAGAGCCTGTCGCCGCCGCCAAGCCCCCGGCCGAGAAGCCCGCCCCCGCGCCTGAGAAGCCCGCCGCCACCGAGAAGCCCGCCGCCGTCGCCGTGAAGCCCGCGACCGTGTCCGGCAAGGTGGAAGCGGCGCCCGTGCCGACGCGGACCACGCAGAAGGAGGGTGGGGGACTGAAGGAAGCCATCGCCCGCGCCGCCGCGCAGCCGCCGGACTCGGCGGTGAAGGGTGGGGCCTTCACGCTCCAACTGTCGGCCTTCCAAGACAAGCAGGAGGCAGACCGCTTCGTGGCCCGGTTGCGTGATAGGGGCTATGCCCCCTATATCGTCTCCGCGGAGGTCGTGGGGAAGGGCACCTGGTACCGCGTCCGCATGGGAACGTTCGCCTCGAAGGACGCGGCGGCGCGGTATCTGTCAGACTTCAAGCGTGAGACCCAGCTCGACGCGTTCGTGGCCGGCACGAACTGAGACTCGGGCGAGGAAGACAGGAAGCACCATGACGACGACGAGGCGGGTGGAGAAGCCCTGGGGCCATGAGCTCATCTGGGCCCACACCGAGCGCTATGTGGGCAAGCTGCTGCACGTGAAGCAGGGCCACAAGCTCAGCCTGCAGTACCACAACCAGAAGGACGAGACGATTCACGTCCAGAGCGGCAAGCTGCTCTTCGTCGTCGACGAGGGACAGGGGCTCATCGAGCGGGAGATGAACCCCGGCGAGAGCTACCACATCAAGCCCCTCACCAAGCACCGCATGGTGGCCATCACCGACTGCGACATCCTCGAGGTCAGCACCCCCGAACTGGACGACGTCGTGCGCCTGGAGGACTCCTACGGCCGCACCGGCACCAGCAAGCCGTAGTCGCCGGAGGATGAACGCGCGGCTCGCCGCTCAGTCGCGGGCCGCGTTGTTGGGGTTGCGAGTCCACTTGTCGACGCTGCCGTCGCCGTCCAGGTCCTCGCCGATGCGGTCCACCTGACCGCCTTCCCAGTACTCCCAGTAGTCGACACGGCCGTCGCTGTTGGTGTCGCTCTCCTTGCGCACCAGCGCCCCGCGCTCGTAGTAGGCGATGCTGTCCGCGCGACCGTCGCCGTCGAAGTCCCGCTCCCGGCGAGTGTTGGCCCCCTTCTCGTAGAGATAGGTGGCGTCCACCTTGCCGTCGAAGTCCAGGTCCATCACCTCGCGCATCAGCGCGCCCGTCTCGTCGAAGTAACGGGCCAGGTCCGCGCGGCCGTCCCAGTTCAGGTCCAGTTCCTGGCGCACCTTGCGCAGCCGCTCCTCGCCGTTCGGGCCGCGGTCCGCGAGTGTGTAGGTCCACACATCGGGCTTCCCGTCGCCATTCACGTCCTGCGGCGTGACGTGTTCGCCCTGCTGGGGCTCCGGACGGATGGCCTTGGAGAGGGAGGGTGTGGAGTCACCCGGGGCGCTGGGGGAGGGCTGGGAGGCCTTGTTGCCAGCGCACCCCGCGAACAGTCCCGAGGCCACCAACCCGAGGGAAATCCAGCGTTTGCTTCCGGTCATTCGGTGCTCCCGGGACGCCGGAGCGTCGCCGCCGTCGTGTGCGCACGAGATGCTTTCGCGCGCCACGTCATTCCATATATTTTCACATATCGCCATGGCCCGAAAGAAGATCAGCACCACCATCTACATCACCCCGGAGCAGAACGAGCTCCTCAAGGCGCTGAACCAGAAGACGAAGGTGCCCGTGGCCGAGTACATCCGCCAGGGCATCGACCTGGTCCTGGAGAAGTACAAGGCACAGCTGCCCGGCCAGGCGACCTTCGACGAAATCTGAAAGACACGAGGCGCGACGTGAAAAGCATGCAGGGGAAGCGAGTGGTGGTTCTGGGGGGCGCGGGCTTCGTGGGCTCGCACCTGTGCGAGCGCCTGCTGGACGACGGCGCGGCCTCCGTGACGGCGGTGGACAACCTCATCACGGGCAATGAGGAGAACCTGCGCACGCTGAAGGGGCGTCCGGGGTTCAGCTTCGTGAAGGCGGACATCGTCGAGGGCATCCCCGTGCAGGGGCCTGTCGACTACGTGTTGAACCTGGCCTCGCCCGCCTCGCCCATCGACTACGCGAACCTCCCGCTGGAGACGCTGCGCGTAGGCTCCATCGGAACGGAGAACGGGCTGAAGCTGGCGGAGGCGAACAAGGCCGTCTTCCTGATGGCCTCCACCTCCGAGGTGTACGGAGATCCACTCGTCCACCCGCAGCGCGAGGACTACTGGGGCAACGTCAATCCCATCGGCCCGCGCTCCGTGTACGACGAGGCCAAGCGCTACGCGGAGGCCGTCACCGCGGCCTACGGGCGCAAGGGCGTGCAGGTCCGCATCGTTCGCATCTTCAACACCTACGGCCCGCGCATGCGCCTCAACGACGGCCGCGTGGTTCCCGCCTTCGTGGGCCAGGCGCTCAAGGGCGAGGACTTCACGGTCTTCGGCGACGGCAGCCAGACGCGCTCGTTCTGTTACGTGAAGGACCTGGTGGATGGCCTGGTCCGGTTGGCGCTGTCGGACGAGCAGCATCCGGTGAACATCGGCAATCCCCGGGAGATGACCATCCGTCAGTTCGCGGAGGCCGTGCGCGCCGCGGCGGGTGGGGGCGGCACCATCATCGAGAAGCCGCTGCCCAAGGACGACCCGAAGCAGCGACAGCCGGACATCGGCCGTGCGCGCTCGATTCTGGGCTGGGAGCCGAAGGTGCCGTTGGAGGACGGTCTGCGGGAGACCATCGCGTGGTTCCGCGAGGTTGCCGTGCGCCGTCCGTCGGCATAGGTTGCCGCGCGAGACAGCCGAGTAATCAAAGACAGGTTTGGCCACGGCCGGGTGGCGGGGAGACGGAAGCGTGAAAGTCCTGGTGACGGGTGGAGCGGGCTTCATCGGCTCGCACGTGTGCGATGAGTTCCTGGCGGCGGGTCATGAGGTCATCGCGCTGGATGACCTCTCCAGCGGCAAGCGGGAGAACCTGGACCCTCGTGTGCGGCTGGCGGTCCATGACATCCGCAGCCGCGAGGCCGCGGAGCTCATCAAGTCGGAGAAGCCTCAGGTCGTCTGTCACCTGGCCGCGCAGATGGACGTGCGCCGCAGCGTGGAGGACCCCAGCTTCGACGCGGACGTGAACATCCGCGGCATGCTCAACCTGCTGGAGGCCTCGCGCGTCTCCGGGGTGAAGAAGGTCATCTTCAGCTCCACCGGCGGCGCCATCTACGGCGAGCAGGACGTCTTCCCCGCGCCGGAGTCCCACGCGACGCGGCCGGTGTCGCCGTATGGCGCCTCCAAGGCGGCCGGTGAGCTGTACCTGGGCTACTACCGGGCGCAGTACGGCCTGCCGTACGTGGCCCTGCGCTACGCCAACGTCTACGGCCCCCGTCAGAACCCGCACGGCGAGGCGGGCGTGGTGGCCATCTTCTGCCAGCGCCTGCTCTCCGGGCAGGGCTGCACCATCTACGGTGAGGGCAAGCAGACCCGCGACTTCGTCTTCGGGCCCGACGTGGCCCGGGCCAACCGCCTGGCGTTCGAGAAGGACTACGTCGGCGCCATCAACATCGGCACGGGCGTGGAGACGGACATCAACCGCCTCTACGCGCTGCTGGCCGAGGCGGCGGGCTCCACCGCCCCCGCGGCCCACGCCCCCGGCAAGCCGGGCGAGCAGCTCCGTTCGTGCATCGACAACTCGCTCGCGAAGAAGGTCCTCGGGTGGGAGCCCGGCGCCGACCTGCGCGAGGGGGCTCGCCGCACCCTGGCCTACTTCCGCCAGAAGCAGGCTTCGCCCGAGCGTGCCCACGGCTAGGGCTCGCTGGCCGGGCGGAGGGCAGGGGAGTCCAGGGGGGAACATCCTCCTGGGCGGGGACTTCGAGGCCCCTGGCCCTGTCATGGCCGCGCACAGCCCTGGGGCGCCTGGTGGTTGGGGAACAATCGGGTTCCCCTGGTGGGTTGCTCGTCTGGCGGGCGTTCGCGCGTAGATTTTCGCGCGGTTCGATGTTAGTCACGCCCGCTTCTTCCGACGAGCGCCCCGAACATGCCGGCTGAAAACGCGCACATCCGCAACTTCTGCATCATCGCCCATATCGACCACGGAAAGTCGACGCTTGCTGATCGTCTCCTCGACAAGACGGGGACATTGAGCAAGCGCGAGGCGCAGGCCCAGTTCCTCGACAACATGGACATCGAGCGGGAACGGGGCATCACCATCAAGGCCCAGTCCGTGCGGATGAACTACACCGCGAAGGACGGCAAGCAGTACATCCTCAACCTCATCGACACGCCAGGGCACGTCGACTTCGCCTACGAGGTGAGCCGCAGCCTCGCCGCGTGCGAGGGCGCGCTCCTGGTGGTGGACGCGTCGCAGGGCGTGGAGGCGCAGACGCTGTCCAACGTCTACATGGCGTTGGACCACGAGCTGGAGATCATCCCGGTCATCAACAAGATCGACCTGCCCAGCGCGGACGTCGACCGCACCCGCGCGGAGATTGAAGACGTCATCGGTATCGACGCCTCCGTGGCCGTGCCCGCCTCCGCGAAGGAAGGCATCGGCATCCATGAGATCCTGGAAGCGGTGGTCGCGCGTGTGCCGCCGCCGACGGGCTCGCCGGACGCGCCGCTCAAGGCCCTCATCTTCGACTCCTGGTACGACAACTACCGGGGCGTCGTGACGCTGGTGCGCGTGCTGGAAGGCACGCTCAAGCTCAAGCAGAAGATCAAGCTGTTCAGCAACAACAAGGTCTTCGAGGTCCAGGAGCTGGGTGTCTTCACCCCGTTCTCCCGCCCCGTGACGCAGTTGATGGCCGGCGAAGTGGGCGTGCTGGTCGCCAACATCAAGGAGCTGCTGGACGCGAAGGTCGGCGACACCGTCACGGAGGAGGTCCGTCCGACGCAGGAGGCGTTCCCGGGCTTCCAGGAAGTGAAGCCGATGGTGTTCTCCGGCATCTTCCCGATCGACTCCGATCAGTACGAGAACCTGCGTGACGCGCTCGCGAAGCTGAAGCTCAACGACTCCGCCTTCACGTACGAGCCCGAGTCGTCCACCGCGCTCGGCTTCGGCTTCCGCTGCGGCTACCTGGGCCTGTTGCACATGGAGATCGTCCAGGAGCGCCTGGAGCGCGAGTACAACCTGAACCTCATCACCACCGCGCCCAGCGTGGTGTATCAAATCACGAGCGGCAAGGGTGACGTCCAGCTGGTGGACAACCCCGCCAAGCTGCCGCCGGTGCAGCACATCGCGAAGTTCGAGGAGCCCATCCTCACCTGCCACATCCACGTCCCCAACGACCATCTGGGCGCCATCCTGAAGCTGTGCCAGGACCGCCGCGGTGTGCAGAAGGACATGAAGTACCTGGGCAGCAGCGGGCAGCGCGTGCAGGTGACGTACGAGATGCCGATGGCCGAGGTGGTCTTCGACTTCTTCGACAAGCTCAAGAGCGTGTCGCGCGGCTACGCCAGCCTGGACTACGAGCTGACCGGCTACCAGGAGGCGGATCTGGCGCGCCTGGACATCCTCATCAACGGAGAGCCGGTGGACGCGCTGAGCGTCATCGTGCACCGCGAGCGCGCCTACCTGCGCGGTCGCGAGGTCTGCGCGAAGCTGAAGGAAGTCATCCCGAAGCAGATGTACGAAGTGGCCATCCAGGCGGCGATCGGCGCGAAGATCATCTCCCGTGAGACCATCTCCGCCATGCGCAAGAACGTGCTCGCCAAGTGCTACGGCGGTGACATCAGCCGCAAGCGCAAGCTCCTCGAGAAGCAGAAGGAGGGCAAGAAGCGCATGAAGCAGGTGGGTACGGTGGAGATTCCGCAGGAGGCCTTCCTCGCGGTCCTCAAGTCGGAGCAGTAGCCATGAACGCTGCCAGTCCTTCCGCTCCCCCTCCCGCGAAGCTGGCGACTGCGATGGCGGCCCGGCGCACCCCTGAGCAGGTGCGCGCGCGCCGTGCGCTCCTGTGGCGGGAGATGCTCACCAGCCTGTGGGCCCCGCTGTGCATCGTCGCCATCGCGATGTTCCCGTACACGCTGCTCATCGAGTACGTGCCCGCCGCGGCGTCGTGGGCACAGCCCGCGATGAAGGGGCTGGGGCTGCTGATGGTGGCGTACTTCGTCGCGCTGCTGGTCTGGCGCAACGTGTCCCCCACGGAGAAGAAGCTGCGCGGGCTGCGACACGAGGCGCACGAGCTCATCTCCGAGAACCAGCGCATCCTGCGGAAGCCCCAGGTCCGCGAGCGGCTCTCCGCGCCCGTGACGGAGCAGATCACCGAGCAGGCGCTCAAGGTGGAGACGGCCTCGGCGCGGGGTGACGCGGACGCGCTGGTGAAAGAGGTGAAGGCGCTGGAGTCACTGACGGCGCAGCACCTGGGCGCGTTCCGCAAGGAGTCCGCCGCCGACTTCGTGGGCGGCTTCGTGAAGATGCTGCTGGTGGCGCTGGTGTTCCGCACCTTCATCGTGGAGCCCTATCGCATCCCCTCGGGCTCCATGCTGCCCACGCTGCAGATTGGCGATCAGGTCTTCATCAACAAGTTCATCTACGGCGTGCGGGTCCCGTTCGCCAACGTGGTGCCGTTCGTCATCGTCCGGCCGCCGGCGCGCGGCGATGTCATCGTCTTCAACAACCCCGTCAACGAGGCCACCGACTACATCAAGCGCGTGGTGGGCGTGCCCGGCGACACGGTGGAGATGATTGAGGGCGTGGTCTACATCAACGGTGAGAAGCAGCCTCGGGACCTCATCGACGCCAAGGCCATCGTCCACAACATCAAGGACGACGGGCAGTGGTTCGACCAGACGCAATTGCTCTACCGGGAGAGCCTGGGGGGTGTGCCGCACCACGTGCTTCAGACGGCCACCACGATGCCTCGCCACGAGGGGCCCTACGTGGTGCCCGAGGGGCACGTGTTCGTCATGGGCGACAACCGCGACAACAGCTCCGACAGCCGCCATGGCCTGGGCGTCACCGGCTATGACACGACGGAGTTCGTGCCCTATGGCCACATCAAGGGCAAGGCCATGGTTGTCTGGCTGTCGCTGGGCTACCACGGCCTGTTGCACGGGCTGTTTGGTGGCACGGGCCTGCGGGTGGATCGCTTCTTCGAGCCGGTTCGCTGACTCACACCCAGCGGGCAAGCAGCCCGGATGATCTGCGACGGTGCTTGACGCGCCGGACCGCCCGGGGTACGCGGCGGCCCCGGCCATGAGACACCTCCTTGGAATCGAAGGCTGGCGCCGGGACGAGCTCGAAGCGGTGCTCGACAGGGCGCGTGCGCACCTGCCCGGTGGTCCAGACACCACCCACCTCCTGCGCGGCAAGGTGGTCGCCAACCTCTTCTTCGAGGACTCGACCCGGACGCGCACCTCGTTCCACATGGCCGCTCGCGGCCTGGGCGCGGGGGTCCTCGACTGGAGCCCCTCCGGCTCGTCCACCTCCAAGGGCGAGACGCTGCTGGACACCGCGCGCAACATCGAGGCAACGGGGCCCGTGGCCATCGTCATGCGCCACCGCTCGTCGGGCGCGCCTCACCTGGTGGCGAAGCATGTGCGGTGTGTCGTCATCAACGCGGGCGACGGCACGCACGAGCACCCCTCGCAGGCCCTCCTGGATGCCTTCACCCTGCGGCAGCGGTGGGGCAGCCTGGACGGCCGCACGGTGCTCATCGTCGGCGACATCCTCCACAGCCGCGTGGCCCGCTCCAACCTCTGGTGCCTGAAGGCGCTGGGCGCGCGGGTCATCGTCTGCGGCCCTCCCACGCTGGTTCCTCCGGGTCTGGAGGCGCTGGGCGCCGAGGTGACGCACAACCTGGACGCGGTGCTCCCGCAGGCGGACGCGGTGATGTGCCTGCGCCTCCAGCTCGAGCGCATGAGCGAGGCCTTCCTTCCGTCCACGCGGGAGTACTCGCGGCTGTTCGGGCTCACCACGGCCCGTGAGGAGCGGATGAAGGCGGGGGCGCTGGTGATGCACCCGGGGCCCATCAACCGGGGGCTGGAGCTGGCGCCCGCGGTGGCGGACGGGGCTCGCAGCGTCATCCTGGAGCAGGTGTCCAACGGCGTCGCCGTGCGGCGGGCCATCCTCGAGGTGTGCACGTCATGAGCGCCACGGTCCTTTTCCGAAGAGGCCGCGTCATCGACCCGCGCAACGGTGTCGACGGCGTGCGCGACGTCCTGGTGCGCGACGGCAAGGTCGCCGAGGTCTCCGACACGCCGCTGCCCGTGCCCCCGGGCGCGGAGGTGGTGGAGGCCGCGGGACGGTGGGTGCTGCCGGGCTTCATCGACCTGCACGTGCACCTGCGCGAGCCGGGCGAGGAGGGCAAGGAGACGGTCCTCACCGGCTGCCGCGCCGCCGTGGCCGGTGGCTTCACCGCCGTCGTCGCCATGCCCAACACCAAGGTGGTCAACGACAGCGGGCTCGTCACGGAGCTGGTGCTGTCGAGGGCCCGCGCGGCCAACCTCTGCCATGTGTACCCCGCGGGGGCCATCACCAAGGGCCTCAAGGGCGAGGAGCTGGCGGAGACGGGCGAGCTGGTGTCCTCGGGCTGTGTCGCCATCACCGACGACGGCCGCCCGGTGATGAACGCGGCGCTCATGCGACGCGCGCTCCAGTACGCGACGATGTTCGGCGTGCCCGTCATGGTCCACGAAGAGGACCTGACGCTGTCCGCAGGCGGCGCCATGCACGAAGGCTCCGTCTCCACGCGCCTGGGCCTGCGCGGCATCCCCGCCTCGGCGGAGGTGGCGATGGTGGCGCGGGACCTGGTGCTCCTGGAGGAGACGAAGGGCCGGCTGCACATCGCCCACGTGTCGTGCGAGGGCAGCGTGCGCCTGATTCGCGAGGCGAAGCGCCGGGGTCTGCTCGTCACGGCCGAGGCCACGCCCCACCACGTCATCCTGGATGACCGGGCGGTGGGCGACTACGACACGCACGCGAAGATGGCGCCGCCCCTGCGCGCGGACCGGGACGTGGAGGCGCTGCGCGAGGCGCTGGTGGATGGCACCATCGACGCCATCGCCACGGACCACGCGCCCCATGGCGTGCTGGACAAGCAGGTGGAGTTCGAGAAGGGCATCAACGGGATTGTCGGGCTGGAGACGGCCCTGGGGCTGACGCTGGAGCTGGTGCACTCGGGACTGCTCGACGCGAAGCGCGCGGTGGAGCTCCTGACGCACGGCCCGGCGAAGGCGTTCGGCCTGCCGGGCGGTCACCTGGCCCCCGGAGCCCCGGCGGACATCACGGTGGTGGACCCCTTGGAGGAGTGGACGGTGGATGCCCACCGGTTCTATTCCCGCAGCCGGAATACGCCCTTCCATGGCCGTAAGCAGAAGGGCCGCGTGGTGCAGACCTGGGTTTCTGGCCGGAAGGTGTACGCCGACGGTCAGGTGAAGGAGTCGCGGTGATGACGAAGCGGGCAGTGCTCGCCCTGGCGGATGGCACCACCTTCGAGGGCCGAGCCTTTGGCGCGGTCGGCGAGACGGTGGGTGAGGTGGTCTTCAACACGTCCATGTTCGGCTACCAGGAGATCCTCACGGACCCCTCGTATGTCGGGCAGATTGTCACCATGACGTACCCGGAGATGGGCAACGTCGGGGCGACACCCGAGGACGAAGAGGCGGGCAAGCCGCACGCGGTGGGCATGGTGGTCCGCGCCCTCGCGAGCCAGCCGTCCAACTGGCGCGCGACCGAGTCGCTGGACGCGTACCTCAAGCGCCACAACGTCGCGGGCATCGAGGGCCTGGACACCCGCCGCCTCGTGCGCCACCTGCGCACCCACGGCGCGCAGATGGGCGTCATCTCCAGCGAGGGCCTGTCCGCGGCCGCGTTGACGGAGCGCGCCCGGTCCGCCCACGGCATGGAGGGCCTGGACCTGGCCACCGGCGTGTCGACGAAGACGCCGTACACCTTCGACCTGCCTTCGCCGGACGTGTTCTCCGGCCAGCGCGCCCAGCCCCTGACCGACCCGCGCTTCGAGGTGGTGGCCTATGACTACGGCCTCAAGAAGTCGATGCTCCACTTCCTCGTGGACGTCGGCTGCCGGGTAACGGTGGTGCCGGCGACCACCACGGCGGACGAGGTGCTGGCCCGCAAGCCCCACGGCGTCTTCCTGGCCAACGGCCCCGGAGACCCGGCGGCGGTGAAGGGCGCGGACCGGACCGTGGCGGCCCTCTTGGGCAAGGTGCCCGTGTTCGGCATCTGCCTGGGCCATCAAATCATGGCGCTGGCCCTGGGCGGCCGGACGTACAAGATGAAGTTTGGCCACCGGGGCGGAAACCAGCCCGTGAAGGACCTCACCACGGGCAAGGTGGAGATCACCGCGCAGAACCACGGCTTCGCCGTGGACGACGCCAGCCTCAAGGGCAAGGCCGTCGTCACGCACATCAACCTCAATGACGGCACGGTGGAGGGCCTGGCCGTCCCGGACGCGCGGGCCTTCAGCGTGCAGTACCACCCCGAGGCCTCCCCGGGCCCTCATGACGCACGCTATCTCTTTGGCCGCTTCGCGAAGCTGATGGCGGGGTAGAATACCCTTCCCCCTATGGATTCTCCGCTGTCGCCGCTCTCCTACCAGCCGTACCTGGACCAGCTCATCGCCTTCGGCAGCGTGGAGTCACGGAAGGCAGACCTGCTCGACGCGAAGGCGGAGTACTTCCGCCTGACGGGCGAGGTCTTCGAGGACGACAAGCTCTTCGAGCTGCGCATGGCGTCGTTCCTCGACTTCTACCTCTACGACCGCGTCTCGCCGCTGACGAGCAAGACGCCGGCCGCGGAGTTCTACGAGCACCGCCTGGCGAACGCGCCCCCCGAGGAGTCCAACGCCTTCCGCAGCTTCACGGAGACGGTCCACGGCCTCTTCGAGGTCCGCAAGCTGGGCAAGGGGCTGGTCCGGCTGCGGGAGCTGTACTCGGGGAAGGACTTCGACGTGACGGAGCGGCGCAACATCGCCGGCCTGGAGACGGGCGACATCCTGGAGGCCCGCCTCATCCCCTTTGGCGGGCACCTGCTGTTCTCCTCCGCGTTCTGCTACCACCCCAAGGTCGCGGTGAAGTCCATCAAGGCGGAAGTGAAGCGCCGCAAGAAGAAGGAGCCCCAGCGCGCGCCCAACGAGCTCGTCTGGGAGTGCGCGCGCCGGGCGCTCAACATGGACCGCTACCGCCAGCTCGCCGTCGAGAAGATCTACGACTTCGAGCAGAAGGTGCTCTGACGAAGACGTCCGCCGCGCTCACACGCGGTGGATGCTCATCAGGTTCGTGTTGCCCGGCACGTTGAGTGGCACCCCCGCCACGACGATGACGGGCGTCCCCGCCGGGCACAGGCTCTCGCGCAGGCACAGCTTGCGCACCTGGCTCAGCATGGCGTCCGTGGACTTCACCCGCGCCACCTGGTGCCCCGTCACGCCCCAGTAGAGGGCCATTCGCTGAATCGAGGCCTCGTTCGGCGTGAGCGCGATGATGCGCGCGTTGGGACGGAACTCGGAGATGAGGCGCGCGGTGTGGCCGCTCTCCGTGTAGGCGATGATCGTCTGGATGCCGAGCTGGTCCGCCGCCGCTACGGCCGCCGCGGCGACGCCGGTGCCCAGGTCCTCGGAGCGCTCGAAGGGGGAGTGGTGCTGGTGCCGCGTCACGCCGCGCTCCGTCTCCTCGACGATGCGCGCCATGGTGGAGGCCGCGTCGATGGGGTAGCGCCCCGCGGCCGTCTCTCCGGACAGCATCACCGCGTCGGCGCCGTCCAGGATCGCGTTGGCCACGTCGGACACCTCCGCGCGGGTGGGGCGCGGGTTGGTCACCATGCTCTCCAGCATCTCCGTGGCGACGATGACCAGGCCCCCCATCTGGTTCACCACGCGCACCATGCGCTTCTGGATGGCGGGGAGCTGCTCCAGGGGCATCTCCACGCCCAGGTCTCCTCGCGCCACCATGATGCCGTCCGCGGCGCGGGCAATGGCCTCCAGCTGCTCCACCGCCTGCGGCTTCTCAATCTTCGCGATGAGGGGCGTCTTGTTCTTCGCCACGTGCTTGCGCGCGCGGTGGATGTCCTCGGCGGTGCGCACGAAGGACAGCGCCACGTAGTCCACGCCCACGTCCTGGCCGAACGCCAGGTCCGCCTCGTCCTTCGACGTGATGGTGGGCACCGACATGGGTGAACCCGGGAGGTTCAGTCCCTTGTGGTCCTTGAGCAGACCTCCGACCTCCACCTCGCAGGAGACGTCCTGGCCGGAGACCGCGAGCACGCGCAGCCGCACCCGGCCGTCATCCAGGAGGATGGCATCCCGGGCCTTCACGTCCTTCGTCAGCGACTTGATGGGCGTGGGGATGAGGGTGCCGTGTCCCATGACCGAACGGGTGGTCACCGTCACGCGCTCGCCTGCCTTCACCGCGAGTTGTCCACCGTCGAACTTCCCCAGGCGAATCTTGGGTCCCTGGATATCCTGGAGGATGGCCACGGGGAGCTTCAGCCGACGGGCCGCCTTGCGGATGAGGGCCACGCGCTGCCGGTGCTCGTCGTGCGTGCCGTGAGAGAAGTTCAGCCGCGCCACGTTCATCCCCGCGCGGATGAGGCCCTCGATGGCCTCCAGCGAGCTCGAAGCGGGCCCCAGGGTGCAGATGATCTTCGCCTTGCGCATATGCGCGCGCATCCTAGGCGGCTCGGCCCATGGCTTGACAGTTCCGGGTCCAGGGGACTTACTCTGGCTTCAGGCGAGGGACTCCTCTTTCAGGGGAGGCTCCCGCGAGAAAAAGCCCGGCATCCCTGGGAGGGGGGCCGGGCTTTTTCGTTTCCACCGTCCGCCAGGGCGGCGGGGCCTAGAGTTCGATCTTCTTGCCGGCCCCCTTCGGCGAGCCCAGGGGCGGATGGCCCGGCGGCAGGTCTCCCCCCGTGCCCGGGTCGTCGGACGGGGTGCCCGGCGCGGGCAGGCCCGGGGGCGGCAGCGGCGAGGACTCGTCCATGAGGCCGCCGGAGCCACTGCCTCCCACGCCAGGGCCGCCCTTCTGGAGGGCTTCGATCTCGTCGCGGCTGATGCCCGCCAGCGTCAGCACCTTGCGCGTGACGCGGATGCGCGCATGGCTGGAGAGGGCCATGGCGATGGAGTCGGAGGGGCGGGCCTCCAGGGTCAGCTTCTTCGCCCCTTGCTCGAGGAAGACGCGGCCCGAGTAGACGTTGTCTCGCAGGTCGTCGATGCGGACCTCCGTCACCTTGGCGCCGAGCTGGTCCACGACGTCGTCCAGCAGGTCCTGCGCGAGCGGCTGAGGAGGCTCACGCTCCGCCAGCCTGAAGGCGATGGAGACGGCGGCGGCCTCGTCCACGAAGACGGGGAGGAGCATCTCCTGGTCCTTCGTGGTCAGCACGATGGCGTGCGTCTGGGCCTCCATGAGCGGGATGACGTCCTGCACCTCCAACTCGACGAGCTCGGAGCAGGCCTTGGGGTCGCCTCCGTGCTCGGTGACGCACGGTTGCTCGGAGGCGTCCTGAAGTGTCGCCGCGATGGCTTTGGGGGCTCGGAAGCCGGGGAGCAGCAGGAGCCCTCCCAGCGCCAGCAACAGCGCCGAGAGAGGGGCGACGAAGAGAGTGGCGCGGTTGGGTGTTCTCACACCCTGAACCTACGCACCGGCCTCCCTCTCGGGAGGGCGGCATTTCAGCCCGGTTGCCCTCGGGGGTGCGAGCTGGTCGCCCGGAGGGCAAGGGGGCGGACGTCAGCGACGCTCGTCGTCCTCGTCCTCGTCGTCGTAGTCCTCCTCGTCGTCGACGTCCTCATCCTCGTCCTCGTCGAGGTCGTCGTCCTCGTCGTCCTCGGACTCCTCATCCTCGTCTTCGTCCTCGTCGTCGACCGTGTCCTCGACGTCCTCCGACTCCAACGTCATGGAGACGGCGAACTTCTTGTCGAGCACGGCGATCTGCGCGCGCATCTCCGAAAGCGCCGCGACGAAGTCCTCGGAGAGGTTCGCGGGTGCCTTCGCATCGCAGTGAGGACAGACAATCTTCTCTGTCCCCTCGATGAGGTCTTGCACGTCAAGCTCGAAGCTTGCCTCGCACTTCTGGCAGGTGAAGTCGATGCTCATGGTCGGGCGCGGCATACAAAGCCCGCCAACCGGCTGTCAACGTCCTCGAACTGGAGGCATGGTGGCCAGGCCCCTACATCCGCTAGCGTTCGTCGGATGGACCTCCCGAAGACGATGGTGCATGCCCTTCATGAGCGGGCCGCGCAGCATGAGCATCGGCCGGCCCTCTGGACGCGCCGTGGGCGCGCCTATGTCCCCACCTCCTGGCTCGAATACTCGCAGCGGGTCAAACACTTCGCCTTGGGCCTGAGGTCGCTGGGTTACGCGGAAGGCCAGCCCCTGGGCATCATCAGCTTCAACCGCGAGGAGTGGCACGTCGCGGCGCTCGCCTCCATGGCGATGGGAGGCGTACCGGTGGGTCTGTACACCACCAGCGCCCTGGAGCAGTTGGAGTACATCCTCCGCCACTGCGAGGCCTCCCTCCTGGTCGTGGAGAACGAGAAGCACCTGCGCACGGGCCTGCTCCTGCGCGAGCGGCTGCCCAAGCTGCGCCACCTCGTCGTCCTGGACGCGCCCGCCACCCCGCTGCCCGAAGGGGTGCTGCGCTACGCCGACGTGCTGGCACGAGGCGCGGGCGCCGACGACAAGCCCTACTGGGACAGCGTCAATGCCCTCAAGCCCGAGTCATTGGGCACCCTCATCTACACCTCGGGGACGACGGGGCACCCCAAGGGGGTGATGCTCAGCCACCACAACCTGACCTGGACGTCGCGCCAGCTCAGCCAGGCGGTGAGCTTCGGCAAGAAGCCCGACAACATCATCCTGTCCTACCTGCCGCTGTCGCACATCGCGGAGCAGGTCATCTCGCTCCACTGTCCGCTGATGCTGGGCATCCAGGTCTACTTCGCCGACTCGGTGGAGGCGATGCCCGCGAACCTGAAGGACGTGCGGCCCACGTTCTTCTTCGGCGTGCCGCGGGTGTGGGAGAAGTTCAAGGCGAAGGCGGAGGAGGGACTGCGCTCCCAGCCGCCGCTGAAGCGCCGCCTGGTGGACTGGGCGCGCGGGGTCGCCTCGGAGATGCACTCGCGGGCCCAGCGCCATGAGCGCATCCCCGTGACGCTTTCGGCCCAGTACAGCGTGGCCCGGCGGCTGGTGTTCGAGCCCCTCAAGACGCGCATCGGCATGGAGCGGGTGGACTTCTTCGCCACGGCCGCCGCGCCCATCGGCCGGGACGTGCTGGAGTTCTTCGCCTCCATCGACATGCTGATTCACGAGGTGTGGGGCATGACGGAGGTGTCCGGCCCAGGCACGGTGAACACGGAGGAGTCCACGCACCTGGGCACCGTGGGGCGTCCCATGCTGGGCGTGGAGGTCCGCATCGCCGAGGACGGGGAGATCCTCATCCGAGGCGGCAACGTGTGTACGGGCTACTACAAGAACCCGGAGGCCACCGCGGAGCTGCTCCAGGACGGGTGGCTGCACAGCGGCGACGTGGGCCAACTGGACGGGGAGGGCTACCTCCACATCACCGGCCGCAAGAAGGAGATCATCGTCACCTCCGGCGGGAAGAAGACGGCGCCCGGCAACATCGAGGAGCTGCTCAAGAGCCTGCCCGGCGTGGGCCACGCGGTGGTGGTGGGCGAGCGGCGCAACTACCTGGTGGCCCTGCTGGCCCTGGACGGGGAGAAGGTGCGCGCGCTGGCCCGGGAGAAGGGCTGGCCGGAGGAGGTGGGCGTGCTCGCCGGGGACGCGCGGCTGCACCAGGTGCTCCAGCAGGCGCTGGACCGGGACGTCAACGCGAAGCTCTCCCGCTTCGAGAACATCAAGCGCTTCGCGGTGCTGCCGCGCGAGTTCTCCGTGGACGAGGGTGACTTGACGCCCACGCTCAAGGTCCGCCGCAAGGCGGTGGAGCTGAAGCATGCAGGGCTCGTCGAGTCGCTCTACGCGGAGAACGGCGCGGCGCACGCGGGCTGACGGCTTCGCCCGCAATGAGAAAGGGGCGGGGAACCTGGGTGGTTCCTCGCCCCTTCTCATTTCATGCCCAAGGGGTGTGGAGGTACCGCGGGACTACTTCGCGGTGCGCTTGTCCATCGTGACGTAGTCGCGGCGCTTGTGGCCGGTGAAGACCTGGCGCGGGCGAGCAATCTTCTGCTCGGGGTCCAGCACCATCTCCTCCCACTGCGCGCACCAGCCCACCGTGCGGGGGATGGCGAAGAGGACGGGGAACATCTCCACCTGGAAGCCCATCGCCTCGTAGATGAGGCCGGAGTAGAAGTCCACGTTCGGGTACAGCTTGCGCTTGACGAAGTACTCGTCCTGGAGGGCGATGCGCTCCAGCTCCACGGCGATCTCCAGCAGCGGGTTCTTGCCCGTCACGTCGAAGACCTCGTCCGCCACGCGCTTGATGACCTTGGCGCGCGGGTCGTAGGACTTGTAGACGCGGTGGCCGAAGCCCATCAGCTTCTTCTCGCCCTCGCCGCTCTTCACGGACTTGATGAAGTCGGGGACCTTGGAGATGTGGCCAATCTCGCGGAGCATGCGCAGCACCGCCTCGTTGGCGCCGCCGTGCAGCGGGCCGTAGAGGGCGCCGATGCCGGCCGTGACGGCCGAGTACGGGTCCACTTCCGACGAGCCCACCGTGCGCACGGACGTCGTCGAGCAGTTCTGCTCGTGGTCCGCGTGGAGGATGAAGAGCACGTCGAGCGCGCGCTCGAGCACCGGGTGCACCTTGTAGGTGCTGGTGCCGATGCGCTTCACCATCGCCAGGAAGTTGGCGACGTAGGACAGGTCGTTGTCCGGGTAGATGTAGGGCAGGCCCATCGAGTGCCGGTAGGAGAACGCGGCGATGGTGGGCATCTTGGCGATGAGCCGGGTGATCTGGATGCGGCGGCTGCGCTCATCCTTGGTGTTCTTCGCGTCCGGGTAGAAGCCGGACAGCGCGGCCACGGTGGAGCCGAGCATGGACATCGGGTGCGCGTCGTAGCGGAACCCGTCCATGAACGTCTTCACGTTCTCGTGGACGTACGTGTGGTGCGTCACCAGGTGGATGAACTGCTCCAGCTCCTTGGGCGTCGGCAGCTCACCGTTGAGCAGGAGGTACGCGACCTCCAGGTAGCTGGACTTCTCCGCCAGCTGCTCGATGGGGTAGCCGCGATACTCCAGGATGCCTTTGTCACCATCGATGAAGGTGATGGCGCTTTTACAGTTCGCGGTGTTGAGGAACGCCGGGTCGTAGCCCATCAGACCGAAGTCGTCGTCCGAGACCTTGATCTGGCGTAGGGCGTTGGTGCGAATACAGCCGTTCTCGACCGGGACCTCGTACTGCTTGCCGGTCCGATTGTCGGTGATCGTCAGCGTGTCCTTGGGCATGGGCGGAGATTTCACAGGGCGCAGATCGCTTTCAACAAAAAAGAACGATAAGTCGGCAATCGAGACACTGATGGTTCTACGGTGACTCGGAAATACGCGCTCCCGAGCGCTGCAGTTGCCTCCAGAAGCCCGGAAAGCTCTTCTCGACACACTCGGGCCCGGTGAGCACGAGGGGGGCCCCCGACAACACGCTGAGGGTGGCCGCGGTCATCGCCAGGCGGTGGTCCCCCTGGCTGTCCATCTCGAAGCGGGCGGGTGGGGAGGCCGGAGGCGTCAGGTGGAGGATTTCCCCCTGCAGGTCGCTGGTGCCCCCGTAGGCGGCGACGAGGGCGCGGATGCCTTCCAGCCGGTCGCTCTCCTTCAGCCGGAGGATTCCGACGTCCGTCAGCGTGGACGGCGCGGGTAGGACACAGGCGAGCGCCGCCAGGGTCGGCAGCAGGTCCGGGCACTCCTTGCCCGAAGCCCGCAGGCCTTGCTCGGGTCGGCCCGTCACCTTCAGGGTGTGTGGCTGTCCGGCGGGCGCCGTCCGCAGACCCACCTGCTCGATGAGGCGGAGGATGGCCTGGTCCGGATGCGCGCTGGCGGGGTCGGCGCGCTCCACCGTACCGCCCGACTTCCAGGCCACGAGCAGCAGGTACCCCAGCGAGGACCAGTCCCCGGGCAGAGAGGGGACGCTCGGCGGCGGTGTGTAGCCAGAGACCGTGTAGCGGGCGTCGGACTTCTGGAGCTCGAAGCCGAAGCGCTCGAGCCACGCCACCGTGAGCTCCAGGTAGCCGGCGCTCGTCAGCGTGCCTTCGATCTCCACGCTCCACGCGCGGCGCTCACGCAGGTACAGCGCCGCGCAGCCCAGCAGGAGGCTGGAGGCGTACTGGCTGCTCTGTGAGCCGGGCACCCGGAAGACGGGCGCGACGCGGGAGGTGTCGGTGGGCGCGGCGAGCTCCACCGGCCAGGGCGTGCCCTCGGTGAGCGCGAAGCCCGCGGGGCCCAGGGCGTCCTTCAGCGACGTGAAGAGCGGGCCATGGGGCCGCTCACCCAGGCGAGGTGTCCCCGTGAGGCGCACGCGGACGCCGGGAGTCACCGCGGCCTGGGTGGCCAGGATGCGGAACGGCGCGCCACCGTCCGCGCAGTCGACGTCGCGCACGGGGCCGGGGGGGAGGCGGAGGGCCTCCACGCCTCGGCGAAGGACGCGCACGTCGGCGGGCAGGTCCTCGTCCGACTCGGCCTGGACGGAGGGCAGCGGCCAGGCGCCGGTCAAGTGCCCCAGCACCAGGGCCCGCTGCGCGTCCGACTTGGAGACCGGGGGCGTGAGGGGCGACGGCTGGAGTCCCGTCGGGTCCAGCAGGATTCGGCGGCTGCTGGTGCTCACGGACGCACCCCCTTCGTCCAGGAGGGCCAGAGCGCGCGCCAGGTCTCGGGCGCGACGTCGCGGACCTCGGTGGAGCCGATGGCCGTCAACAGCACCATTCGCAGCTCCCCCTTCGCGCCGGCCTTCTTGTCGGCGTCGAGCAGCGTGACGATGTCCTTGAGCGGCGCCGGTCGCAGCAGCGAGGCGACCCGCTCCCGGCCCAGGACTCCGGGACCTTCGGCGAGCGCGGCCTCGGCCTGGGCGGCGATGGGCTCCGGGGTGACGCCCAGGTGGCGGCCCACGTCCAGGGCCAGGAGGATTCCCAGACCCACCGCGTCGCCGTGAGACAGCTTGAAGTGCGACACGCTCTCCAACACGTGGCCGAAGGTGTGCCCGAAGTTGAGCACCCGGCGCAGGCCCGTGTGCTCATACGGGTCCTTCGCGCAGACGCGCTCCTTGAGGCCGCGCGCGTCCTTCACCAGCTTCTCGAGCGCGGGCGGCTTGCGCACGTAGCGGCGGAAGAGGGCGGCATCCAGGCTGATGACCATCTTCCAGGCCTCGAGCGAGCCCTCGCGCACCTGCGTGGGCGACAGCGTCGAGAACAGCTCCGGGCAGACCCACGACTCCTCGGCGTAGTGGAAGACGCCCGCGGGGTTCTTCACCACGCGACCCTTCACGGTGAGGTCCACCGCGCCCTTTCCACCCAGGCTGCTGTCCACGGCGGCCAGGAGCGTCGTGGGGACCTGCACCAGTCGCACGCCGCGCTTGAGCAGGTGCGCGGCGACGGTGGACACATCTCCAACGGTGCCTCCGCCCACGGCGAGCAGCGTGCCCGAGCGCGGCAGGGACAGCCCCGCGGCGAGCACCTTCTCCAGCGCCGTGAAGCTCTTGGCACTCTCACCGCCCACCAACTGGACGATGGCGCGAGGCGCTCGGGCTTTCAGCGCGGGGATGAGGTCGGGGTGGAGGCGCGCGACGGTGCGGTCCACCACGGCGAGACTTCCCTCGGGAAGGCGCTTGGCGAGACGTGAGAACGGACCCCAGCGGTCGTTGGGAGGACGGTAGGCGCCGGGAGGGTAGGGGTTCATAGGGTATGGGGGCGTGCGTTCATCTGTTGGACGAGGTCTGCGATGACCAGGGACACCATGGACTCCAGCACCGGAACGGCGCGGGGCATGATGCACGGGTCGTGACGGCCACCCTTCGCGTGGTCCGCCAGCGTCGCTGGGGGTTTGAAATAGGCGCGGACCTGGAGCGGCTCGCCGTTGGTGAGCCCGCCCTGGATGCCGCCGTAGACGTCCTTCACGGAGTGGAACTGGGTCCCGAGCTGGCCAATGCGCTCCAGCAGGTCCGGTGGGCCCCACATGACGCCGGTGATGGCGCCGACGCTGCCCAGGGCCTGGGCGATGAGCGCCTTGATCTTCCCGAAGATGGGCTCACCCAGCCCCACGGGGAGGCCCTCGACGCGCACGTCGATGGAGCCTCCCAGGCTGTCTCCCGCCTCCTTGGCCGCGAGGATGCGGCGGGACATCTCCTCCCGAACGGCGAGGTCCGGGCAGCGCGTCGGGTGTGCATCCACCATCGCCCGGGTGAGCCCGAGCGCGGGCACGGAGGCCACGAGGTCACCGACCTGGGACACGTACGCGACGGTGCTCACGGTGGGCAGGTCGCGCTCCAGATAGGCCTCCGCGATGGTGCCGCCGATGACGCGGCAGAGCGTCTCGCGTCCGCTGGTGCGGCCGCCGCCGCGGTGGTCGCGGTGCTTGTAGCGCTCGCGCCAGACGGCGTCGGCGTGGCCGGGCCGGTCCACCTGCTTGAGCTGCTCGTAGTCGCCGGAGCGCTGGTTGGTGTTGCGGACGATGGCCGCGATGGGCGTGCCGAGCGTCTTGTCCTCGAAGACGCCGGAGAGGATCTCCACCTGGTCCGGCTCGTTGCGAGGCGTGACGAGGGCGGACTGGCCCGGACGGCGTCGGTCCAACGCGGCCTGGATGCGCTCGCGGGTGAGCGGGACACCGGCGGGGCAGCCATCCACCACCGCGCCGAGCGCGGGGCCGTGGCTCTCGCCAAATGTCGTCACGCGAAAGAGGGTTCCAAAGGTGTTCACGTTGCTGTCTCCCAGAGCTCGCGTTGACGCCGGGCCTGTGCGACGAACCACGCCGCGCCCAGCAGGACAGGGGTGCCTCCGCGCCGCGAAATCTCCGCGGCGATGCGTCGGCCGGGGGCACCGTATGCGATCACCGCGACGCGTGCTCGCTCGAATCGCAGGGAATCCGGAGCAGCCACCCGGTCCGGCCACGTCCAGACACCGGCCCCGGTGAGGGGGGCCTGGATGTCCGCGCGCCGGAGGATGCGCAGCGCCTGGCCTCGCTCGGTGGCCACGGTGCGCAGGGCGGACGTTGCACCGCCGTCACCCAGCACGAACACGTCCACCGCGCCCAGGCGCTCCAGCACCTTCCGGGCGCCCTCGGTGTCGGTGTTGAAGGACTCCCACCGGTCGCCCCGGCGCACCAGGGTGTTGATGGCGTCCAGCGGCGAGCCCGTGTGCTTCGCGAGCCGCATCTTGAACGGGCTCGTGACGGCGAAGCCCCCATGGCTCGGGAGCAGCGAGTCCACGAGCGCCTCCACGGGGCCGTCCTCGGGAATGTCGATGCGGTCGAAGGGCTGGCGGTGGATGCGCGGCGAGCGCGAGTGGGTGATGGACGTGCCGAAGATGCCCAGCCGCAGCGGGGCGGGCAGGGTGGTGCGGTCCGCGCCGCGCCACTCTCGCACGACGTCGTCCAGGAGCCGCTGCCCCGGTGCCGCGGCCCAGGATCCTCCCGCGGCCACGTAGTCGAGCAGGTTGTTCCGGGCCAGCACCGCGCGGGCGGGCAGCGCGACGGAGCCCATGCCGAGCACGGTGACGCGTGTCGGGCCGAACCGGTCCATCATCCGCCGTTGGGTCTCCAATAGCGTGCGGACCTGGTCCGGGTGAGTCATCGGCTCCACGTGCTTCACGAGGGCATCGGCGGGAAGGTCGCGCTCCCAGAGGCTCAGCGCCTCAGCCGTGCTGAGCGGTCGCTCCGCGTGGTGGGACGCGAGCAGCTTGCCGGAGGGCGCGTCGAGCGAGCCCTGGTGCCCGGTGGCGTCCATCAAGTCCCGGTCCACGCGCCACGCGGCGGAGACCCACGCGGCGGGGAGTGGCTTGCCGCGCTCGGAGACGAGCAGCGGGAGCACGCTCGCCAGGGCGGCCGGGTCCACCGCGTCGGGGGCGTGCAGGTCGGTGCGGATCTCCAGCACATCGGCGCCGCGACGCTGGCACCCCCGCGCGAAGTGCACGGCGTCGGAGCCGAGCAGGGTGGGAGGCAACGTCACGACACGCCGAGCGGGTGTCACGGGGACTCCTCTGAGTGGAGGCAGCCCCGGAGGAAGTCCACCAGGGCGATGGTGGGGACGCGGGCGTGCAGGGCCTCGCGTTCATGGAAGACGGAGGAGATCTCCTCCTCCAGCGAGACGTCCGGCCGCAGTCGAGGCCGCGTCCGGTCCGCCGTCAGCCGGTCCCGATAGGTCTCGAAGGTGATCGGGATGATGAGGGTGAACATGCCCTCCAGCGCGTCGGGGTGATGGGAGAGGAAGCCTCCCCCCACCGCCACCAATCCCCCCGGCGGAAGCTCCAGCAGGGCGCGGCGCTCGGCGGCGCGGAACTCGGCGGGGGACTGCGCCACCCACGTCTTCAGCGGGCGGCCGTGGAGCCGCTCCAGGTGGGCATCCAGGTCCACGCCCCGCCGCTCGAGCAGACCCGCGACCCGAGGCAGGAGCGTGGACTTGCCCGCGCTCCGGTGGCCGCACAGCACCACCGTCTGTCCGGCTTCCGGGCGCGGCACGGGCCCTGGTCGCGCCAGGGCTTCTCTCAGCGCCGGCGCGAGCCGGGGATCCACCGAGGACAGGACATGCTCGACACGGGACCGCCGTGCTTCAGCGGACGAGGCCGACATAGACGTTGGCCGTTCCGAACGTCAGCGGGTGCGCGCTTCGCTCCGCATAGGCGCCGGACTGGTCCATCAGCGACAGGAACCGCTCTCCCGCGGGGAACGCCGCCGACGTGCGGGGCAGGTACTCGTAGGCCGCGCGGTTGCCGGTGAGCATGCCGCCGATCGCCGGCATCACCGTCTTGCTGTAGAAGCGGAAGAGCGCGCCGAAGACACCCTCCGGCTGGCCGAACTCCAGCACGACGACACGGCCACCGGGCTTCACCACGCGCCCCATCTCCTTGAGGCACTTCACCGGGTCATCCACGTTGCGGATGCCGAAGGCGATGGAGGCCACGTCGAAGCGGTTGTCCTCGAAGGGCAGCGCCATGGCGTCCGCGACCTGGAAGTCCACCTGGAGGCCCGCCTTGGCCGCCTTCGCGGGAGCGCTCTCCAGCATCTCCGGGCAGAAGTCCGTGCCGAGCACGTGGCCCGTGGCGCCCACCTTGCGTTTGAACGCGAGCGCCAGGTCGCCCGTGCCGGACGCGCAGTCGAGGACGCTGTCGCCCGCCTTCGCCCGGCTGAGACGCACGGCCGTCCGTCGCCACAGGCGGTGGATGCCGAACGAGAGGACTTCGTTCGTCACGTCGTACCGCGTGGCGATGGAGGAGAACATCTGACGGACTTCGGTGCTCATCTCGCCCTCACGACCTGGGCCGGACTCTCCGGCCGCCAAAGGTGTCGACCCACCGCGTCTAGCACGGGTGGCAAGCGCTGCATCAAGGTTTGGAAGTGTTCCGGCGTCAGGGCCTGGTTCCCGTCGCACAGGGCCTGCTCCGGCCGGGGATGGACCTCGATGAGCAGCCCGTCCGCGCCAGCCGCCGCGGCCGCCAGGGACATGGGCAGGATGAGGTCCACCTGGCCCGTCGCGTGGGACGGGTCGACGATGACGGGGAGGTGCGTGCGCTGCTTCGCCCAGGCCACCGCCGCCAGGTCCAGCGTGTTGCGAATCTCCGTCTCGAAGGTGCGGATGCCCCGCTCGCACAACATGACTTGCTCGTTGCCACCCTCGAGGATGTACTCCGCCGCCAGCAGCCACTCCTGCAGCGTGGCGGACAGCCCCCGCTTCAGCAGGACCGGGCGGCGCACCTTGCCCAGCGCTCGCAGCAGGGAGAAGTTCTGCATGTTGCGCGCGCCCACCTGGAGGATGTCCGCGGACTCCACCATGAAGGGCAACTGCGAGGTCTCCATCACCTCGCTGATGATGGGCAGCCCGTGGCGGCGTCCGGCCTCCGCGAGCAGGTGCAGTCCCGGCTCACCCATTCCTTGGAAGGCGTAGGGACTGGTGCGGGGCTTGAACACGCCACCTCGGAGGACGTGCGCGCCGGCTTGCGCCACCGCAGCCGCCGTGCGGTCGACCTGCTCGATGCCTTCCACCGCGCAGGGCCCGGCCATGACGACGAACCCCGGCCCACCGACCTCCACGGGCCCCACCTGAACCCGGGTTCCCTCGGGACGGAAGGCGCGCAGCACCCGCCGCGCACCCGTGTCCTTCCGGACCGCGACCGGCGCGGATTCGTCTGGCTGCTTGCCTCCCACGAGCCCTCCCATCCACCGAGTTCAAGAGGTTTTGAACTCCTTGGTGCATGTATAGCCGAGATGGCTTAGAAGACAACCGAAGGTGATTTCAGGGCAGTCGCGGATGAGGACCGCTGATGAAGACGCTCAATCCCGTTGAGAGCCAGCGCTGGGTGGCCGGAATGATGCCCCTGGCCGCGGTGGATCCGCTCTCTGGCGCGGATTCGCTGGGCGTTCCAACGGTCTATTGGGAGCGGCCCCTGGAGCGCGAGGCGGCGGCGGGATGGGGTGAGGCGGCCGTGGTGGAGGCCACGGATTCCGCGCAGGTGCCCGCGGTCATGGCCGCGCTGGGCGCCCTGGAGTTGCGTTGGTTGGGCGCGCCGCCCGCCGACATGCCCGGCCCCTGGTTCGGCGGCCTGCGCTTCGGTGCGACGGGGCTTCCGGACGCGGGCTGGGCGTCTCACGGCGTGGCCCGCTGGACGCTCCCCGAGGTGCTGGTGTGGCGCACGGCGAGCGGGGTGGCCGTGGCGGCCTTCGCCCCCGAGGGCCGTGGCGGTGAGGACGCGGTTCGCTCGCGACTGGAGCGGGTGCGGACGCGCTTCGCGGAGGGCTATCGCCACGCGCGGGGCGGCGCGGTGGAGCTGTCGTCGAAGTCGTCGCGCCCGGAGTTCGAGGCGCGGGTGGAGCGTGCGCTGGAGGCCATCGCCTCCGGACAGCTTCAGAAGGTCGTGCTGGCGCGGGCCGTGGATGTGGAGGGCCCCGCGGCCTTCGAGGTCGTGGATGTGCTGGCGCGCTTGCGGGAGCAGAACCCTCGCTGCGCCACGTTCTTGTTCCGGGTGCCGGATGGCACGTGCTTCCTCGGCGCGACGCCGGAGACGCTGTGCCGCGTGGACGGCCGTGTGCTCGAGACCGAGGCGCTCGCCGGGACGGCCTCACCCCAGCAGGCCGACGGGCTGCGGGGCGTGGACAAGGAAGTGCGAGAGCACGAGGCGGTGGTGCGCTACATCCTCGCGACGCTGCGCTCCCTGGTGTCGGACGTTCACGCGGACGCCGAGCCTCGCCTGTTGACGCTGAAGAACGTGGTGCACCTGCGCACGGGCATTCGCGCGGAGCTGAAGGAAGGCGTCTCCGCCGCGCAGGTGGTGGGGGCGCTGCATCCCACGCCGGCGGTGGGCGGCACGCCGCGCGAGCGCGCGCTGTCCTTCCTGGTGGAGCACGAGGGGTTGGACCGGGGCTGGTACGCGGGGCCGGTGGGGTGGATGGGGCCTGGGCGTGCGCACCTGATGGTGGCGTTGCGCTCGGCGAGGGTGCGGGGCGCGAGGGCTCGGTTGTTCGTGGGTTGCGG
This sequence comes from Myxococcus stipitatus DSM 14675, assembly GCF_000331735.1. Taxonomy (GTDB): domain Bacteria; phylum Myxococcota; class Myxococcia; order Myxococcales; family Myxococcaceae; genus Myxococcus; species Myxococcus stipitatus. The sequence goes on along the minus strand of NC_020126.1, from coordinate 5,753,869 downwards.
AATCGTGGCCGGCTCCATCGCGGAGGCGGAGTGGCGGGAGACGGAGATGAAGAGTCTGGCCGTGTTGCGTGCGCTGGGAGGCGTGGATGTCGGGCGACAGTAACCTCAACGTGCTGTGGGCTCGGGCCCTCGTCGAGGAACTGGTGCGCGGCGGTGCGAGGCACGCCGTGGTGTGTCCGGGCTCACGCTCCTCGCCCCTGGCGCTGGCGTGTGCTCGCGCGGAGGGCCTGCGCGTCTGGTCCGTCATCGACGAGCGGAGCGCCGCGTTCTTCGGCTTGGGGCTCGCCAAGCAGTCGCGCGCGCCGGTGATTCTCGTGGCGACGAGCGGCACGGCGGGCGCGCACTTCTATCCCGCGGTCATCGAGGCGTCGCTGTCTCAGGTGCCCTTGATTGTTCTCACGGCGGACCGCCCGCTGGAGCTTCAGGGGTGGGGCGCGGCGCAGACCGTGCCGCAGGCGCGCTTCTACGGCGAGCATGCGCGCAGCTTCTCGGACGTCGGTGTGCCCGAAGCCAGCGACGTGGCGCTGGCCCACCTGCGAGCCACCGCCGCGCGAGCCGCCGCGACGTCGATGCGTGCACCGCGAGGGGCCGTGCAGCTCAACGTGCCCTTCCGCGAGCCGCTCGCTCCGGTGACGGAAGCTTTTGGTGAAGAGCGCCTGTCCGCGCTGTCGAAGTCGGGCCGCGCGGGTGTGCCCTTCACGCGCATCGTGCCGCCCATGCCGGCACCGGATGCGGCGGTGTTGGAGTCAATCCGTCAGCGCATCGCCTCCACGGAGCGCGGCGTCATCGTCTGTGGTCCGCGCGACGAGGCGGATGGCTTCTCCGAAGCCATCTCCGCGCTGTCCCAGGCCACGGGCTACCCGGTGTTGGCGGAGGCGACTTCGCAGGCTCGGTATGGAGGCGGTCCGCTGACGCTCTCGTACTACGACGCCCTGCTGCGCCATGCCCCGTTCGCGCGGACGCACCGGCCGGAGCTGGTGCTGCGGTTCGGCGGGGGGCTGACGCCGAAGGTGCCGCAGCAGTGGCTGGACGCGTCGGGGGCGGAGGTGGTCCTCTTCAGCGATGGCGGCGCGTTGTTCGACCCCGCGCATCGAGCGGCCACGGTGGTGGAGGGCTCGGCGGTGGCGGCGTGTGCCGCGCTGGCGAAGGGGCTGACTCGCGGGCCTGGACGGTGGGCGCAGGGCTTCATCACCGCGGAGCGGATGGCGCGGGGCGCGCTGGAGGCGGCGTTCGCGGAGCGTCCCGATGCGCTCACCGAGCCGCGAATCGCGCGCGAGGTGGTGGCCGCGCTTCCCGCGGGGGCCGCGCTGTTCGTCTCCAGCAGCATGCCCATCCGCGACGTGGACGCGTTTGCTCCCGCGGGGACGATGCCCCTGCGCGTGCTCGCGAATCGCGGAGCCAACGGCATCGACGGCATCATCTCCAGCGCGCTGGGCGTCGCCGCGGCGGCTTCGCGTCCGGTGGTGCTGCTGACGGGAGACCTGGCGCTCCTGCACGACGTGGGCGCGTTCGTCACGGCGTCTCGCGCGAAGGTTCCGCTCACCGTCGTCGCGGTGAACAACGACGGTGGTGGCATCTTCTCGTTCCTGCCCATCGCGCAGGCGGCGAAGCCGGACGAGTTCGAGACGCTGTTCGGCACGCCGCACGGCGTGGACCTGTCGCACGCGGCGGCGCTGGGTGGGGCGCGGTTCCATCGTCCGACGACGCCCTCGGCGCTTCGTGGGGCGGTGCGCGAGGGACTCGAGGGCGGTCTGCATCTGGTCGAGGTGGTCGTGGACCGGGCCGCGAACGTGGACGACCACCGGCAGCTCTTCGCGCGGATGGCCGCCGCGCTCGGGGAGGGACCATGGCTGTGACGCTGGCTTACGAGACGTGGGGCGAGGGCAGTCGGCCGCTCGTGCTGCTCCATGGCTTCACGGGGAACCGGGCCTCGTTCCAGGGCCTGCGTCCGCTGATGGGCCGCTCCGTGCGAGCCATCGCGGTGGACCTGCCGGGACACGGCGCCACGCCGCTGCCGGAGCGCAAGGGCCGCGACGGCTTCCTGGAGACGGTCGACGCGCTGGTGGCCCTGGTCGACAAGCTGGGGGTGGGCACGGTGGACCTCCTGGGCTACTCGCAGGGCGCGCGGATTGCGTTGGCCGCGGCGGTGCGGGCGCCGGACCGGTTCGGCCGGCTCATCATGGAGAGCGGCTCACCCGGATTGCATCGGCGCCAGGAGCGGGCCGCGAGGCGCGAGGCGGACGGGCAGCTCGCGACCTTCATCCGCGCGCGCGGCGTGGACGCGTTCGTCGAGCGGTGGGAAGCGCTGCCGCTGTTCGATGGCCTGCGGGCCATGCCCACGGAGCGCCGTGAGACGCTGCGGGCTCACCGCCGGGCGTGCTCCTCCGAGGGCCTCGCTGGAGCGCTGGAGACCCTGGGGCTGGGGGTGCAACCGGACTATTGGTCGGAGCTGCACCATCAGCGCCTGCCCACGTTGCTGCTCACGGGAGCACGCGACGACAAGTTCACGCAGACCGCGCGCCGCATGGCGGCGGAGCTGCCCGTGGTGTGGCGTCATGCCTTCGCGGATTGTGGCCATGCGCCGCACCTGGAGGCGCCCGAGGAGTACGTCCGCGAGGTGCTGGGTTTCCTCCAGACGCCCTGGTACGAGGCCCCCCAGTTCGAGGGCCCCACCGCCACGGCGGCGGCGAGCCCTGGGAGGGTGAGTCCGTGAGTGCGTCGGTTCCTGGAGCCTCGGTGGCGATGGTGAAGCCCAAGCCCACGGTGAAGACGTGGTTGATGGCCGTGCGTCCGAAGACGCTGACGGCGGCCTTGGTCCCCGTGCTGGTGGGGACGACGCTGGCCTTTGGTCTGGGGGTGGGGCGAATCGTCCCGGCGCTCGCGGCGCTGCTGGGCGCGGTGCTCATCCAGATCGGCACCAACTTCATCAACGACTACTACGACTTCAAGAAGGGCGCGGACACGCACGAGCGGCTGGGCCCGGTGCGGGTCACGCAGAGCGGGCTCATCGCCCCGAGCACCGTGCTGTTCGGCGCGGCGGTCTGCTTCGCGCTCGCGACGGCGGTGGGCATGTACCTGGTCGCGGTGGGAGGGTGGCCCATCGTGGCCATCGGCCTCGCGTCGCTGCTCTGTGGTTACGCGTATACCGGGGGGCCGTTCCCCCTGGGCTACAACGGCCTGGGCGACCTGTTCGTCTTCATCTTCTTCGGACTCGTCGCGGTGACGGGAACCTTCTACGTGCAGGCGGGCTCGGTGCATCCGGCGGCGTGGTGGGCGGCCATCCCCGTGGGGGCGAGCGGCACGATGCTCATCGTCGTGAACAACCTGCGGGACGTCACCACGGACGTGAAGGCGGGCAAGCGGACGCTGGCGGTCCGTTGGGGGACGACGGCGGGCAAGGCGGAGTACGTGCTGCTGATGGTGGCGTCGTTCGCCACGCCGGTGGCCATGTTCGCACTGGGACTTGCGGGACCCTGGGTCTTCTTGTCCTTCCTGAGCCTGCCCCTGGTGGTGGCCCCGCTTCGTCGGGTGCTGCGGGAGCAGGGGGCGGCGCTGAACCCCGCGCTGGGCGGCACCGCGCGCTTCCAACTCTTCTTCGGCGTGCTGTTCGGCGTGGGCCTCTACCTGCGATGATGTGAGTCCATGCGCATCGTCCAGGCGACATTGACCCCGCTGCGGTTGGAGCTGCTCCAGCCACTGAAGACATCTCGAGGCTCCTACTCCACGCGCGAGGGTTTCATCGTGCGGCTGGAGGATGAAGAGGGGCGCGTAGGGCTTGGCGAGGCGATGCCTCTGCCGGAGTTCGGCACGGAGTCGCTGTCGGTTTGTGGCGAGGTGCTGGGCGCGTGGCTGTCCTCGCTCAAGGGCCAGTTCCTGGGTGACACCGTGCGCGCCGTCGAGGACACGCTGTCTCCCTTCCCGCCGACGGTGGCGCGAGGCGAGGGGGTGCGAATCCGGGCCCGTCATCCCGCGCCTCCGGGCCCCGTGCCCGCCGCGGAGCATGCGCTGGAGCTGGCGCTGCTGGACCTGCTCGCGAAGCGTCAGGGTGTCCCGCTGTGCTGGCTCCTGGCCGAGGAGGCGCGTCCCGAAGTCCTGGTGAGCGCGCTGCTCAGCGAGGAGAACCCGGAGGCCCTGGCGGAGCAGGCTCGGAAGGCCGTGGCCGAGGGCTACGCGACGCTGAAGCTCAAGGTGGCGGGTCGCTCGTTGGAGGAGGATGAGCGTCGGGTGAAGGCCGTGCGTGAGGCCGTGGGGCCCGACGTGAAGCTGCGGCTGGACGCGAACGGCGGCTGGTCGGAGCCCGATGCGAAGCGCTCGCTCGACAGGCTGGGCTGGTATGGCCTGGAGCTCGTGGAGCAGCCGACGCCCGCGGATGACTTGTCCGCGCTGTGGCGAGTGCAGCGCCGCGCGCCGTGCATGGTGGCCGCGGATGAGTCGCTCGGCTCCCCGGAGACGCTGCGCGCGCTGCTGTCCGCGGACCCCTTCCTGGGGGGGGGACCCGCGGTGGGGGCGGTGGTGCTCAAGCCGATGGTGCTCGGGGGACTGCTCCCCGGGCTCGTGGTGGCGATGCGTGCCGCGCGCCTGGGCATGCAGGCGTATGTGACGAGCTCGCTGGATGGCGTGGTGGCTCGGGCAGGGGCGGCGCATCTGGCCGCCGCGTTGCCGTCGGGGGCGCTCGCGTCGGGGCTCGCGGTGGGGCAGCTCTTCGCGCGTGAGCCTCCGATGCATCCCTACCAGCCCGTGCATGGGCGCATCCGGCTTCCGGAGACGCCGGGCCTTGGGTTGGATGCGGGAGTGGTGATGTGACGAAGTACGGCTGTCCCATCCGCGAAGGTGCCGTGCGCTTCCCGGATGCGGAGGCGCTCACCTTCGGGGGGCGCTCGTGGACCTACGGCGCGCTGGATGCCGAGGTAGACCACTGGGTCGCCGCGCTCGAGGCCCGAGGGATGGGGGCGGGACACCGCATCGCGCTGCTTGCGACAAACCATGCGGCGTGTGTCTTCCTCTTCTGGGCACTGGGGCGACTGGGCGCGGTGCTGGCCCCACTCAACGCGAGGCTCACTCGCGCCGAGCTCGCGCCGTTGGTCGAGGACGTCTCACCCAGCCTCACGTTGGCCCTGGGGGCGCTGGCTGAGCGGCTCCCCGGCGCCGAGTCCCTGGAGTCCTTCCGTTCCGCCACGTCCTCTTCGACCGCGAGGACTCTCGATGAGCGTTCCGCCCGGGTCATCCTGCTGACGAGTGGGACGACGGGAAGGCCCAAGGGCGCCTTGCTGACGGAGGGGAACTTCCGGGCGTCCTCGCGTGCATCGGCGGCGAATCTGGGCGCGCACCCCGCGCCGCGCTGGTTGGGGACACTGCCGCTCTTCCACGTGGGGGGCCTGGCGATGTTGACGCGCACGGCCTACGAGGGGGGCTGTCTGGTGCTCCATGAGCGCTTCGACGCCGAGTCCACCTGCCGCGCCATCGACGAAGAGTCGGTGTCCCACGCGAGCCTGGTCGCGACGACGTTGGAGCGTGTGCTCGATGTCCGCGCGGGGCGACGGGTGCCAGAGACCTTCAAGCTGGCGTTGATTGGCGGCGGGCCCGTGCCGGTTCCGCTGTTGGAGCGGGCGCGAGCAGTGGGGTTGCTGGCCCTCCAGACGTACGGTCTCACCGAGGCGTGCTCACAGGTGGCGACGGAGCGGCCCGGCGACGCGGATGGCCGCACGGCGGGACCCGCGGTGCCGGGGACCGAGCTTCGCATCGTCGGTGGAGACGGCGAGGTGTGTGGCCCGGGCCAGGAAGGGGACATCGAAGTGCGAGGTCCCACGGTGATGGCGGGCTACTGGCAGCGGCCCGACGCCACGAACGAAGCATTGCGAGACGGCTGGTTGCGGACGCGAGACCTCGGCGTGTTGGACTCGCGCGGGCGCCTCACGGTGTTGTCGCGCCGCACCGACCTCATCGTCCGGGGAGGGGAGAACATCTACCCGGCCGAGGTGGAGGCGGTGCTCGCGAATCACCCCTCCGTGCAGGAGTCCGCGGTGGTGGGCGTTCGAGATGCGCGCTGGGGCGAAGTCCCCGTGGCGTTCCTGGCGCCGCGCGCGGGACACGAGCGCCCGAGTGACGAGGCGCTGGAGTCGTGGTGCCGCGAATCACTCGCGGGCTTCAAGCTCCCGACGCGGTTCCTCTGGGTGGACGCGCTTCCTCGCAATGCGATGGGGAAGCTCGAGCGCACGGTGCTGCGCAAGAGCGCCGAGTCGTAGGTCCGTCGCGGGTTCAGGGTGAGTTGGTCACGGCGGGGGGCTCCTGCGTCGGGGCCGCGGCGTGCAGGAGCACCTCGCGGAACTTCCCCGAGGAGGAGGCCACACACACGTTGAACCCCTCCACGGTGCCGCAGGTGACGCGCTCACCCAGCCGCTGGAACTGCGCGAGCCGGGGTCCGTCGACCACGTAGAGGGTGTCGTCGGCGAGGCGCCCGTTCGCGACGTCCTCCTTGAGCGCGCTGCAGACGGTGGCGACGTGCCGCTCATTGAGGCGCGTGGAGTAGCCGCTGTTGGTCGTCATCCCCTTGCGGTACGCGAGGTCCGCCCAGCGCATGTGGTCATCGGACGCGAACGTGTTGTCGACGCAGGGCTCCATCGAGCCATGGATGTACGGGGGGAACATGACGACGTGTCGATAGGACGCGTCCAGGTGTGCCCACTCGGGGGCACGGAGCCGAGGCCAGGACGCCGTGCGGAAGCGGTCCTGGCCCCAGAGCGTCGCGGTATCGGCGACCTGGATCGCCACCGCGCCCAGCAGCACGCCCGTGGCGACCGCCGGGTGCCGACGCCAGCGCCACAGGACGAGCCCGAGGACACACGTGAGCACGAGGTAGTGCATGGGCCAGATGAAGCGGCCGGAGGCTCGGAACATGTTGAGCACCGGCATGAGCGGCTGGGTCACCTTGCGCATCGACACCACGGTGACGCCCCCAGCGGTCATCGTCGTCGAGAACGCGAAGAGCATCATCAGGACCACCGCCGCCACCAGGGGCCATCGTGCCTTCAACTGCGTCCGCGCCTGGGGCCACCAGTCGGAGGGCTTCCCCGCGAGCACGACCAGCGCGAGCACGAGGACCCCCGAGCCCAGGAAGCCGAGTCCCTCATATTGCCCCGGCCGGGTCGGAATCCAAGGCAGCACCCGCGACCAACCGAAGGGGTTGAAGAGCGTGAGCATGTCGGCGCTGTAGTCGCCGAAGCCACTGGCGGCGTCGCCCCTCACGTCCTGGCCCATGTAGCCGAAGAGGAAGAACACGCCGAGCATGACGAGGTTCGCGGCGACGAACGCGATGACGGCCTGGCGCCAGCCCAGGAGCCGCTCCGGATGCACGGTGGAGACGAGCAGCGCCAGCGTGAGCGCGAACGTCATGATCGCCAGATACGGATGGGTGCCCGCGGCGAACACGCTGAGCAGCAGGGCCCCACCCAGAGCGCGCCAGGCGTCCGGGGCATTCGCGCGGGGACGCAGGGAGAGCCACAGCAGCGCGGTGAGCATCCAGTGCGCGCTCAGATTGCTGTGTCCGAACCGGAAGACCAGGATGGGCGCCAGGATGAAGAGGGCCGCGCCGAGCAGCTGCTGGCCTGGCCGGGGCGTGAACAGGGCCATCACCTTGGCGCCCATGAAGCCCTGGAGCGCGAGGCACGACGCGAGCCACAGGCCGACGAACTGGAAGTCCTGGGGCAGCCACGGCGAGAACGGCTTGAACGCCACCGACATCCAGGGGTTCGAGTCGGAGAACCCCACCGACATCGTCAGCGGCCGCATGAGGCCGGGCGTCTTGCCCAGGGGAAAGCCCCACGGCGCATCGCGGAAGAACAACCAGCCGATGACTTGCTGGGACTGGTCTCCCCACCCCAACCAGTCGAGGTCCGTCGGGCTCAGGGCCCGCCATCCGCCCAGGGCGATGAACCAGAGGAAGCCCAGCAGCGCGGCCAGCCAGGGGACGAGCCGCGCCTGGCGCTCCTCCATGCGTGGCGGCGTCATCGCGGGCCCTGAGGGAGGTGTGTCTGCACGAAGTGGGGGCTCCTCGCCATTCCTCCAAACCGGAGGGGCGGGGACCGTACCGCGCGGAGGCGTACACGGCCAGCGTGTCAGGGCAGGGGTGGGGAGGATGGATTGATGTATCAATCAATCACGGGGCCAGCAGAAGCGGCGTTGGCCGTTCCACCGGAGGGAGCGTCCTCGGGGCCCTCGAAATGGGCCGCTGGACTGCTCACCGTCGACAACCAGACAAGCCGTGCCAGGGAGGACCGATGCCCGAGCGCCAAGGCGCCTCGGGACCGCCTCACCCCGGGCTCAGCACTCCGAGGAGGGATGTCCCCAGGGGTTGGTGCGAGGATACTCGCGCAACATCGTATGCAGCCGGTAGACGGTCGCCACGGACGCCCGGGCGCGCAGCCGTCGAGTGGGCGAAGTTCCACAGGCCGCCGTCGCGCCCAGCCGCTCCACCTGCTGCGCGAGCTGCCGCTCCACCTCGGGAGACCAGCGGGTGAATTCAAGCCATTCCATCGGACTACTCCTTCGCGAACCACGCGTGAGGGGGAACACGTACCAAACCACTCATCGCGGCCTGAATCACGACGCCGCGCGTTGGCTGCGGTGCGCCTGCCGGGTTCCAGACAGCAATGCGACCGCTCTTTCGATGCTGCCGTTTCATGCGAGCGAAATCTTGAAGCCCGCGAGGAATGAGGTCCGAGCGGAGCACCCCGTTCGAATCCCCAAACATCCTCGCGTGTATGGGTATTCTCGGGGGCGCTGAAACGCAAACAGGCAAGGATGCCGCCGCGCCGCGTACTCTCCTCGAGCGTCGAGTAGCGAGTAGACGGGGACGTGAAACAAAGGCAGCTCAACGTGTAACGAGTCCTGGAGGGCACATGGCGCTTGAGTCCGTGGACGTCATCATCGTCGGATGTGGGCCGGTGGGCGCCATGGCCGCCAACTTGTTGGGGCTCCGCGGTGTGCGAACGCTCGTGGTGGAGAAGGAGCTGTCCGCGCACGGACAGTCCCGCGCCATCAGCACGGATGACGAGGCGCAGCGCATCTTCCAGTCGGCCGGGTTGGAAGGCGAGCTGGCGCCCGGGTTCAACCCCTGCAAGACGCTCCGGTACATCGACGACGACCTGCGCGCGCTCGCGGAAGTGGACTTCTCGAAAGTCGACGCGCCGCTGGGGCATGACCTGGGCGCCTTCATCCAGCAGCCGCGGGTGGAGGGGGCGATGCGGCGAGGCCTGGCGCGCTTCGAGCACGTGAGCCTGAGGCTGGGGCACGAGGTCCTCTCCTTCGCGCAGGACGACGACGGGCTCACCGTGCGGATGCGGGAGAGCGCCAGCGGCCAGGAGGTGGAGGTGCGGGCGCGCTACCTGCTGGCGTGCGACGGTGCCCGGAGCTTCGTGCGCCGCGCGCTGGACTTGAAGCTGGAGGGGACGACCGCGCTGGAGCACTGCCTGGCCATCACCGTGAACGTGAAGTCCCCGGAGCCCGGCTGCGCCAGCTACCTGTGTGGGCCGACCCGCCGGGGCTTCATCGCGCCGACGGCGCTGGACGAGATGCGCCTGGACATCATCCTGCCCGCGGACGCGGACCTGGAGGCGGTGCGCCAGCTCGAGCATGTGCGCTCCATCGTCTCGCACTATGTCGGCACGCGGGAGGTGACCTTCGCCTCCATCAACGTGCACTCGTACCACAGCCGGATCGCCGCGCGCTGGCGTGTGGGGCGCGTGTTCCTCCTGGGAGACGCGGCGCACCTGATGCCGCCGTTCCTGGGGCAGGGCTTGTGCGCGGGGTTTCGCGACACGGCGAACCTGACCTGGAAGCTGGCGTGGGTGCTGGAAGCGAGGGCGGACGCGTCACTGCTGGACACGTATGAGCTGGAGCGGCGCGGACACGTCACGCGCATCATCGAGAGCTCGGACGCGATGGGCCGGGTGATGGTGCGCGGAGGCCAGGGGGTGGCGCGGCTGCGCAACCTGCTCATCCGGGCGCTCTACCACCTGCCCGTCACGGGGACGTTCATCCGCCAGTTCAAGGCGCGGCCCACCTTCGCGCTGGAGAAGGGCTTCCTCCAGGGCGGCCAGCGAGGAAAGGCCGCGCCCGAAGGCACGTACTTCCCCCAGCCGCACGTGGAGCGGCGCGCGGGCGAGCGGGTGCTGTTGGACCGGGTGCTGGGGAATGACTTCGCCGTGCTCACGCGGCCGGGGGCCTCGCCCGAGACGCGGCGTGAGGCGCACGCGTTGGCCGCGGAGCTGGGGGTGCGCGCATGGTTGGTGCAGTCCCCCGCGCGCACGGGCGAGCCTCCGGCGGATGCCCTCGTGGACACCGAGGGCCGGCTGGAGGCGTGGTTCTCACGCCACAAGGCAGACGTGGTGGTGCTTCGCCCGGACCGCTACGTGTATGGCATTGCGACCGGGACTTCGTTGGACAAACTCCGCCTCTCATTGAGAGGCATCATCCGTCCGAGCGTGAGGGGCGACGGAGCGGGGATCCGTCAAGCCGGCTGAACCGCGCGGGCGTGCTCAGGCCGCCGCGGGCTTCATCATCTTCTGGGCGCGCTCGACGCAGTCGCCCATGAAGCGCAGGTAGATGTCGAGCGCCTGCGCGCCCGTCTTGCCGATGACCTCGGTCTTCTCGGGGACCTGGCTCAGCAGCTTGCCCAGCATGACCTCGTTGAGGGCGGTGTGACCCACGTCGAGCTCGGCGTGCTCCTTCACGAAGGACATCGCCTCCATGATGTCCTCGCCACAGACGCGCTTGGCCTGCTCCATCAGCCCGGGCGCGAAGACGACGGACAGGTTCTCGATTTCGTACTCGATGGCCACCTGGGCCGCCGGCATGGGGCCGACGATGGTGTCCTCGTGAATCTTGCGGTACTCCACCATGGCCTGCGTGGGGACCTGGTTCAGCAGCGCCTCCGCGTCGAGCTTGGGCGTGCGGTGCTCGTTCCACCGGGCCACCAGGTTCTTGGTGTCCTCAATCATCATCAGGTGGTGGCCTTCCTCGTGCTTCGCGTGGGTGATGAGCTTCTCGCCCACGTCCTTCAGGCCCATCTTCACGGAGGCCTCGCCCGCACGGCGAATCCAGCCATCCACCGGCTGCGTCATGTAGACCCCCAGCGAGTTGAGCTGGATGAGGAAGCCTTCCACCAGCGCGGGGTCGACCTGGGGGTCCAGCAGGGCCTGGAGGGCAGGGGAGGTCTTCAGGCGCTCGCGCACCGCAGCCACGTGCGGAACGTAGTGCTGCTCCACGAATTGCTTGCTCATATTGTGTCTACCTTTGGGTGTGTTACCGAGGGTTGTGGGCGCCACGGCGCCCGATGGTCAGCTCACTGATATGCTCGAGGAAGTCTGGAATCAGCTTCGAGGAGATGATCCACATGTATGGATCTGGCCCCGAGTGGATACCGGCTTCCCGAACGTAATCCCCCCCCTCGTCCTCACACAGGAAGTGGAACGAGGCGCGGCGTCGCGCGGCGTACCAACGGCGCGCGGCGTCCACCAGGGCGACATAGGTGGACGGTCCTTCTTCGGTCATCGAGAACAAGCGGGCCATGTCCAGCAGGCAGTACAGGTTCGTACCCCGCTGACCCAACTCCAGCACCGTCGCGGCCACGGGCACGCCGTGCTTCCGCGCGACCAGGATCTCGCGCTCACGCTCGAGACCGAATTCCTTCCAGCGCGCCTGGACCCCGCGCATGTCGATGCGCTCGCGGGTGAAGTCCAGCGCGTCCACGTAGCAGGACGGCCGCGTGCGCGCGATGCTGTCCGCCAGCAGCGTCAACTCCTGCGGCGTGGCGAGCCCCACCTGGATGCCCTCGTGGGACAGGCCCGTCTGCTCGTGGCTGAAGACATCCAGCATGTGGACCTTGCGGGTGAAGGCCAGGCCCTGGCCCGTCTCCATCTGCCGCTCGGCGTAGCGCACGTGTGCCTTGGCGATCCAAGGGTTGAGCGCCTCCACGTACGCGACCACCCAGCGGAAGTCCGGGTCGCTCTGCGGATGCTCGAACGTGCGCACGTACAGGTCGCGCATGATCTGCCCGGGCTCCACCACGCTTGCCGGAGGCTTGCCGGGGCGCTTTGCGACCTGGTGCCCCATCCACGCGTGGCGGTAGGGCTTCATGAAGGACAGCGTCGCCTCGGGCCCGCGCTCGGACGGCCACACCGCCTGGCAGAAGAGCTGCGGAATCTCCGCGCCGCGCTTGGCCATGCCGCGGAAGGCCTGGCGAAGCTCGTCGAACTCCTCGGTGGACTTCCCCGCGAGGCTGAAGAAGCCAGAGCGCGTGAATAAATCCCACAGCCCTTCCTCCATGTCCTCGCTGGTGCGCGTGGCGGGGGAGGTCGTCTGCGACACGAAGCGCACCCAGCGCGCCTCGTCGACGGAGTAGGGCTGCACGCTCAGGCCGCACAGGACAGTGCCGTCCGCGCGGGGGCTGGTGACGTAGCGGAGCTCTCCGCGAAGCGTCAGCGTCAGGCCCTCGGCCGTCTCCAGCTCGATGTGGGGCGGCAGGAGGCCCGGGAACATCAGGTCCTCCGGCTTGCCGCGGATGCACAGGCCGGAGAAGGACAGGTCCACCACCTCGCGCTGGAGCTCACCCAGCTCGCGCCACAGCGGGTGGTGGAAGCGCACGCGGGCGCCCTCGGGGGCGGGAACGCGGCGGTGCCAGCGGTGACGGATGCGGGAGATGTTGGCCGGAAGCGGCGTGAAGAGCCGATCCCCATTCGCGCCGCCCGCCTGCAATTGCATGCGATAGGCACTGTTGTAGCCAATGACATCCACATCGTAGGGCGCATCGCCCCAATCAGACACCGCTTCGTCGGTGCGCCACTCGAGCTGCGACGTCGCCGAGTTGAAGCGCTCCAACACCATCCGGACCGAGCGGCCCATGCGCCGCAGCACGCCCTTGTTCCCAGACGCGCAAATGGCGGTGAGGATGGAGCGGATGCGCTCCGGCTGCTCGATGATGTCTTGCACCGGCAAGGCGGACGCCGCCGGCTCCGCGACGCCGTGACGCAACGAATCCGCCAGCAGCGCGAGAATCTGGCGACCTTGCTCCACCGTCACGCCCACCAACTGAAGCCCCACGGGGGCGTTCGCCGTCTCCGCGTCGGCGCGGATGAACGCGCCCACCAGAGGACCGATGGTGTGGCCGCGCCCCTTCAGGAAGACCGGGAGCGTGGCGGACTCGGCGGGATTCACCGGGCCCCTCGGCATCACCCAGACCACCGTCGGGCTCAGCCGGGTGACTTCACCCACCGTCGCGTCGGGCGTGCCCAGCGCGCAGGTGATGACGTTGGGACCCCGGCCGTGCAGCGAGTAGCCCGAGTCGTCGAGTGCGGCTTCCGCTGGCGGCAGCGGAATCACGTTGATGAATGCGTCGCGGCTGTCGAACTCGACCGTCCGCCGGTCGGAGAGTGGGTTTCCCCCTTCCATGTCCAGGAGCCCCCTTCTCCGGTAGTGAGGAACGCCTGATGCGGATGGCGAAGTTGCAAGCACAACAGGTCCTCCCTGTTCCATCGGCGCTGCGGTGGGCACGATTTCGCTATGAGTCCGCATCATACGGAGACAGGAGGAACAGTCAAATCGAATTTGTGCAGCCTTGCTGTTTTCGTCAAGGCGAGAATCTAGGGCACTGGGTCAACCGTGACAGGTCATTTCTTTAGGTTTCACGAAAAGCATGCCCAGGACCCAACAAGCCCATCGGGAAGATGTCGCGCAACTGTAATGTCGGCAGTCAATCACGCCCCCTGCACTTCCTCGTAGTGAAATGGAGAGTGTCGGACTCCGCCGGTAGAATCCTTCGGACACGTCAATAGGGCGAGGTGTGGATGAGTGCGGCGCGCAACACGGTGGAATGGACTTCGGGTGAAGCGGAGCGGAGCACGAATCGCTCCCTTCCCGTTGCATCCCTGGAGCCCGTGGAAGGGCCAGACTTTCACCAGGTGGATGTGTCGGCGCTTGTTTTTGAATCCGTGAAACTGCTGGAAGCCACGAGAAGAATTCGTGGCAACAAAGTGAAGCTGGAAATACCCGGCGAGGCCGTCCTGGCGCGGACGGGCCAGCGGCGTACACGCCAGGTGTTGTTACTGTTGCTGGCCCACGCGGCGGATTGCGCGGGGGAGGGTGAGGTGCGATTGACGCTGGCGCCCCCGGACGACTTCGGGGACGAGCCGCCGCGCTTCCAGGTGGTGACGCCGGAGGCCCGGCTGTCGGAGCGGGAGCTGCGGTCGGTGTTCCTGTCGCCCATGTTGGTGGGGGCCACGCACCGGCGGCTGGCGCGGGCGCGCGAGTTGGTGGAATCCGTGGGGGGCACGCTGACCGCCGAGCGAGGGGCGGAGGCGGGGCTCACCGTGACGGTGGAGCTGCCGGCGCCTGGACTGGCCTGCTGGTAGTCGCGTCCGGTTCAGCGTCGGACTTCGCCGGCCGCGTGGGGGACAGCCACGCTGTCCGTGCCGCGCCGTTGGGTCCGATAAGTCCGGCAACCTGGAAGGCTGGCCAAACTCCTTGACGGGAGGGGGGCGGGTTCTCGACTATCCCGCGCCAATTCTTACACGGCCACACCTTCCAGGAGTACGTCCATGGCGCCCCCGTCGTCCGGCGAGAAGATCTCCCTCCAGAACGGCAAGCTGTCCGTCCCGGATCACCCGATCATCCCCTACATCGAGGGCGACGGCACTGGCCGCGACATCTGGCGCGCGTCCCAGGCGGTCTTCGACGCGGCGGTGGAGAAGGCCTACCAGGGCAAGAAGAAGATCGCCTGGTATGAGGTCCTCGCCGGCGAGAAGTCGTTCAAGCAGGTCAACAACTGGCTTCCCGAAGAGACGGTCGAGGCCTTCCGCACCTACCTGGTCGGCATCAAGGGCCCGCTGACGACGCCCGTCGGTGGCGGCATCCGCTCGCTGAACGTGGCGCTGCGCCAGATGCTGGACCTGTACGTCTGCCTGCGTCCCGTCCGGTACTTCAAGGGCGTGCCCAGCCCCGTGAAGACGCCGGAGAAGGTCGACATGACCATCTTCCGTGAGAACACGGAGGACATCTATGCGGGCATCGAGTTCGAGGCCGGCACCGCGGCGGCGGAGAAGTTCCTGGGCCTGCTCAAGCAGGAGTTCCCGAAGGAGTTCGGGAAGATCCGCTTCGCGTCGAACATCGGCCTGGGCGTCAAGCCCGTGTCCAAGGAGGGCAGCGAGCGCCTCATCCGCGCGGCCATCCAGTACGCGGTGGACCACAAGCGCAAGAGCGTCACGCTGGTCCACAAGGGCAACATCATGAAGTTCACCGAGGGCGCCTTCCGCCAGTGGGGCTACGACCTGGCCGCCCGGGAGTTCGGTGGCAAGGTCTACACCTGGGACCAGTGGGAGGCGACCAAGGCCGCCAAGGGTGAGGACGCGGCGAACGCCGAGCAGAAGGCCGCCGTGGCCGCCGGGAAGATCATCGTCAAGGACTCCATCGCGGACATCACGCTGCAGCAGGTGCTCACGCGTCCGGACGAGTTCGACGTCATCGCCACGCTGAACCTCAACGGCGACTACCTGTCGGACGCGCTGGCGGCCCAGGTGGGCGGCATCGGCATCGCGCCGGGTGGCAACATCAACTACGTGACGGGCCACGCCGTCTTCGAGGCGACGCACGGCACGGCGCCCAAGTACGCGGACCTGGACAAGGTGAACCCGGGCTCCGTCATCCTCTCCGGTGAGATGATGTTCCGTCACCTGGGTTGGCACGAGGCCGCGGACCTGATGATCAAGGGCATGGACCGCGCCATCGCCGCCAAGACGGTGACGTACGACTTCGCCCGCCTGATGAAGCAGGAGGGGCAGTCCGGGGTGACCGAGGTGAAGTGCTCCGAGTTCGGTCAGGCCATCATCAAGCACATGTAATTCCCCTCACGGGGAAATGGGAGACGGCGAATCCATGGCTCAGAATCGCAAGAAGAAGATTGGCCTCATCGGCGGCGGGCAGATCGGTGGCAACCTCGCGCTGCTCGCGGTGCAGAAGTCGCTGGGTGACGTGGTCCTGTACGACATCCCGGTGGCCGAGGGTCTGGTCAAGGGCAAGGCGCTGGACATCAACCAGCTCGCAGCGGTGGACGGCTACGACTGTCGCGTCACCGGCACCACGGACTGGAAGGACGTCGCTGGCTCGGACGTGGTCATCATCACGGCCGGCATGCCCCGCAAGCCGGGCATGAGCCGCGAGGACCTGCTCGAGGTCAACCTCAAGATCATGAAGGACGTGGCGGCGAACATCAAGGTTCACGCCCCGGGCGCCTTCGTCATCAACGTGGCCAACCCGCTGGACGCGATGGTGTTCGCGCTCCACAAGATCGCCGGCCTGCCGGACAACATGGTCGTGGGCATGGCGGGCGTGCTGGACACCAGCCGCTTCAAGTGCTTCGTGGCGGAGGCCCTGGGCTGCTCCATCCGTGACGTGGAGGCGCTGGTGCTCGGCGGCCACGGCGACGACATGGTTCCGCTCGTGCGCCACAGCACCGTGGGCGGCGTGCCCCTCACGGAGCTCATCGCGAAGGACAAGCTGGACGCCATCGTCGACCGCACCCGCAAGGGCGGCGCGGAGCTGGTGGGCCTGTACAAGACGGGCAGCGCCTACTTCGGGCCGGCCGCGTCCTCCATCGCCATGGCGGAGAGCTTCATCTTCGACCGCAAGCGCGTCCTGCCGGCCGCCGCGCTGCTCAAGGGCCAGTACGGCATCAATGACTACTTCTTCGGCACCCCCGTCGTCATCGGCGCGGGCGGCGTGGAGAAGGTCATCACCGTCGACCTGAACGCCGCGGAGAAGGCCGAGCTGGAGAAGTCCTTCACCTCCGTCAAGGCGACGGTCGACTCCGTCAAGCTGTAGCTCGTTCCAGGACATGAAGCCCGCCGGAAGACCCAGGCGGGCTTCATGCCTGATGCCGCGAATGACGTGGGCTAATCGTCCTGAACGCCGCCGTTGCGGCACGCTTTCACCAAGTTAACTAGCCTGTAGAACTCGCACGGAGATGTCCCGAGCGCGGTACGCCGAGTCGGTAGAAGGTGGGCGTGTCTGGGACCCCGGCAGTCAAGGAGACGATAGATGGCAGCAGCAGCGCGGTTCACAGTGGTGGGCGGCGGTCTCGCCGGGCTGATGACGACGATCAAGCTCGCGGAGGCGGGCCACCAGGTGGATGTGCTCTCGCTCGTCCCGGTGAAGCGTTCTCACTCGGTCTGCGCCCAGGGCGGCATCAACGGCGCGGTGAACACCAAGGGAGAGGGTGACCACCCGGAGATCCACGTCAAGGACACGCTGCGCGGCGGCGACTTCCTGGCCGAGCAGATCTCCGTGAAGGGCATGTGCTACGCGGCTCCCGGCATCATCTATCTGCTGGACCGCATGGGCGTGACGTTCAACCGCACGCCGGAAGGCCTGCTGGACTTCCGCCGCTTCGGCGGCACGCTTCACCACCGCACCGCCTTCGCGGGCGCGACCACCGGCCAGCAGCTGCTCTACGCGCTGGACGAGCAGGTCCGCCGCTACGAGGCGGAGGGCAAGGTCACCAAGTACGAGTACTGGGAGTGGCTGGGCACGGTGAAGGATGACAGCGGCCGCTGTATCGGCAGTGTGGCCGTGGACCTGCGGACCATGGAGATCCGCACGTTCCCCGCGGAGGCCGTGTGTCTGGCCACCGGTGGCCCGGGCATCGTCTTCGGGCGCTCCACCAACTCCATCATCAACACTGGGACCGCCGCGGGCCGCGCCTACATGGAAGGCGCCATCTACGCCAACGGCGAGTTCATCCAGGTGCATCCGACGTCCATCCCGGGCGAGGACAAGCTGCGCCTGATGAGCGAGTCGGTGCGCGGCGAGGGTGGCCGCGTCTGGGTGCCCCGCAAGAAGGGCGACACCCGCGGGCCCCGGGACATCCCGGAGAGCGAGCGCTGGTACTTCCTCGAGGAGAAGTACCCCAAGTACAAGAACCTGGTGCCCCGCGACGTGGCCACGCGAGAGATCTTCATGGTCTGCCGCGACCTGGGCATGGGCATCGGCGGTCGCGACGGCGTCTACCTGGACGTCACGCACATCCCCGCGAAGACGCTGGACGCCAAGATCAAGGGCGTCATGGAGATCTACGAGAAGTTCGTCGGAGACGACCCGCGCGTCACGCCGATGGTCATCTTCCCGGGCATGCACTACTCCATGGGCGGCCTGTACGTGACGTTCGAGGCGGACTCGAAGACGCTCACGCCGCTGGAGGGCAGCCCCAAGAACCAGTCCACCAACATCCCGGGCCTGTACGCGGCCGGTGAGGCGGACTACGCGTTCCACGGCGGCAACCGCCTGGGCGCCAACTCGCTCTTGTCCTGCATCTACTCGGGTATGATCGGCGGCCCGGCGATGGCGTCCTTCGCGAAGAGCAACGCGAAGAGCGCGGCGTCCATGCCGGACAAGTTCTTCCAGGACGCGAAGCGCTACTGGGAGGACCGGTTCGGCACCATCAAGAAGATGGCGGGTCCGGAGAATCCCTACGGGCTGGCGCAGGAATTGGGCGACGTGATGACGGAGAACTGCACCGTCGTCCGGTACAACGACCGGCTGAAGAAGACGGTGGAGAAGATCCGCGAGCTGAAGGGCCGCTGGAAGAACGTCAACGTGCTGGACACGGGCAACTCGTCCAACCGCTCGCTGTCGTTCACCAACCAGCTCTGGAACATGCTCGAGCTGGGTGAGGTCATCGCGACGAGCGCGCTGCTGCGCGACGAGAGCCGCGGCGCCCACTACAAGCCGGAGTTCTCGCTGCCCGAGCCGAAGACGAAGGACCCCAACGACGACGCCGAGTGGATGGCGCTGTGGCAGGCACGCCACGACAAGTGGGCGAAGACGACCATCGCGAAGCACGCGGAGGAGGGGCCTCGGATTTCGTACGAGGACGTCCCGACGCCGGTGCTGAAGCCGGAGCCGCGCTGGTACGCGTGAGTCGCTGGGAGCTTTCTCAGGTGGGCCCGCGTGAGAGCGCGGGCCTCCGCAACTGACTTGGAAGTGAAGGGTCGAGCCACATGGACACCGCACAAGCAGGCGCCGTCAGCAGCCAATCCATCACCTTCCGCATCTGGCGGCAGGACGACCCGAACAAGCCGGGTCACTATGATGAGTTCAAGGTGCCCTATCGCAAGGGCGCCAACGTCATCTCCTGTCTGATGGAGATCCAGCGCAACCCCGTCACCTCGGACGGCAAGCGCGTGGCGCCCGTGGTCTGGGACGCCGCGTGTCTCGAAGAGGTGTGCGGAAGCTGCGCGATGAACATCAACGGGCGCGTGCGCATGGCGTGCTCGGCCCTCATCGACAAGCTCGAGCAGCCCATCACGCTGGAGCCCATGAGCAAGTTCCCCATCGTCCGGGACCTGGCCGTGGACCGCAACCGCATGTTCGATGCGCTCAAGCGGGTGAAGGGCTGGATTCCGACGGACGGCACGCACAACCTGGGCCCCGGCCCGCGCCAGTCGCCGGTGGACCAGTCCACGATGTACGTGCTGTCGACGTGCATCACGTGCGGCAGCTGCCTGGAGGCGTGCCCGCAGGTGACGATGGACAACGACTTCGTCGGCGCGGCGGCCATCAGCCAGGCGCGGCTGTTCAACATGAACCCGACGGGCAAGCTGAACTCCGAGGAGCGCGTGCGTTCCCTCATGGGCCCCGGCGGTGTGCAGGACTGCGGCAAGGCGCAGAACTGCGTGAAGGTCTGCCCGAAGGAGATTCCGCTCACCACCTCCATCGCGATGATGAACCGTCAGGTGACCAAGCTGGTCATCAAGGACCTCTTCTCGCACGAGGAGGAGAAGAAGGGTCACAGCGGTCCGGGGTGACATCAGGACGTCCTCCGACGTCCTCCTGGCAACGGCCTCATGCGTGCGTCCTTCGGGGCGCGGCATGGGGCCGTCGCCGTTTTGGAGCGGGCAGGGGTCACAGCGCCCCAGGGCCCGGCTCCTGGAGGGCCTGGTTTCCGTCACGAGAGGGCAGGGGATGGGCCGTGAAGGACGCCTCATTCACCCAGGCATTTCTGGTTATCAGCGCTCCGCGCCTTGGATTGCCTGACGACGTGACGGGTCAAACAGTCTTGCCATCCGTCGCTTTCTGCGCAATGAGGGCGACGCGCTGACGCCTGTAAGGGGTCGTCCCCCTCGTCTCCACATGGAGCCTCGATGAAGATCCACGAGTACCAGGGCAAGGAAATCTTCCGGAAGTACGGTGTGCCCACGCCGAAGGGAATTCTCGCGCTCTCGCCGAACGAAGCGGAGGCGGCCGCCAAGCAGCTCGGCACGTCCGTTGTCGTGGTGAAGGCCCAGATCCACGCGGGAGGCCGCGGCAAGGGCGGCGGCGTGAAGCTGGCCAAGAGCCCCGCCGAGGCGAAGGAGCTGGCCAAGCAGATCCTCGGCATGCAGCTGAAGACCATCCAGACCGGGCCCGAGGGCCAGAAGGTCCACAAGGTCTACATCGAAGAGGGTCTCGCCATCGGCCAGGAGCTGTACCTGGGCGTGACGCTGGACCGCGCCACCGGTCGCCTCACCTTCATGGCGTCCCGCGAGGGCGGCGTGGAGATCGAGGAAGTGGCGGAGAAGCACCCCGAGAAGATCCTCCGCGAGACGGTGGACCCGGCGGTGGGCTTCCTGGACTTCCAGGGCCGCAAGCTGGCCTTCGGCCTGGGTCTCACGGGCCCGACGGTGAACAAGTTCGTCCAGTTCTGCTCGGCGCTCTACAAGATGTTCGTGGAGACCGACGCGTCGCTGGTGGAGATCAACCCGCTGGTCATCCTGAAGGATGGCGGAGTGGTGGCGCTCGACGCGAAGGTGACCTTCGACGAGAACGCGCTCTACCGGCACAAGGACCTGCTCGAGTACCGCGACCTGGCCGAAGAGGACGCGCGTGAGACGCAGGCCAAGGAGTGGGACCTGGCGTACATCGCGCTCGATGGCAACATCGGCTGCATGGTGAACGGCGCGGGTCTGGCCATGGCCACCATGGACACCATCAAGCTGGTGGGCGGCGAGCCGGCCAACTTCCTGGACGTGGGCGGCGGCGCGAGCAAGGAGAAGGTGACGGCGGCCTTCAAGCTCATCCTGGCCGACCCGGCGGTGAAGGCGGTGCTGGTCAACATCTTCGGCGGCATCATGAAGTGCGACGTCATCGCCGAGGGCATCATCGCGGCGGCGAAGGAAGTGCAGCTCAAGGTCCCGCTCGTGGTGCGGCTGGAAGGCACCAACGTCGAGCTGGGCAAGAAGCTCCTGAGCAACTCCGGCCTCGCCATCACCCCGGCGGACAACCTGCGGCAGGCGGCGGAGAAGGCCGTCTCCGCGCTGAAGTAGTCCGGCGCGCTTCATCGCCAACACTTTCCTGAAGGAGCGCCATGAGCATCCTCGTCAACGAAAACACGAAGGTCCTCTGCCAGGGCATCACCGGCTCGGCGGGCTCGTTCCACTCGAAGCAGATGCTCGAGTACGGAACCAAGCTCGTGGCCGGCGTGACGCCGGGCAAGGGCGGTACCCAGTTCGAGGGCAAGGTTCCCGTGTTCGACACGGTCGCCGACGCCGTGAAGCAGACGGGCGCGAACACGTCCGTCATCTTCGTGCCGCCCCCGTTCGCCGCCGACTCCATCATGGAGGCCGCCGACGCGGGCGTGTCCCTCATCATCACCATCACCGAGGGCATCCCCGTCCTCGACATGGTGCGCGCCAAGCGCTACCTGCAGGGCAAGCCGGGCGTTCGCCTCATCGGCCCGAACTGCCCGGGCGTCATCACGCCGGGCGCGCACTGCAAGATCGGCATCATGCCGGGCCACATCCACAAGCCGGGCCGCATCGGCGTGGTGTCGCGCTCCGGCACGCTGACGTACGAGGCCGTGCACCAGCTCACGCAGCTGGGCCTGGGCCAGTCGACGGCCGTCGGCATCGGCGGTGACCCGGTCAACGGCACGGACTTCGTGGACGTGCTGAAGCTGTTCAACGCGGACCCGGACACCGACGCCGTCATCATGATTGGTGAGATCGGCGGCAGCGCCGAGGAGGCGGGCGCGGAGTACGTGGCTCGCGAGTTCACCAAGCCCATCGCGGGGTTCATCGCCGGTCAGTCGGCGCCCCCGGGCAAGCGCATGGGCCACGCCGGCGCCATCATCTCCGGTGGCAAGGGCACGGCGACCGAGAAGATCAAGGCGATGGAGGCCGCGGGCATCCTGATGGCCGCCAGCCCCGCCGAGCTGGGCACCACGCTTCAGGAGGCCGTGAAGCGCGGCCCGAAGAAGCGCTAACACTCCCTCAACGGAACAAGGAGCCAGTCACATGGCCATCGAGCGTACGCTTTCCATCATCAAGCCGGACGGTCTGCAGAAGGGCGTCATCGGGAAGATCATCAGCCGCTTCGAGGAGAAGGGCCTGAAGCCGGTCGCCATCCGGCTGCAGCAGCTCTCCCAGAAGGAGGCCGAGGGCTTCTACGCGGTCCACAAGGCCCGGCCCTTCTTCAAGGACCTGGTGCAGTTCATGATCTCCGGCCCGGTGGTCCTGATGGTGCTGGAGGGCGAGAACGCCGTCCTGGGCAACCGCGACATCATGGGCGCCACCAACCCCGCGCAGGCGGCCGAAGGCACCATCCGCAAGGACTTCGCCACCAGCATCGACCAGAACACGGTGCACGGCTCCGACAGCCTGGAGAACGCGAAGAACGAGATCGCGTACTTCTTCCGCGAGACGGAGATCCAGCCGTACGACTACACCGCCAAGAAGTAGGCGGCAGGCCCCCCAAGGGGCTCTGACCTCCGGCCCGGTGTCGGCACCTGTGAGGGTGGCGGCCCGGGCCGTTGGTTTTTCCAGCGAGCGGACACGGGAGCGAGGGCCGCTTTGACTTGCCGTGCCCAGGTGTGGGAAGGGACGCCCCGGGCCCCACAGTTCATAGCGCGACACGATGACCGAGACGACCGCCACCACTGCCTCTCTTCCCGTCACGGAGCCTCTGCCGGCGCCGGCGCCCGCGAAGCTCGTGGACGTGGCCAGCCTGTCCATGGAGGCGCTCACCCGGTTCGTCACCGAGCAACTGGGCGAGCGGGCGTTCCGTGCCCCGCAGATCTACCGCTGGCTGCACCAGCGCGGCGCTGTCTCCTTCGACGAGATGACGGACCTGTCCAAGGTCCTGCGCGAGAAGCTCCGGGCCGCCGCGGAGATCATCCCGCTGGTGAAGGACTGTGAGCTGCGCAGCACCGACGGCACCATCAAGTACCGCTGGAAGACGCGGGACGGCCGCTACATCGAGTCCGTCTACATGCCCTCCGAGGACCGCCGGACGCTGTGCGTGTCCACCCAGGTGGGCTGCGCGATGGCTTGTGGCTTCTGCATGACGGGCACCATGGGGCTCAAGCGCAACCTGACCCCCAGCGAGATCGTCGCCCAGGTCCATGCGGTGAACCGCGAGGTCCGCGCGAACGAGGGCCATGAGACGCTGCGCCCGCTCAGCAACCTGGTGTTCATGGGCATGGGCGAGCCGCTGCACAACTTCGAGAACCTCAAGACGGCGCTCGCCATCCTCCAGTCGGAGGACGGCCCCAACTTCAGCCACCGGCACATCACGGTCTCCACCGTCGGCCTCGTTCCCATGATCGAGCGCTTCGGCAAGGAGACGGACGTGAAGCTCGCCATCTCGCTCAACGCGAGCACGGACGAGCAGCGCAGCAAGACGATGCCGGTCAACCGCAAGTGGAACATCGCGGCGCTCCTGGACGCGTGCCGCAAGTTCCCCCTGCGTCAGGGGCGCCGTATCACCTTCGAGTACGTGCTCATCCAGGGCTTCAACGACGCGGATGAGGACGCGCACCGGCTGATCCAGCTCCTCAAGGGGATTCCGGCGAAGATCAACCTGATTCCCTACAACGAGAACCCGGGGTTGGGGTTCCAGACCACGGCGGAGGAGCGGGCGGAGGAGTTCCGGGCCATCCTCTCCGAGGCACACGTGGCTGCCTACATCCGGAAGAACCGCGGTCGGGACATCGCGGGTGCCTGCGGTCAGCTCGCCAATCGTGGCGAGGCCTCTCCGGCCGAAAGCACGACATAAAGTCCCGAGCTTCCTTGACAATCCCGCGGGTGCGGCGTTAAGAGCGCCACCCCGTTTCCATTCGTAGTTTCCTGTTCGCTGGAGTACTCCATGGCCGTCGTCCTCCGTCTTGCCCGCGCGGGCGCCAAGAAGAAGCCGTACTACCACGTGGTCGCCACCGACTCCCGCAACCCCCGGGATGGCAAGTTCATCGAGGCCGTTGGCGCGTACGACCCGAACCTCACCCCTCCGAAGGTGGAGTTCAACGAGGACCGGCTGAACTACTGGCTGAAGACGGGCGCGACGCCGTCCGAGACGGTCGCCGACCTCATCAAGGTCGCCGCGAAGGCCCCCAAGTCCACCCCCGCGGCTTGATCCGCGGCCGCCTGTACTGAGCGGACGTGGAGCAACTTCTCACGTATCTGGCGCGGGCCCTGGTCGATCAACCGGACCAGGTGGGCCTGCGCATCTCCGAGGCGGACGGCGCACGGCTCTTCGAGCTGAAGGTCGCCCCCGAGGATGTCGGCAAGGTCATCGGCCGTGATGGGCGTACCGTGAATGCCCTCCGGACGTTGCTCAATGCCGCTGCCCAGAAGACAGGCCAGAAGGTCCGCCTGGAAATCCTCGACGACCGGCGCAACGCGGCCAACGGGCAGCCCGCCGGCGCTCCGGATGCTCCCCGGTGAGCCCTCAGCCGCTGCTGGAGCTGGGCTACGTCTCTCGGGCCCATGGGTTGCGTGGGGAGCTGGCGGTCCGCCCGTTCGACCCCGCGTCGGAGACCCTGGGCACCGTGGACCGTGTTCGCGTCCGCACCCGTGCGGGCGAGGAGCGGGACCTGCAGATCGAGTCCCTGCGGCCCACCCCGAAGGAGGACATCGTCGTCTTCGAGGGGATTGAGTCGCGCACGCAGGCGGAGGGCTTCGTGGGAGCCACCGTCTTCGTCTATCGCGAGGACCTGGAGCCTCCCGAGGAAGGTGAGTTCTTCCAGGGGGACCTGATCGGCCTCGAGGCCGTGGACGAGTCCGGTGTGTCGCTGGGCCGCGTGGAAGAGATCTGGGCCACCAGCGAGGTGCCGAACCTGGTCATCCGCGCCGCGGGACGACAGGAGCTCGTGGTGCCGTTCGCGGATGAGTTCGTTCCGACGGTGGACATCGCGGCGCAGCGAATCGTGATCCGTCCTCCCGAGTACGTCGAGGTCGGGCGTCGCGACGACGGGCCGGAAGAGTCCGAGCAGTGAGTCCGCCGTATCCGGTGGAGCTGCTCACGCTGTTCCCTGGGATGGTGTCCGGCTACCTGGGCGCCAGCATCCTCGGCAAGGCCCAGGAGAAGGGGCTGCTCTGCGCGACGGTGACGGACATCCGCGAGTTCGCGGAGGGAAAGCACCGCGTCACGGATGACGCGCCCTATGGTGGCGGTGCGGGCATGGTGATGAAGCCGGAGCCGCTCGTCGCCGCCATCGAGGTCGCCCGGGCCCGGCTGCCGGGGGCGAAGGTGCTCCTGATGAGTCCTCGGGGGCAGACCTTCACCCAGCCCCGTGCGCGGGAGCTCGCGCTCCACGCGGCTGGGCTGATCCTGGTGTGTGGCCGCTACGAGGGCGTGGACGAACGGGTGATGGGCTCCCTGGATGGGGAGCTGTCCCTGGGAGACTTCGTGCTCACCGGCGGGGAGATCGCCGCGCTCGCGGTGGTGGACGCGGTGGCGCGGCTGGTTCCCGGAGTGCTCGGGAACGTGGCCTCGTCCGTCTCCGAAAGCTTCGAGGAGGGGATGCTGGAGCATCCCCAGTACACCCGGCCGCCTGTGTTTCGAGAGGCCGAGGTTCCGGCGGTCCTCCAGTCGGGGGACCATGCGCGCATCGCGCGTTGGCGGCGTTGGAAGTCGCTGATGTTGACGCGAGAGCGTCGGCCAGACCTGTTCGCCCGGTTGGAGTTGTCCAAGGCCGACCAGAAACTGCTGGCTCGCCGGGAGGAAGACCTGTAACCCTAGGGGTTCTCAGTGGGTTGGGCCTCAGCGGGCTTGTCCGACACCGCTCTCTCTGCTAGTACGGCCCGCTCTTTCACGCGTCCATTGTCGCGTCAGCTTCCGTTTCACTGGAGTCAGTCATGCGTAACAGCGCCATTCAGCACGTCGAGGCGAAGTACCTGCGCCAGGACGTCACCTCGTTCCGTCCTGGTGACTCCGTGCGCGTCTTCTGGAAGGTGAAGGAGGGCGAGAAGGAGCGCGTCCAGGCGTTCGAGGGCACCGTCATCCGGAAGACCTCTGGCAGCCACCGCGCGACCTTCACGGTCCGCAAGATGTCCTTCGGCGTCGGCGTGGAGCGCATCTTCCCGCTGCACAGCCCCCGCTACGAGAAGATCGAGGTCCTCTCGCGTGGCCGCGTGAACCGCAGCCGCCTGTTCTACCTCCGCGACCTGAAGGGCAAGGCTGCCCGCGTCGACGTGCAGGAAGAGCCGGAGACCAAGGCCAGCAAGGCCTCCTGAGCCCCTGAGTCGTTGTTGGCCCATGGGCCAACTCAAGAAGGAGCGTCCGATACCGGGCGCTCCTTTTTTCATTCGCGCTAACATGCGTCCGCCATGCAATTCGTCGAGGTCGCCGTCCAGAATGTCCGGGGCTTCAGTCCCGCGGGCCGCTCCGCGCTGAAAGCCGGGTACCTCGTCCTCAAGCCGCCCGGTGCGGAGGTGAGTCCGTTCGCGGGGCTCCTGCTCGCGCTGCTCTACTCAGACGGGCGCGGTGGGGATGTCTCCTTCGTGGCGCCGGGCGCGAAGTCCGGCAAGGCCGCGCTCACCTTCCAGGGCGTGGATGGCGTCACGTACCGCGTGCTGCGCGAGCTGGGGGGCTCCGGGACGCTGCACCGGGTGAACAAGACGACGCAGCAGCCGGAGCTGGTGTCGTCGGATGCCTCGGAGACGAACCAGTTCCTGCGGGGCCAGGTTGGTCTGCCTCCGCGCACGGCCTTCGAGCAGCTCTACTGCCTGCAGTTGGGGCAGCTCCCGTCGCGCCGGCCGCGCAAGGCCGCGGGCAAGGCGGTGGATCCGAAGACGTCGGGCAAGTTCCCGTCGCTGGCGTCGGCGTCCGCGGTGGCCCCCGCTGAAGACCTCCACTCCGCGGAGGCGAAGGTCCGCGCGCTGGAGGAGGAGCTGGTCTCCGCGCGCGACGTGGATGCGCTCCAGTTCAAGGTGGATGGGCTGTCCTCGCAGCTCTTCGACGCGGATCAGCGCCTCAAGGGCACCGAGGGCATCAAGGTGGCCATCCATGAGGCGGAGAACGCGTGGCGGGCCGCTCCGACGCCCCAGACGCTGGGGCTTCCCCAGGACATCCTCCAGCGGGTGCAGCGCTATCCCAAGGCGCTGACGAAGCGGGACGACGCGCTGGCCCGGCTCGGGGCGGATCGCGACGCGGAAGCGGCGGAGGTTCCGGCCTCGGTGGAGCCGCTGACGAGCAACCAGGGGTTCTGGGCGGGAATCGGCGTGGGGGTGTTGTTCCTGGGCCTGGGGTTGGGTCTGGGGCTCGGCGTCGACAGCCTCTTCCGCTACCTGGTGCTCCTGGACATCCCAGCCTTCGGCTTCTCGGCGTTCCTGGCGCTGCGGTACGTGGATGAGCTCCAGCAGACCTCGAAGCGTGGGAGCAAGGAGGGCCGCTTCGACGCGCGCGAGAAGAAGATCCTCGAGGAGTTCGAGGCCGAGGCCGCGCCCGTGCGCATGGCTCAGAAGGCGCTGGGCGTGGAGAGCCTGGACGAGATTCCCTCGGCGCTGGAGCGCAAGGAGCTGCTGGCGGCTCGCGTGGTGGAGCTGAAGGATCAGCTCGCATCGGTGGAGGCGGACCCGGAGTTCGTGGCGGCGTCCACGCAGCGGCAGGCGCTGAAGGACCAGATGGATGCGCTCAACGCGGAGCTGACGCGCAAGGGCTCCTATGTGCGCGACATGCGTGAGGTGGAGCGGGAGCTGGGGCGCGTGAAGGAGTCCATCGCGCTGGCGAAGGCTCCGCCGGCTCCGATGACTGCCCCGGACGGGACGGCCGCACCCGCGGAGCCGCTGGAAGATCCATCCCCCGCGCTCCTGTCGCAGGCCGCGGACGTGTTCACCACGGACGTGCTCAGCGTGCAGGGGCTCCTCAAGGAGCGCTGTGTGCAGTACCTGACGGCGCTGACGGACCGTCGCTACCAGGGCGTCGAGTGGGACAAGGAGGGCAGGGCCTTCGCGCTCACGGGCGGCCGTCGGGTGCCCGTGGGTGAGCTGCCGCCCAAGGACCTGGACCTGTACTACCTGGCCCTGCGGATGACGGTGGTGGAGAAGGCGAGCGCGCGGGTGAAGCGGCCCTTCATCCTCGAGGACGTCTTCGTCGGCGTGGAAGAGGTGAAGCTGCCCCTCATCGCTCGCATGCTGAAGCACCTGGGCACCCTCACGCAGGTGCTGCACGTCACCCCGCACGCGGGCTTCGCTCAGATGTCGGACGGCACGGTTAACGTGTAGTCCGATGCTGGGCGTTGTCCTCCAAGGGGAGGACGTGCGGGGGTGGATGGTGGCGCGTGGGGAGCGGCGGGCGGTGGGGGATGAGGCGGAGGCGTTGGCGGTCCGGTACCTGGAGGCGCAGGGGTGGCGGGTGAGGGCGCGGAACTGGCCGTGTCGCTACGGCGAGCTGGATGTGGTGGTGGAGCGGGATGACTTGGTGTGCTTCGTCGAGGTGCGGATGCGCTCCTCGGCGGTGTGGGGAGACCCCGCGCACACGGTGTCCTTCGCGAAGCAGCGTCGGGTGGTGAAGGCGGCGCTGCACTATCTCTTCGCCCATGACCTGCATGGGCGGATGATGCGCTTCGATGTCGTGTCGGTGGTGGGGCGCGGTGAGCGCGCCACCGTGGAGCACATTCCCGGCGCCTTCGATGCGGGCATGTAAGGGGAAGGCATGGCTGGAACGCTGTACCTGGTGGCCACGCCCATCGGGAACCTGGGTGATATTTCGGTGCGCGCGCTCGAGACGCTTCGGGCCGTGGCCTTCATTGCGTGCGAGGACACACGGCACTCCCGCGTGCTGCTCGACCACTTTGGAATCGGTGGGAAGGACCTGGTGAGCCTCCCGGCCTTCGCCGAAGGGCAGCGGGCCGGGCGGATCCTGGACCGGATTGCCGGGGGCGAGGACTGTGCGCTCATCACGGACGCGGGCAGTCCAGCCATCAGCGACCCGGGGGAACGGCTGGTGGCGGAGGCGCTCGAGAGAGACCTCACCGTCGTCCCCGTGCCCGGGGCGACCGCGCTGATCTCAGCGCTCAGTGCATCGGGACTGCCCACGGGGCGCTTCCACTTCCTGGGCTTTCTCCCACGCAAGGGGCCGGAGCGAAGGGCCATGCTCGAGGAGGTGGCCGCGCTGTCCGCGACGCTGGTGCTCTACGAGTCGCCCCGGCGCCTGGGCGAGACGCTCCAGGACCTCCTCGAGGCCTGGGGAGAGCGCAGGGGCTGTGTGGCCCGGGAGCTGACGAAGCTGCACGAGGAGTTCGTCCGGGGCTCGCTGACGGAGCTGTCCGCGCGCTACGCGACGGAGGAGGCACGCGGCGAGGTGGTGGTGATGGTGGAGGGCCGCACCGGCGAGCGGCGCTGGTCCGAGGACGAGCTGCGGCGTGCGCTGGAGGAGGGACTTGCCCGGGGCGAGAAGCTCAAGCCGCTGAGCACCGAGCTGGCGCGACGCGCGGGCTGGTCGGGACAGGATGTCTACCGACTCGGGCTGTCGCTGAAGCGGTGAGGCAGGGAGGCGGAGTCAGGAGACGTGCCGAAGGGGCCACGTCTCCTGACGGGGTGCTGCCCGGCGCTAGAAGCTGAAGGTCGCGCTCAGGTCGAAGCGGAACGTCGTGCTGCCGATGGCGCGGAAGCGGCGGGACACCAGGTCATAGCGCCAGTCGAACGTGGGGTTGAGCTCCGGCGAGCCCAGCGCGTCGTTGATCTCCCCGTCGCCGTCGAGGTCCTTGCCGAGCTCCTCGTTCGTGAGCAGGTGGTCCGTGTTGTAGAGGAAGGTGCCGGACGCACGAATCTGGAAGGACTCGGCCGCGCTGGCGGTGACGCCCATCATGCCGCCGATCTGGAAGTACTCCTCGGAGGTGAGCAGCTTGCGCAGCGCCGCGCTCAGCTCGTTGTTGTACCGGCCCGAGCCCACGTAGTTGCCGATGGCGCGCAGGTCGAGCGTGAACTTCTGGTGCTTCTCCGGCCGGTAGAACGGCACCAGCTCCACGCCGGCGAGCATGCCCACCATCTCCGGCGCCTTGATGCCCGTCTCCTTGCGGTTCCACGGGCCCTGGCCGCAGTTGCCGGGCGCACCCAGGTTGGGCGGCGTGGCATTGCGCTGGTCGCAGTTCGAGTAGATGCCCGGGCCTCGCACAGGGATGGTGTAGCTGGCCTTGAAGTACGGCTCGGCCGCGCCCATGCGCCGGGAGAACGAGGTGTAGATCTGGTACTTGTGGACCCGGTCCCCGATGTTGCCGCGCTCATCCGAGTCCGTGGTGTCCACGCTCGGGTCTCTCACCTTCGCGGTGGGAGCCTCGTAGTCGATGCCGACAATCCACGTGGGCTTCGTGTCGTCCTTCTCCTGGTTGAAGAAGGCATACGCGAGGCCGAAGTGCAGGTTGCCCAGGCCGCCGCGGAAGCTCTCCTGCGGCACGCCGAAGAGGGGCGCGCTGGCGTCCGGGTTGCCGAGGCAGTTCGGGATGAGGCTGCCATCCGCGTTGATGCAGTTGTTGGTGATGGTGGACGTCGAGCGCGACGACTGGGACGTGAAGTTCCACTCCTCGTTCTGCTGGAACACGAGGGGGAGCTTGAAGGACAGCTCCAGGTCCCGGTAGAGGCCAATGGCCATCCGCAGGTTGAGCCGCGCGTCGACGCCCTTGTACCAGAGCTCCGCGACGTCACCCGTCATCCCGGGCTCGGCGTTGGTGGAGAGCTGCTCGCGGACAATCTTCGCGCGAGTCTGGGTGCGCTCGAACCCGACGTCGATGAACAGGTCGAACGGGTCATCGTCCTCGAGGGCCGAGGCGATCCGCGTGATATCCGCCGCGCTGGCGACGAACGGTACGCCCAGTGACAGGGCGGCGAGTACGGCGCGAAGCCTGTGCATCCGACCTCCGACGGCGAAACGCCCGGACCTTCCGGCAAGCCCGGGGGGCTTCCAGCTAGCCGCGCCGTTGGAGGAGTGTCAAGAATCGGGTTGCTTTTACTTCCCCGCGACGGACGTCCCGAGCAGCCCTTCCAGCCGGCGCACCTCGTCGTCGAAGGCCGTCTTGTAGCGGGCGGCCAGGGCGCGACGGTAGGTCTTGTGCTGGTCGAACGGGTCCAGCACCCGGTCATCCTGCGTCATGAGCTGGTAGTGGAGGTGGGGCGCGAAGGAGCGGCCCGTGTTGCCGCTGCGGCCCACGACCTGGCCCACGTTGAAGCGGGTGCCCGGGCGGATGTCCTTGTCCACCTCGTCCAGGTGCAGGAAGAGCGCGCGGCGGGCGCGGCCCCCGGACTCGACCAGCTCCAGGCAGTTGCCGTTGCTGCTCCAGTTCCAGTTCTTGCGCTTCACCACGCCGGCGAAGGGGGCCTTCACGGGCGTGCCCACCGGGGTGCGGAAGTCCACGCCCTTGTGGCGCCGCCCATCGCGCAGCAGGGACGTCACCTGCTCGTAGTCGTCCACGGGGGACTTCTCCAGGCGCAGCTCCAGCTCGTCGCCCGTGGGCAGGTAGTAGCGGGGCGTGCTCTCGCCCTCGGGCTGGAACCGGAAGGCGCTCATCGTCTTGCCCAGCTTCGCGCTGGTGAATCGCACGGCGTGGACCAGCGGCTCCTCGTTGGGGCGGCGCTGATAGAGCACGTCCAGGGTGTCGCCCCGCAGGATCTCGCCGGGCACCTCCACCCACCACACCAGCGTCCGCGTCACCACCTGCGCCAGTGCGGGGCCCACGTCTCCTCCGGCGGACCGGATGAGCGCCGTCTCCAGGGGCCCCTCGATGCGCATCGACGCGTGCTCCAGGCCCGCGGCCTTCACCGGGTCCACGGGCGCGGGCGCGGCGGAAGGGGCCTGGGCGGTGCCCGTTCCAGGCGCGGCGGTGCCAGGGGTTGGCGCGGCGGTGCCGTCAGCCCCCTCGGCGGTGGGCGTGGCCGAGGCCTCCTGAGGGGCGGCGGCGGCCATCCGTTGCTTCCACCACCAGACACCTCCCGCGGCGCCGCCGAGAATGAGCGACACGGCGACCACGGGCCCGATGGGGCTCCGCTTCGGAGGGGCACCGAGGGTGGGAAGGTTCGGCCGCATACAGGCTCCCGGAGTTGGAAAGGGTGGGGCGGGCGCGAAAACCAGCGCCCGCGACGAGGAATTCCGCCAGCCGAGGGTCAATCCTCGGGGCCGTCCTCTTGCTCGTCGGGCGTGGTGTCGCGCAGGCCGAATTCCTTCATCTTGGTCTGCAGCGACTTCCGGCTGATCTGCAGCAGGCGGGCGGCGCGCGTGACGTTGCCGCTCGTCTCCTCCAGCTTCTTGACGATGAGGTCGCGCTCGAGCTCCGCGGCCTTCATCCGGACGATGTCCTTCAGGCCCACTTCGCCCGCGGGCACGTCCATGGTGGGCGCGGAGGAGGACGGCGTGGCGCTCGGCTGGGTGCCCGCTCCATGGCGGACGGGCTCGGGCAGGTCCTTGGCCGTGATGAACGGCCCGTCCGCGAACAGCAGGACGCGCTCGATGAGGTTCTCCAGCTCGCGGATGTTGCCGGGCCACGCGTAGGCCTGGAGCAGCGCGAGCGCATCGTCCGCGATGCCTTCGATCTTCTTGTTCAGCCGGCGGTTGTACTTGTCGACGAAGTGCCGCGCGAGCATGAGGATGTCGCTCCGGCGCTCCCTCAGCGGGGGCAGGGTGAGCGGCACCACCGCGAGTCGGTAGTACAAGTCCTTGCGGAAGCGGCCCGCTTCAATCTCCGCCTGCAGGTCCCGGTTGGTGGCGGCCACCAGGCGCACGTCCACGCGCGTCGTCTTGATGCCACCCACGCGCTCGAACTCGCCCTCCTGGAGCGCGCGCAGCAGCTTCACCTGCATCTCGACGGGGATCTCGCCAATCTCGTCCAGGAAGAGGGTGCCCTCGTCGGCCAGCTCGAAGCGGCCGGGCTTGGACGTGACGGCGCCGGTGAAGGCGCCGCGCTCGTAGCCGAACAGCTCGCTCTCCAGGAGTGTCGCGGGGATGGCCGCGCAGTTGATCTTGATGAACGGCTTGTCGCGGCGGCTGGAGGCCCCGTGCAGCGCGGTGGCGATGAGCTCCTTGCCCGTGCCGCTCTCGCCGGTGATGAGCACCGTGGAGGGCGTGTCCGCCACCTTGTCGATGACCTTGTAGACGTCCTGCATCTGCGGCGCCTCGCCGATGATGGCGGCGCGGGCCTTGACGTCGGGACGCACGGAGCGGCGCGCGCTCTCGTTCGTCTTCGCGGCCTTGGCGACGACGGAGGACAGCTCCGCCTGGTCGAAGGGCTTGGTGATGTAGTCGAACGCGCCCGCCTTGATGGCGTCCACGGCCGAGTCCACCGTGCCGTGCGCGGTGATGATGATGACGGGGACGTCCGGGTTGGCGGCGCGGACGGTGCTGAGCACCTCCATGCCGCCCACCTTGGGCATCACCAGGTCCGTCACGACGATGTCGGCGCCGTTCTTCTGGAACTCCGCCAGTCCCTGCTCGCCATTCTCCGCGACGGTGACGTCGAACCCATCCCTGCGCAGCATCGCGGCGAGAACCTTGCGAAGGTTCACCTCGTCATCAATCACCAGCACCTTGGCCATGGCAGCAGGGGAGCTCGGGCGGACTAGCGACGGGCCGAGGTCGCGCCAGCGCCCTCGAGGGTGCAGATGGCGTCCGGGTGCTTGATGCGCAGCAGCAGCGCCTCCAGCACGCGGAACGGATGGTTCATCCGCGAGGCACCCAGGTAGGCGGCCACCATGTCCATGGACACCGCCAGGTCCATGTTCTCCCGGCCCGTGGACACGACCACGCCGGAGTCACCGCGCAGGCGGTTGGACTGGTAGACGCCGTCGGAGGCCAGCTGCTTGATGGTCTCGATCTCCAGCACGCCCGTCTTCTCGTAGATGCGGTGCAGCTGCGAGTACAGGCGCGGCGACAGCACCACCGCGTACGGGCCGAAGTGGCCGTGCTCGTTGAGCGTGCGCGTGGCCTCGACGATGGCCTGGAAGCCGCCGCCCGCCGCCGTCCAGTCGCCGAGCGGCACGGTGAGCCGGCCGTTGGCCGTCATCAGGCCCTCGTAGCCCAGTCGCGCGTCACCGTAGAAGATGAGCTCGTCTTCCTGCTGGGCGCACAGCGCCGCGGCGCCGGCGGCGGCGGACACGTCCAGCGGCATGTTGTGCGTACGCGCCGCCTCGATGTCCCGCCAGTGCAGCAGGAAGTCCTTGTAGATGATGGGGATGGTCTTGAACTTGCGCGCGTCGGTGAAGACCATCGCGGTCTCCTGCTCGCCGACGATGTCCACCGCGCCCGGGGACACTCCCTGGAACTCGTCGTAGGGCACCGTCTGGACGCCCGCGCCCAGCGGCCCGTAGATGTCGAGGATGCGCCGGCCCACGAGTGAGCGCCGCGCCACCTGGATGACGGTTTCGTTCAGGCGCGCCCACTCTTCTTCACGGAGCGGGTTCTCGGCATGTCCAAGGAAGTCAGGCATCGAACAGTCTCCAGAAACTCAGCAAGGAGAGGGGAGAGGAAACAGGGTCAACGATTGCCACCGCGCCCGCCGCCACCGCGGCGCAGCGAGCCCACCGTGAGGGGGTGGGATTCCGCGGAGGGCGGGGGGGCCGGCAGGCCGTAGATGAGGCGCTGCGGGGGAAGCGAGGTGAGCGGCTCCGTCGGCGTCCGGGCCGGAATGGCGGCAGGCGCCGGCACCGCGGGCACATGGACCTGCGCGGGAGCGGGCCCCTCCCCGGCGACGGCCTGCTGGAAGTGTCCCGGAGCGATGGGACTGGCGAAGTGCGCGTCCTGCCCGGTGTCCAGCAGACGCAGCATGTGGACCGCCTCGAAGACGTGCTCCTTCTCCTCGCTCGCCAGGTGGAGGAAGAACGCCCTCACCTCGGGATGGGAGGAGGCACGAGCGAAGGACTCGTACTCGTTGATGGTCTCGAGCTCACGCGCCAACACGCGGCGGATGCGCGCCACGTCGTCCAGGTCGCTGTCCGGGGTTTCGGCCATTCAGGACGGACCCTCGCAATCCGCCGCAGGACCGTCAAGAGAAACAGGGCACGTCAGGTTTCCTGCTTCATGCCACTTGACGCCACGCATAGAGTCCTTCGCCCGTGACCGCCTCCGCGCCCGAGCCTTCTCCGCCGCCTCCCGCCGCCCCATCACCCCGGCCCGAGCGCTCCGGAGGGCGTGGCGCGCTGCTCGTGGCCACGGGCATCCTGGCCTCGCGGCTCATGGGGCTGGTGCGCGAGCGGGTCTTCGCGCACTACCTGGGCAACGCGGATGCCGCCGCCATCTTCAAGGCCGCGCTGCGCATCCCCAACTTCCTGCAGAACCTCTTCGGCGAGGGCGTCCTCTCCGGCTCGTTCATCCCCGTCTACGCGCAGCTGCTGGGCCGCAAGGACACGGAGGAGGCGGACCGGGTCGCGGGCGCGGTGTTCGGCCTGCTCGCGCTGGCGACGGCGGTGCTCGTGGGCGCGGGCATGCTGTTCACGCCCTTCTTCGTGGACCTGGTCGCGCCGGGCTTCACCGGTGAGGACCACGCCCTGGCCGTCCGCGTGGTGCGCATCCTCTTCCCGGGCACGGGCTTCCTGGTGCTGAGCGCCTGGTGTCTGGGCATCCTCAACAGCCACCGCCGCTTCCTCTTGTCCTATCTGGCGCCGGTGGTCTGGAACGGGGCCATCATCGTCACGCTGCTGGTCGCCGGGGGGCGCTACCTCGAGGACGCGCTCGTGGAGGTGCTGGCCTACGGCGTCGTCGCGGGCAGCTTCCTCCAGTTCGCGGTGCAGGTGCCTGGCGTGCTCCGGCTGCTGGGGCACTTCCGGCCGTCGCTGTCCACCGCGGCGGAGCCCGTGCGCCAGGTGCTGAGGAACTTTGGCCCGGTGGTGCTGGGGCGCGGGGTGGTGCAGTTCAGCTCGTGGGTGGACACGGCCTTCGCCACGCTCATCTCCGTGCGCGCCATGTCCTCGCTCGTCTACGCGCAGACGCTCTACCTCATCCCGGTGAGCCTCTTCGGCATGGCGGTGTCCGCGGCGGAGCTGCCGGAGCTGGCGCGCGCGACGGATGGCTCGAAGGAGGAGGTCGCCGCGAAGCTGCGCCAGCGGATCGACGCGGGGGCCCGGCGCATCGCCTTCTGGGTCGTCCCCTCGGCGGCGGCCTTCCTCTTCCTGGGCGACATGGTGGCGGCGGCGCTGCTGCAGACGGGCCGCTTCGACGCGGCGGACTCGCGCTACCTCTGGTACCTGCTGATGGGCGCGTCCGTGGGGCTGGTGGCCTCCACCGTGGGGCGCCTCTATGCCTCCGCCTTCTATGCGCTGAAGGACCCGAAGACGCCCCTGCGCTTCGCCATCGTCCGCGTCGCGGTGGGGACGCTGGCCGCCTGGGGCCTGGGCCTCCACCTCCCGGAGTGGCTGGGCCTTCCCCCGCACCTGGGCGCCATGGGCCTCACCCTGTCCAGCGGCCTGGTGGCGTGGCTGGAGTCCTCGCTGCTGCGCCACAAGCTGGTGAAGCAGGTGGGGCCCGTCGGAGTGCCCCAGGGCCTGCTGCCTCGGTTGTGGTTCGCGGCCGGCGTGGGGGGGCTCGTGGCCCTGGGCGTGAAGCTGGCGCTCACCAGCACCCTGGGCCCCATGCCAGGAGTGCAAGCGGAGTGGGGGGGCGGGGTCCTGTCGCCCCCACGTCTGCACCCCATCCTGGGCTTTCTCGCCGTGGCGCTCCCCATGGGCGGCAGCTATTTCGCGGTGGCCGCCGCCCTGGGTGTCCCCGAGGCTGGGGCGGTGTTCCGCAAGGTGACGGGCCGCTTGCGCCGGGGCCGCTAAGTCCGCGCCACTGCTCGGCTCCTCACGGGGCAGGCGGCGTGTGCTTGGAGGTGCAAGGAGCTGCCGGAGAGGATGTCGGGGCGGGCGGGTGTCGTTATGGTCGGGGCAGTGGCGCGGACGGTGTGTTTGTCTTCGGGGCTTCCTCCGGACAGGGCACGCGTGTAGAGTGCGCCGCCTTTTTCATGAGCCCTGGCTTCACGGTAAGTCCGGGCTGACTTCGTCTCAGGAAGGTCTCCGCGGTGAGCGACGAGAAGAACGGTTCCAATGCTGGTGGTCCGGGCGGGATGGGCCCCAAGAAGCCGAAGGCGACTTTCGGCGACGTGATGCTCGGCATCCCCTCGGGCGGCAGCGGCCGTGGCGAGGGCGGAGGCCGTAGCGGTGGTGGCGGTCGCGGTGGCGAGCGCGGAGGTCCTGGTCAGGGCCGCGACGCGCAGCCTCGTCCCGAGGGTGGGGCGCCGCGCGAGGACCGCCGTCCTCCCCGAGGAGGCGGAGAGCGCCGCGGGGGTGGCGAGCGCCGGCCGTCCGGTCCGATGGTCGTCGTGAAGCGCGCGACGGGTGCCATCGAGACGCGCGGCCCGGTGAGCGAGTCGCCCGCGGAGGGCACCGCGACGGCGGAGGCCACGACGGCCGCGGCGGAGGCCTCTGGCTCCGCGCCCGCGCCGCGCCCCGTGACGCCGACGCCGGCTCCCGTGTCCGCGCTGTACGAGGAGGTCCCCGAGTCCGAGTCCTTCGCCGAGATGTTCGAGGCGCAGGCCAAGGAGGGTGGGGCTCCCGGCCGCCGGGGCGTGCGCCTGGGCGAGAAGGTCAAGGGCACCATCTTCCAGCTCGGCGCGGACACCGCGTTCGTGTCGCTGGAGGGCGCGTCCAAGAGCGAGGCGATGATTGAGCTTCGCGAGCTGAAGGACGACGAGGGCATCCTGCGCTTCGGCGTGGGCGACAGCCTGGAGGCGCACGTCATCGAGCTGGGCGCCAAGGGAATCGTCCTGAGCCGCGCGCTGGCCAAGGGCAGCGCGTCCATGGCGCTGCTGGCCGAGGCCCGCGCGTCCGGCATGCCCGTCGAGGGCATGGTGCTGAGCGTGAACAAGGGCGGCGTCGAGGTCGCCATCGGCGACGTGCGCGCGTTCTGCCCCATCAGCCAGCTGGACCTGCGCTACGTCGAGAAGCCGGACCAGTTCATCGGCGAGAAGCTCAAGTTCCGCGTCACCGAGGTTCGTGAGCGCAACGTGGTGCTGTCGCGCCGCTCGCTGCTCGAGGATGAGCAGCGTCAGCTCGCCACCGAGACGCGCAAGAACCTGGCCGAGGGCCGCGTCGTCAAGGGCAAGGTCACCGGCGTGCGCGACT